>NZ_JAAVXH010000051.1:0-40878 GCF_012273755.1 Dickeya sp. CFBP 2040
ATGGTCGTTACTGCCCCCTTTTTCCGGTCCATCCCCATATTTGATATATAATGCACTTAATTAATGAAATGGATTATTTTTTGACCTATTTGATGACTTTTTGATTCCACAAATTGCGCTGTAATCCATTCCATCTTGCTGAAAATATTGTGATCTTACTCACATGAAAAAGTCGGATGAGTGACACTCTGTAATTTGATTTCCGTCAATCGTAATCAGTCGCGTTATGGTTGAGCGGTGCAACGCCTGATACGCTATGCACCTGTCGACCTGAAAAGAAATAAGGTGAACTCAGTCTATGGAATGGATCGTTGATCCAACAATCTGGGCCGGCCTGGCCACATTGGTGGTTCTGGAACTGGTATTAGGTATCGATAATCTGGTGTTCATCGCCATTCTGGCGGAGAAGTTGCCGGAAAAATCCCGTGATCGGGCGCGATTTGTCGGGTTGTTGCTGGCTCTGTTGATGCGGTTCGTACTGCTGTCATCCATCTCCTGGCTGGTTTCGTTGATCCACCCGCTGTTTACCGTTTATGGGCACCCGTTCAGCGCGCGCGACCTGATTATGCTGGTGGGAGGCGTGTTCCTGCTATTTAAAGCCACCATGGAACTGAATGAACGGCTGGAAGGCAAAGATCAGGCACAGCAAACCCAGCGCAAGGGCGCACGTTTCTGGCCAGTAGTCGCCCAAATAGTCGTACTGGACGCCATTTTCTCACTGGATTCGGTGATTACCGCCGTCGGGATGACCGAACACCTGCCAGTGATGATGGCAGCAGTCACCATCGCCATCGGCCTGATGCTGTTAGCCAGTAAACCCCTGACACGTTTCATCAATGCGCATCCCACCATTGTGATCCTGTGCCTGAGTTTCCTGCTGATGATTGGCTTTAGTCTGGTAGCGGATGCGTTTGGCTACCCGATTCCAAAAGGTTACCTTTACGCTGCCATTGGTTTCTCCGTGATGATCGAAATGCTCAACCAGCTTGCGCAATTCAACCGTCGGCGCTTTCTTTCATCATCAACCCCATTACGTCAGCGTACAGCTGAAGCCGTATTGAGATTACTGCGCGGCGAGCATGAAGAAGCAGAACTGGACAAGCAGACTGCCGACCGTATAGCGGACAACACCGGCAGCCCCGGCCAACCGGTGTTCAACCAGCAGGAACAACGCATGATCGAGCGCGTGCTCGGCATGTCGCAGCGTTCAGTCAGCAGCATCATGACCATCCGCCATGATATTGAACATGTGGATGTCAACATCGATCCGGCGAACTTCTATAAACTGATGGAAAAAAATCAGCACACCCGACTGGTGATGTTTGACAGCCATGCTTCCAGCGAACCGTTGGGCGTGGTGCATGTGATCGACCTGCTTCGCCAGCAATTACACGGGCAGCCGTTGAACCTGCGTGCGCTGATTCGCCAACCGCTGGTCTTCCCAGAACAATTGTCACTGCTTTCAGCGCTGGAGCAATTCCGTGAGGCACACACGCATTTCGCCTTTGTAGCTGACGAGTTTGGATCAATTGAAGGCGTTGTCACCCTGAGCGACGTCATGGAAACCATTGCCGGTAATCTGCCGCTGGAGGGGGAAGAGCTGGACGCCCGCCATGATATTCAGGAAAACGACGACGGCACCTTAACCGCTAACGGCTATTTGCCGGTCGAGGATCTGCTGATGTATATCCCGCTGCAACTGAATGAAAAGCGCGATTACCACACGCTGGCTGGTTTGCTGATGGAGTATGCTCAGAAAATTCCTCAGGAAGGCGACGAAGTGCTCATCGACAATACACTGTTCCGGGTACTGACGGTGGAAAGCCACCGTATCATGAAAGTATTGATTATCCCCGAATCCGACCCACAGCCGGATTATGAGGTGTAATCAACAAGGCGTATCAACGTCAACCAGCATGTATGCACAACAAAGGCGGCCTGAGCCGCCTTTAGCAAGGTCTTCACCGCAAACGCTTCATGCACGTCACATGCCTGTCGCCGGTGTTTTAGACGTCGGCTGATTCTTATCAGCCCAGTCATTCAGGCGTTTTTTCATCTCATCCTGCAACCGCTTACGCAGTAACTGATCGACCTGCAACTGGTAGTTCAGATGACCGAACTCGCCGTACAAACGGAACGGAATAGCGGTATCCTGCAACAGTTGCACCCATTGCCCATCGCCTTTCCATCCTTGCGTGACACGTACATCCATATTGATGTCGCAACGCTGTGCAGGCAAATCAAACTGACCGTCACCATTCACCGTCAGTGCTTCTGACTGACCGGATAGTGACTGCAAATCCAGTTTGCCTGCATCAAGCATCGCTTCGCCGCGCATTTGCCGAATGTCGGTATAGCGAGAATAGTCGTCCGGAACCTGGATACTACTGTTGTTGCGCGCCACCGCCTGCTGAATCAACTGCTGGATGTTAAGCCCGGAGAGCCGCAACTGGTCAATCTGCACCGAAGCAGAGCCTCGCCATTGCGTGATCAACGCTTGCTGTGACAGATCATCACCGCTAAACCGCCCTTGCAGACTCAGTTTACCGTCCAGACCATCAGGCAGGCCAAACAGCGGCAACAGTGTCGCCAACGTCACCGACGTCAATGTGGGTTGAATAGTAATAGCGGGAGATACATTCACATTCATGGTTCCCGGTATCGAGAAATGCCCCTCGCCTACCTGACCGCTGAAATCAGTCACCTTGACGGTGCCACGCTGATTACTGCCTTTAAGGGCAAACTGGTTAACCGTTATTCCATGATAGACCAACGTATTGACGCTCACCGTTACCCGGTCAATAGAATTGCGTAACCCCTGATAAGGCTCTGATAGCTGATCGTGCGAGAATACCGGTTTAGCAATCACCGTTTTGTCGCCGCTTTCGCCACGTTGCGAAGGGGGTTCCAGTCCCAGCAGCGCATCCAGATCCAGTTTTTCCGACTGCAACGCCAGCGTATATTCCGGCGTCGTCCCAAAAGTAGCGGATAATGATCCGTTCAACTGACTATTATTGGCACTGAGCGTAAACTGGTTGACGGTCAGTTTCTCTGGCTGGCGCTGGTAACTGCCGCGAATCGCCCCTTTACCGCTGATACCCTCTGCTGGCAAACCAGCGCCTTGCAACTGATAACTGATACTGCTGATATCAGCGCCGATCTGTTGCGGATAGTTTTGCATACCCAGCACGGCGTCGAGTGAAAATGACAAGTCACGCTGGTCTCGGTTAAAACGGCTGGAGAGCGATACCCGCACCTGCCGGGTGTTATCGCTCTCCAGCGTCAGGTTGATGTCACGAACATTCAGGGCAGGAGCGTCTCTACGCTGGAACACCAGCACGCTATCGGCCACCTCTACCCGGTTGATGTCAAAACGCCACGGCGTCTCCGGCTCCGGTGACGGCGAGCCAGCCGGGGCAATCGGCACCGGACCGGCTACCCGCGCCTCACTGTCTGGCGTCAGACGAATCACCGCGCCTTTCAGCATCACCTGTTTGACTTCCAGTTGGTGAGACAGCAACGGCCAGAGCTTCACATCCAGCCGCATATTCTCAGCGCTGATGACCGGCGTTGCCGCGCCTGGCGCGCTTACTGACAGAGTACCGGACAGAATGCTCAGTTGCGGCCACACATGCCAGCGCAGGTCCCCATCCAGATTCAACCGGTAACCAGAGCGCGCCTCAACCTGATGCACCATATAGGCCCGAAAATCGTTCGGATTGATCAACACCACCAGCGCCGTCATGCCTGCTGCCAGCACCACCAGCAGAATCACCAGCGCGGTAAACACTCTTCTCATGCCATCCTCGTTCGCGGTCGTACCTGACCCAGCTAGTCTTTATCAATCCGGCTTGCTACCGCGCCCTGCTGGTCCTTGTATTTCGCGTCTTCACGGCGGTTATATGGCCGTGCGGCGGGACCAGAGAGCGGTTCGAAGCTCAATGCGCCGATAATCATGCCGGGGCGCAGCGCCAGCGGCAGCTTACCTGAGTTATAGAACTCCAGCACGATACGTCCTTGCCATCCTGGATCGATACGGTGGGCGGTCACATGCACCATCAGTCCCAGACGAGCCAGCGAGGAGCGGCCATCCAACCAGCCCACCAGATTATCCGGCAACGTGACCGACTCCAGCGTTACCGCCAGCGCCAGTTCGCCCGGATGGAGGAAAAACGCCTCGCCTTCCGCCAAATTGATCTCATCACTCATTACGCGATCCAGCGCAGCGCTCACCTCATCTTTCGGCCCGCTCAGATCAATGAACGGTGCGGTATGACCGCTAAACACCCGGAACTGATTGCCCAGCCGCACATCCAGCGTTGCGCCGTTAATCCGCTCAATCGGAGGACGTGGCGTAATCACCAGACGTCCATCATCCAGCCAGGCTTCAATATCACGGTCACACAGTCTCATTATCTTCTCCAGTAAGACGCTTGCAGGTTTTCAAACTGCCACAGCAGCGCCGGAAATGCCATGCCGTTTCCACCCGCTTACTCAAAGAACTGGCTGATTTTCGCCTTCAGAATATCAATGGCGATGCGGTTCTTACCGCCGCGCGGGACAATAATGTCCGCATATTGTTTGGACGGCTCGATAAATTGCAGGAACATCGGGCGCACCGTTTTCTTATATTGTTCCATCACCGAATCCATCGAGCGACCACGCTCCTTGACATCACGGCACATACGACGCATCAGGCAAATATCCAGCGGGGTATCGACAAAAATGGAGAAATTCATCTCCTCCCGCAGTCGCGCATCGGTCAGCAACAGAATGCCTTCAAGAATAATCACCTTTTTCGGAGCCATCTGTAACGTTTCCTGCAAACGCGTATGCTCCACATAGCTGTACTGCGGTAATGCGATCGACTGACCGGCCTTAAGCATCTGCAGATGTTGCAACAGCAAGCTGTGATCCATCGAACTGGGGTGGTCGTAGTTGGTTTTGACCCGTTCTTCCATGGTCAGGTGAGATTGATCCTTGTAATAGCTGTCTTCCGGAATAACGCCAATATGTTCATCGCCCACCTGATCACGCAGTTCGCGGTACAGGGTACTGGCAATAAGACTTTTTCCGGATGCGGACGCGCCGGCAATCCCGATGATGACACACTGGCGAGACTTATCAGTCATGGCAATAAGGACCTGATTAAATAAAGAAGGAGGGGGACACACACCGAACGATTCAGGCGCGATTCATACGGGATCGTGCGCCGAAGAACAGCCATCAGCAGCATACGGGTTGATTGCAGAACATGGTCGGGGTGTCTGACGCGGCAATTATAGGGAGTTCGCGCCATTCGCGCCAGTATTACGCAGGCGGATACTCGTGGTGCACACAGCATCTGCCGTTATATATGCCAGATGTCGAAAACAACGGATACCGCCCCTAACTTCACGGTATCCGTTTAAGGCGGTCAAACCGCGCGGAACGCGATTTCTGTTGGGATCACCTCACCCTGCCAGTACAACTGTGCCGCCACCTTCCCCGCCAGTTCGCGGTACAACTGAGTAAATTCGCTGTCCGGCTGGCTGACTACCGTCGGCTCGCCGCGGTCCAGGTCTTCACGCAGAGAAATATGCAACGGCAACTGTCCCAGCAAGGCACAGTGGTATTTTTCCGCCAGCTTTTGCGCCCCTCCGGTGCCGAAAATCGGCTCAAGATGGCCGCAATTGCTGCAAATGTGCACGCTCATGTTCTCGACAATGCCCAACACCGGCACGTTGACTTTCTCGAACATCACGATGCCCTTCATCGCATCCATCAGCGCGATATCCTGTGGGGTCGTCACCACCACCGCACCGGTGACCGGCACGTTTTGCGCCAGCGTGAGTTGGATATCGCCGGTGCCCGGCGGCATGTCCAGCACCAGATAATCCAAATCCGGCCATAGCGTATCCTGCAGCAACTGCAGCAGCGCTTTGCTGGCCATTGGTCCACGCCATACCATGGCGTTATCGTCGGTCACCAGATAACCGATAGAGTTGGTAGCAAGACCATGCGCCATGATCGGCGCCATGTGTTGCCCGTCCGGCGAGGTTGGCCGCTCACTGGCCGCCCCCAGCATGGTAGGAATCGACGGTCCATAGATATCCGCGTCCAGAATGCCAACGTTGGCCCCTTCAGCCGCCAGCGCCAACGCCATGTTCACCGCCGTACTGGACTTTCCGACGCCCCCCTTGCCGGAACTGACGGCGATAATGTTCTTCACGCCTTTGACGCCTGCCTGATTATTCACCCGGCGCAGCGTGGCGATGTTGTGGGTCAACCGCCATTCCACTTCACGAGCGCCGCACAGGCGCAACAATTCCTCACTGACGCTGTCTTTCAAATCCGCCAGGCCATTCAGCCAGACGAACGGCATGGTCAACTCAATATGCAGTACATCGTCCAGCAGCGCACAGTGATGCAACGCATTAAGCGTGGTCAGGTTATTTTTCAGTGTCGGGTGTGAAAAAGAGGAAAGTACGCCATTCACCATGGCGCGCAACATCTCTGGGTTTTGCGCAGGGAGTTTATCGTTCATCCCGGCTCCTTGAGTTTGAATTAAAGTCGTTATCACAGCGGCCTTAGCATAGCAGAACGCCCGCACGTGGGTGTATCGCGCACATTCACGATGTAGAAAAAAGGGTTGAATCAACCTTCCAGCCAACGTGAAGCCAGTCTTGTGATTTCGTCATTGTTACCGGCAGAAGCGGTTTTGTTGCAACCCGTATCGCCCCAAGGTTTACGCATTAAGGCACGATGGGGTAACATCTGGATTCCTTCTTTATTTATTCACCAACCAACAAGCAAGTTCCCCACTATGACTCAAGTCGCAAACAAAATTTTGGTAACGTGCGCGCTGCCTTATGCTAACGGTCCGATCCACCTGGGCCACATGCTCGAACACATTCAGGCGGATATTTGGGTCCGTTACCAGCGAATGCGCGGCAATCAGGTGCATTTTATTTGTGCAGACGATGCCCACGGCACGCCGATCATGCTCAAAGCACAGCAAATGGGCGTGGCGCCAGAGCAGATGATTGCGACGGTGAGTCAGGAACACCAGCAGGATTTCGCCGGATTTAACATCAGCTACGACAATTATCACTCCACGCACAGTGAGGAGAATCGCGAGTTGTCGGGGTTGATTTACCGTCGGCTGAAGGAAAACGGTTTTATCAAGAACCGCACGATTTCCCAGCTATTCGACCCGGAAAAAAGCATGTTCCTGCCGGATCGCTTTGTGAAAGGCACCTGCCCGAAGTGTAAGGCGCCGGATCAGTATGGCGATAACTGCGAAGTGTGCGGTGCGACGTACAGCCCCACAGAGCTTATCGACCCGAAATCCGCCGTGTCCGGTGCGACACCGGTGATGCGTGAATCAGAACACTTCTTCTTCGATCTTCCGGCATTCAGCGACATGCTGCAAAGCTGGACCCGTTCCGGCGCGTTGCAGGAACAGGTCGCCAACAAGATGCAGGAGTGGTTCGACGCCGGACTGCAACAGTGGGATATTACCCGCGATGCGCCTTATTTCGGTTTCGAAGTGCCGGACGCGCCGGGCAAGTATTTCTACGTCTGGCTGGATGCGCCAATCGGCTACATGGGTTCATTTAAAAACCTCTGCGATAAGCGCGGCGACCTCAGCTTCGACGAATTCTGGCGTAAAGACGCCAGCACCGAGCTGTATCACTTTATCGGCAAGGATATCGTCTACTTCCATAGTCTGTTCTGGCCGGCGATGCTGGAAGGCAGCGGTTTTCGCAAACCGACCAACCTGTTCGTGCACGGCTATGTGACGGTGAACGGCGCCAAGATGTCTAAATCGCGCGGCACCTTTATCAAAGCCGACACCTACCTGAAACATCTGGATGCCGACTGCCTGCGTTACTACTACGCCGCCAAGCTTTCGTCACGCATTGATGACATCGACCTTAATCTGGAAGACTTTGTGCAGCGTGTAAACGCCGACATCGTTAACAAGGTGGTCAACCTGGCTTCGCGCAACGCCGGTTTCATCAACAAACGCTTTGACGGCCAGCTGGCCGCTCAACTGGCCAACCCGGCGCTGTATCACACCTTTATCGACGCCGCACAGACCATCGCCGATGCCTTCCACAACCGTGAGTCCGGCAAGGCTATTCGCGAAATTATGGCGCTGGCGGATCTTGCTAACCGCTATGTGGACGAACAAGCGCCGTGGGTGGTCGCCAAACAGGAAGGCCGCGACGCCGACCTGCAGGCAATTTGCTCAATGGGCATCAACCTGTTCCGCGTGCTGATGACCTACCTGAAGCCGGTACTGCCGTCGCTGGCGGAACGTACCGAAGCCTTCCTGCAAACCGAGCTGCGATGGGATTCGCTGGCACAGCCGCTGGTAAACCATCGAGTCGGTGCGTTTAAGGCGCTGTTCAACCGCATCGACATCGCACAGGTACAAGGCATGATCGACGCTTCTAAAGAGGATGCCGCCGCAGCCGTGGCCAAACCGGCATCTGGCCCACTGGCCGACAACCCGATTCAGGACACCATCGACTTCGCCGATTTCGACAAAGTGGACATGCGCGTCGCGCTGATCCAAAAAGCCGAACTGGTGGACGGCTCGGACAAACTGTTGCGTCTGACGCTGGACCTGGGCGGTCAAACTCGCCAGGTATTCTCCGGCATTCGTGCCGCCTATCCGGACCCTTCTGCGCTGGAAGGCCGCCTGACGGTGCTGGTTGCCAATCTGGCGCCGCGTAAAATGCGCTTTGGCGTCTCCGAAGGCATGGTAATGGCCGCTGGCCCCGGCGGAAAAGACATCTTCCTGTTAAGCCCTGACAGCGGCGCTCAGCCGGGGATGCAAATCAAGTAAGCCCATTAACACCAGGCTGGTTCACCGGCCTGGTGTCATACCCACTTCGGTATTCCCCTCCCGTCTACACCTCTGACGTGTCGTTATTCGGACAAACAGCAATAGCGCGTTTATCTCGACCATGATACACAGTGATAAGTCGTGATTATCACGCCGCGTACTCAGCTACGTGGTGCGTAGTCGGCCTGCACCTTCTCGCCATGCGTGATGGTCACGACGCCAGCCACATCATCGATCATGGAGGAACATCGAATGCTTCGTATGACCCCTTTGCTGTTGAGCGCAGCGCTGCTTGCTACCACCGCGCCAGCTATGGCGTCCAGAGCGCTAAACAGTGCCGACGACGTGATTACTACCCTGAATAAGGGGAACAGTGTTAACGTCACTATCGATCTGTCCGCTTGTACACCACAGAATGGCACACCAGCCAGCAAAACTCGTGGCGGCCTGCACATCAACGCCTATCGTCTGATTGATAACGGTACGTTGTCGTTTAGCGATGAGCACTTCACCGTTGCCAACGATGGCACGCCGATTCAGCAATTCATGCGCTATCAGGTACAGCCAGATAACACGGTGCGCTTCACGACCTTTATGTTTAATCTGCCCAGTCTGCAACAGCGCGGTAATACCCTAAGCTACCTGTGCAAGCTGGGTCAGGATATCCGCTTCTTCGAACAGTAAGCCTTACCAGACGTGCCCGACCGGCTGGTCTGGGCGCGTTTATTTCTCCCTTGTCTCGCCGCCAGTCCGCCCCTCATTGCATTGAACGAAAAGTTATAACTTAAACCCAAACGACATAATCCGCCCCCTTTGCACACCGCAGAGTTACCCGCTATGATTCCTTATCACTAAAATAGACATCCAGACATAAAGATATCCATAAACTGGCAAACCTGATTCACAACACCGAGGATTGAACATGAAAAAATTCCCTGTTGCGCTGCTGGCCCTGAGCCTGACTGCCTCATTCTCCACGCTGGCTGCGCAGACACCCGCCACTGCCGTGCCGGTTCCTGCCGCTATCGCCAACCATCAGGGACCGGTGCGCATCGCCGTGATCCGCAACCTCGGTTCAGATGACAACACCACCCAATTCGTTTCCGGTGTGCTGGAAGAAGGCAAAAAGCTGGGGTTCAAGATCAGTACCTTCCTGAGCAACGGCGACGACGCCAAATTTCAGGACTTCGTCAATCAGGCTATCAGCCAGAAATATGACGGCATCATTCTGTCTCAGGGCCGTGCGCCCTATTCCACTGAACTGATCCAACGCATTGTTGACAGCGGCATCAAAGTAGCCGTGTTTGACACTGCGGTGGATCGCACCATTCCCGGTGTGACCGTTACCCAGCAGGACGATGCGTCGCTGGCGAACGAATCTCTGGGCCAGTTGGTGAAGGATTTCAACGGCAAAGCCAACATTGTCAAACTGTGGGTGGCCGGTTTCCCGCCGATGGAACGTCGTCAGACGGCCTACCAGCAGATCCTGAAAGACAATCCGGGCATTAAAGAGCTGGAATCCATCGGTGCGGTCTCCTCTGACGTACAGGGCGACACGGCCAACAAAGTGGGCGCGATTCTGGCAAAATACCCGAAAGGCAAAATTGACGCTATCTGGGGCTCCTGGGATGCCTTCAGCCAGGGTGCATACAAGGCGCTGAAAGAAAACGGTCGTACTGAAATCAAACTCTACAGCATCGACATTTCCAATCAGGATCTGCAACTGATGCGTGAGGCCAATAGTCCATGGAAAGTGAGCGTAGCGGTAGATCCGAAACTGATCGGCAAGGTCAACCTGCGTCTGGTTGCCAATAAGATAGCCGGCGAGCCGACACCGCCAACCTACGAATTCCGCGCCGCCAGCATCCCGCAGGCACTGCTGCTGAGCCAACCCGGCCCAGTCAACGTGACGGGGCTGGCAAAAATCATCCCAGGCTGGGGCCAGACCAATGACTTTATTGCACCGTGGTTTGCTACACTGGAAGCCAAAAGTAAATAAAGGTCTGTCATAACGGAGGTTCATATGGCATCAGCGCCCCTGCCCATGCCGGAATACAGCCGCAACATGCGGCTGATTGGACACAGTGATCAGGGCGGGCGCCCTGATGGCGTGCAGGTCATGGTTCATCGTGGTTACGCCTATATCGGACACATGGTGTCGCAGGGCGTTTCCATCGTCGATGTACGTGACCCGAAAAACCCCAAACCAGCCGGCTTTATCGCCGCACCACCGGGTACCTGGAATATTCATCTGCAAACCCACGATGACCTGCTGCTGGTGGTCAATGCACGTGATCTGTTCGCCGACGCCCGCTTCGCCGAAGAAAAAGTCTACTACACCCGCTCGGTGGCAGAGACGGTGAGCAGCGGCCAGCAGGATAAATACTGGAGTGCCGGACTACGGATATTCGATATCTCTACCCCGGATCAGCCGCGTGAAATCAGTTTCCTGCCGCTCGATGGCATCGGTATCCACCGCATCTGGTACGTCGGTGGCCGCTGGGCGTATGTTTCTGCGCTGCTCGATGGCTACAGCGACTACATTTTTCTGACCATAGACCTCGCCGACCCGCGTAAACCGCACGTCGCTGGCCGTTATTGGCTACCGGGTATGCACACCGCCGGCGGCGAAACCCCGAACTGGCCGGAAGGTAAGCGCTACGCGCTGCACCACGCCATTGTCAGCGGCGACACCGCCTACGGCAGTTGGCGCGACGGCGGCCTGACACTACTGGATGTAAGCGACCGAACCCAGCCCACGCTCATCAGCCATCGCAACTGGAGTCCGCCTTTTGGCGGCGGCACCCACACCGCGTTACCATTGCCGGACCGCGACCTGCTGATCGTGCTGGATGAAGCCGTGCTGGATAATCAGGAAGACGGGGAAAAGCTGATTTGGGTGTTCGATATCCGCGAGCCGTCCAACCCGGTGAGCATCGCCACCCTCCCACAGCCCAACGAAACCGATTATGTGAAGAAAGGGGCGCACTTCGGTCCGCACAATTTGCATGAAAACCGACCGGGCAGCTTCATCAGCTCGACACTGATTTTCGCCACCTACCAGAATGCCGGGGTGCGCGCTTATGACATCAGCAATCCGTATCGGCCAAAAGAAACCGGCGCGCTGGTTCCTGCCGCACCTGAACGCATGATCGACAAACGCCCCGGTCGCCCTCAGGTGATCCAATCCTGCGATGTGTTTGTCGATGCGCAAGGAATTATCTATAGCACCGACTATAACGCCGGATTGTCGATCATCGAATATCGCGGCTAACCGCTGGAAGCCTTCGCGCTGCCCTCCGGCAGCGCGTGATTCAGGCATCGCGCATCGGTGATTAGTCCAGCGCCAGTACCGACACCCACATCGGTCCCTGCCCGACCGGGTAGCGAGCCTGCGGCGTCAGGCTGCCATTATCCGGCTGAATGCGGTACACCTCAATGTGGTGAGATTTCTGACCGGCGGCGATCAGGAACTGGCCGCTGTGGTCGATGTTAAAACCACGCGGTTGCGTTTCCGTTGGCTGATGTCCCGTCAGGGTCAGCGAACCATCCTGCGCCGATACCTGGAAAATGGAGAGCAGGCTGGCGGTGCGATCAGTGGTGTACAGGTGGCGACCATCCGGCGTGATATGGATATCCGCCGCCCAGCAGGTGCCGGTAAAATCGGTCGGCATCGCGCTTAGCGTCTGAATTCGCTGCCCTTCACCCTGCGCATCCAGTTCGAACACATCCACTGAGCTATTCAGTTCGTTGACGCAATAGGCGAAACGGTTATTCGGATGGTACGCCATATGGCGCGGCCCGGCACCCGCGGCAGCACGCTGTTCAGCAGGCTGATGTTCGCTCAGGCGGCCATTGCTGCCGACATCATACAAGCGAATGCGATCTTCCTTCAGGCAAGGCGCCCACAGCACGCGGTTAGCCGGATCGATATTGGTCGAGTGGCAGCCTTCCAGCCCGTCTAGCTGTTGGGCAGGCGCCTGTACTACGCCATCGTCGCCAATCGGGCTGACGCTGACGCAAGCATTGCTGTAAGAGGCACTGAACAGGAAACGCCCGGTCTGATCAGTAGACAGGTGCGTCGGGCTGCCCGGCAACGGCGCCACACCGGCTTCGCTCAGTTTCCCTAGTTCGTCAATGCGATAGCTAATGACACGAAACTCAGGGCGCACGCCGACATACAGATGGCGCTTATCCGGCGCGATAACCATTGGTTGCACCTGACCGGGGACATCAACCACCTGTAACAAGCTCAGCGCCCCGCTGGAAGCGAGTTGCCAGACATGGATCTGCTGACTTTCCGGACTGGCGATATAAACCACTTGCTGCATTCGATTCTCCTTGTTGGCACCAGTGAGGCGACAGGCGCGCCTCGTTACGCTCAGGCTAGGCTTTCATTTATCGGTGCCGGCTTCCCAGCGAGAGAGTCAGCACGGAAAAAGGGCCTGTTGCTTCAGATGACTTCCAGTGTACCATCCCAATGAAGTGAACCCGATAACCCGTTGAGAATACCATGACTTATCGCATCATTGCCCTCGATCTGGATGGCACGCTGTTAACGCAAAAGAAAACGATTTTACCGGAATCCCTACAGGCGCTGGCACAGGCCCGGCAGGTGGGCATCAAGGTCATCATCGTGACCGGTCGCCACCATTCGGCTATCCACCCGTTTTATCAGGCACTGGAGCTGGATACCCCGGCAATTTGCTGTAATGGCACCTACCTCTACGATTACCAGACCGGACAAGCCAGCGAAGCGAATCCGCTCACGCCAGCACAGGCTAAAAACGTCTTACAGCGGTTACAGCAGTTTGCCATTCACGGCCTGATGTATGCAGACGACGCCATGCTCTACCAGCACCTTACTGGTCATATTACCCGTACCCAGACCTGGGCGGAAAATTTGCCCGAATCACAGCGTCCGGTGTTCCGCAAGGTAGATGACCTGCTGACCGCCACCAACCACTGCCGTTCTATCTGGAAATTCGCCACCCACCACACCGATACCGCGCTACTGAACGATTTCGCGCAACAGGTTGAACAAGAGCTGGGACTGGCCTGCGAATGGTCATGGATGGATCAGGTGGATATCGCCCAGACCGGCAACAGTAAAGGCCGGTTGCTGCGACGCTGGGTGGAATCTCAGGGACTTAGCATGAACGACGTAGTGGCATTCGGCGATAACTTTAATGACATCAGCATGTTGTCTGCTGCCGGATTGGGTGTGGCAATGGGCAATAGCGCCGACGGCGTCAAAGCCCATGCCGATCTGGTGATCGATCACCATGAACAACCCGGTATCGCTGAGGTAATTCGCCATCGGGTGCTGGTCTGAGCTTGTCACGCACCCCGCCAGGACGAGGGCGTAGTTGAGGCGTTATGCCGTTATCGACACGCTCTTGACCTGAGCATACAGACGCTGCCCGGCAGCCAGCGCCAGTTCGTCCCGCGCCCAGAGCGTAATACGCGCCCACAGGATTTGTCCGCCGATATCCAGCTTGACCTCAACCTGCTCACCGACCTCAAGGCATTCCACCACACTGGCCGACAGCACATTACGGATGCTGCTCACTGCTGGCCGCTGCATCACCAACGACACATCCGCCGCATTGATGCGGATACGCAATGCTGAACCAAGCGGCGCGTCAACACGCCCCACCCACAGCGGTTGTTCGCCCAGCGACAGCGCCGTCATCGCGTAATGCGGATGGTGCTCCATCACCGTCACTTTCAGAATGCTGCTCTGCTCTTCTCGCGGCAACCAGGCACGCAGGGCGTTGCTGGCCCACACCTCTTCCAGCGAGCCTTGCGCCTTCACCTGCCCTTTATCCAATACCAGCACCCTATCCGCCAGCCGCACCACTTCTTCCAGACTGTGGCTGACATACAGAATGGGTGTGTTGACCTCACGCGCCAACCGCTCCAGATAAGGCAGCAGTTCACGCTTGCGCGGTGCATCCAGCGACGCCAGCGGCTCGTCCATCAGCAGCAATTCCGGCGCAGTCAGCAATGCACGGCCAATCGCCACCCGTTGTTTCTCGCCGCCGGACAAGGTTAACGGATAGCGTTTGAGCAAATGTCCGATGCCAAGCAGTTCCACAATGTCATCGAACTGCGCTTGCATCGGCGCTGCCATGCCATAACGCAAGTTCCCCAATACCCGGTAATGCGGGAAAAGCCTCGCATCCTGAAAAACGTAACCGATACGCCGTTTTTCCGGCGGCAGAAACACCCCTTGCGTCCGATCAGACAGCACCCGATCATTGAGCTGAATCCGCCCGCTATCCGGTCGGGTCAGGCCAACAATGGCATTGATCAGCGATGTTTTTCCCGCACCGGATACGCCGAATACGGCGGTAATCCCGCTGGCGGGAAGCTGGGTGGCGACACTGAGCATCAGGTCACCCAGTTGCTGGGTAAAATCCAGTTGCAGCATTATCCCCCCAACCGTTTACGGCTCCAGCGCGTGAGCCATTCCGACAACAGCAGCGACACCAACGACAGCACAATGGCGATGATGCACAATCGGGCAGCCTGCATTTCCGCGCCCGGCGTTTCAATCAGCGTATACATGGCATTCGGGATGGTGCGGGTTTCCCCCGGAATGTTGGACACAAAGGTGATGGTAGCGCCAAACTCGCCCAGTGAGCGGGCAAACGCCAGTACAGTGCCGGCAATAATACCCGGCAGTGTCAACGGCAGCGTGATGGTGAAAAACACCCGCCAGCGACCAGCGCCAAGCGTACGCGCCGCCAGCTCCAGCCGGGTATCCACCGCCTCCAGCGCCAACCGGATAGCACGCACCATCAGCGGGAACGCTACCACCGCCGACGCCAGCGCCGCACCGTGCCAGCTAAAACTGAAACTGAAACCGAACCAGTGGTAAAGCCAACCCCCCACCACACCTTTGCGCCCCATGACTATCAGCAACAAATAGCCGATCACCACCGGCGGCAGCACCAACGGCAGGTGAATCACGCTATCCAGCAGCGATTTACCGACAAAGCGGCAACGCGCCAGCACCCAGGCCGCCAGAATACCCAGCGGTAAACTGCAACTGACCGCCACCACCGATACCTTCAGGCTCAGCGAAACCGCCTGCCATTCGTAATCACTGAGCAGCATTAACCGGCGTAAATCCGTATTGTTTAAACACCACGGCTGCCTTCGGTGTTTTCAGGTAATCAAAGAAGGCATTGACTGCCGGGGTATTGTGCCCTTTGACGATAGCCATCGGATACTCCACCGGTTTGTGGGTATTATCCGGGAAAATGCCGACCACTTTTACTTTGGTGCTGGCGACGGCGTCCGAACCGTAAACAATCCCCAGCGGCGCTTCTTCACGTTCTACCAGCACCATGGCGGCGCGTACGTCATTGGCGCGGGCCATCAACGGCGACAATGAATCCCATGCATTCAGTTTCTGCAACGCTTCTTTGGCGTAAATACCGGCGGGTACATGATCCGGGTCGCCCACCGACAGTCGTCCGCCTTTCAGCAGTGCTTTCCAGTCGGTTTTATCGTCGATTTTGAACCCTTTGGTTTCAGCGGACTTAGGCGCGATCACCACCAGTTGATTTCCCAACAAGGTAAACCGGGTGTCGTTCTCGGTCAGTTGCTTGTCCTGAGCGTAATCCATCCACTGCTGGTCGGCTGAGATGAACAGATCGGCAGGCGCTCCTTGCTCAATCTGACGCGCCAGCGTTGACGACGATGCGTAGGATGCCACGATGGAAACCTGTTTTTCCTTCTGATACTGCGCGGCGATATCCTGTAATGCGTTGGTCAGCGAAGCGGCGGCAAACACCGTTACCTTATCCTGCGCCAGTGCTGTATTCGTGTTCATACCCAGCGCTAACGCGGCGGCGCTCAGCCAATAAGTCCATTGTGGTTTCATTTTCTCTCCTGACATTTTCGTTATGTAGTTAATGATATAACGATGAATACCGAATCTCGACGGCTTTGTCATTGTTCTTAAGCAAAAAAATCCGGCAAATGCCGGATTGATCAGAAAAGGAAATCAGAGAAGGGGTTATTTGCGCGCTACTGACGACTCACGATGACCGATGGCGGAAAACAGGTTGAATACTTCACCCAACCCATAAATAGCCCCCAAAATCAGCGCCATCATGACCGGCACCATGCACACCGCAAACAGCAGGCTTTTCAGCAACTCCAACATATCGACCTCATTTTTCACCGTGGCTGGCCGTTACGCCGCCAGCATTTCATGGATTTATGGGTAGACTATCCTCACCCCATTGCTGTTAACGAGTTTACCTGAATCGCCGGAATTAGAGCGGCCATTCGTGCGGTTTGCCTGTTTGACGCAAAACGATGACAATACAAACGATTAGCGGCCCAGATACGGATGTGCTCATGCAAGCAGAAATTCTTCTTACCCTAAAACTTCAGCAACGGCTCTTTGCCGACCCACGTCGCATCACGCTGCTCAAACAGGTGAAACAAACCGGTTCCATCAGTCAGGGAGCGCGTCTGGCCGATATCAGCTACAAAAGTGCCTGGGACGCGATTAATGAAATGAATCAGTTGTCCGAACAAACCATCGTTGAGCGCACTACCGGCGGAAAAGGCGGCGGCGGTGCGGTGCTGACGCGTTACGGCGAACGGTTATTGCAATTGTATGAGCTGCTGGGGCAAATCCAGCAAAAAGCTTTCGATGTTCTGCAAGACGATGACCTGCCGCTGGACAGCCTGCTGGCAGCCATCGCCCGTTTTTCGCTGCAAACCAGCGCCCGCAATCAGTTTTTCGGCACCGTACTGGAGCGCGACCAGCAACGGGTGCAGCAGCACCTGTCTGTCCTGCTGGCGGGTGGCCATACCCGCATTCAGGCCGCACTGACCCAGCAGAGCGCCGATCGATTACAGCTCACCAGCGGCAAAGAAGTGCTGGTGCTGATAAAAGCCCCCTGGGTCGCGGTGACGCCGCAAACCGTTCCAGCGCCCGCTCACGATAATGTATTACCGGGCCGCATCAACCACCTGCAACCCGGCCCGACACAGAGCGAAGTGCTGGTAACGCTGGAAGGCGGCGAGGTCGTGTGCGCCACCCTGCCCAATGATGCCGTGGCGCTACAGGGATTGCAGCCGGAGATGGCCGTCTACGCCAGTTTTAATGCCGACCAGGTGATTATTGCCACTCTGTGTTAATTGCCAGATAAGTTCAGTCGTGGTGTGGGGACGTAAACACAACCAATACATTAACATTGCTAAATATTTTATTGACCCTGCCGTTTATTGGATCTACCGAACAGGATTCTTTGTCACAAATAGCCTTCACGTAAGGAAAGCATTCGCTGGGACTATAGCTATTAGCAACGCCTCCCACATTTTTGATGATGTGACAAATCGCAGAGTATGACTAACAAAGGGTTACAGCATGGAAATTCGCTCTGATACCACCACCTATTTTCAGGTTAAAAATACATCTGACAACACGCAAAAAGTCGCTCAAAGCGCGCTTTCACAAACGGATCATCAACAAGGGCCGCTGTCGAATACTCAGCAGGCAACCTTCAGCGGCAAGGGGCTGATGATGTCTCGTCTGTTTGGTGATTCGAGCGCCACTCCCACCGTCCAGACTCAGTTGACTGAAACCACGATGAAAATGTCATCGGTTAACTTTCTCACCTATCAAGACCGGGACATGCTGTCAGCACTGTATGCCAACGCTCAACAATCCGGCGTGGATTTGCAATATGTTGATGATTTGGCGAGAGACCTGGGAGACTACCGCATGTTTGGCAGTGTGAGCGTCAGCGTAAATAACGGCAAAATGTACGACATGAATGGGCGTGCACAGACCTTTCATTTCACCGATACCGATGCCGCTACCGCCACGCAGATTCTGAATAGTGAAGGTATTACTACCACTACGTTAGATACCGGATTCTTGCACTACCAGCTCGATCCGGGCTTTTCGTTCAATCATCGAACCAATTTTGCTTTTTTGGCAGAAGTGGTCAACACATTCGGCCAGGGTGCAACCCATGCCGGTGAGCCATTAAGCTCCTCATTTTCCGCTTATCAGGCGCAGGGAAATAATAACTTTGTTGTTAAAACCGCCACTGACAGCACCCTTCCTCCTGTCGAAGAGCCTGATTTTCGTTCGGTTGATGGCATCATCTCTATTACGCCAACGGGAGCAAAAAATGGATTTCAGTGGGTCAATGACAAGTTGATAAAAAGCTTCAGCATGACGCTACTCGATTTGTTGACCTCCGAGAAAAATCGCACGTTAACCCAACTGTAGCTGTTTATCTCCACATCAGCGCCGGAGAAATACGTTAGCAACTTGACAAGCCGCCAGCTTCCCTTTACCCGTAAGAGGTCTGCTATTTCGCAAAGGGAATCATCATGTCATTGCTGCATATCCATCAGGCACAGTTCCGGTTAAGCGATACCCGGATGATGCATCTGGATGAACTCAGGTTGCATCAGCAACAGTGCTGGGCGTTTGTCGGCGCTAACGGCAGCGGAAAATCGGCGCTGGCACGTGCGCTCAGCGGCGAATTACTGCTGTTGTCCGGTCAACGCCAGTGCGACTTCCAGCGTGTGGCGCGCCTCTCTTTCGAACAACTGCAACAGTTAGTGTCACAGGAGTGGCAGCGTAACAACACCGATATGCTGGGCGTCGACGAGGACGATACCGGGCGCACTACTGCTGAGGTGATTCAGGACAGCGTGCACGATGCCGACCGTTGCCATCAGTTAGCCACACAATTCGGCATCGCTCACCTGCTGGACCGGCGCTTCAAATACCTCTCAACCGGTGAAACCCGCAAAACCATGCTGTGTCAGGCACTGATGGCACAGCCGGACTTGCTGATTCTCGATGAACCGTTCGATGGTCTGGATGTCGCTTCACGCGCACAGTTAACCGACCTGCTGGCGTCGCTGGGAGCACAAGGGCAGACGCTGGTGCTGATTCTCAACCGCTTTGAGGACATTCCGGCATTTATCGACCAGGTCGGCGTGCTGGCGGATTGCACCCTGACGCGACAGGGTAAGCGCGAGACGGTTCTGTCCGATGCGCTGGTTTCACAACTGGCGCACAGCGAAACTCTGGCCGGTATCACGTTGCCGGAAGCGGAAGACCCAAGCCAGCGGCCAACTCTACCGCCGGATCAACCCCGTATTCGTCTGCTGCACGGTGTAGTGAGCTATAATGACCGCCGTATTCTGGACGATTTGAGCTGGGAAGTATTGCCGGGACAACACTGGCAAATTATCGGGCCGAACGGCGCGGGCAAGTCCACCCTGCTTAGTCTTATCACCGGTGATCATCCACAAGGTTACAGCAACGACCTGACGCTATTTGGTCGTCGGCGCGGCAGCGGTGAAACCATCTGGGACATCAAACGCCATATCGGCTATGTCAGCAGCAGCCTGCATCTGGAGTACCGCGTCAGTTCCAGTCTGCGCAACGTCATCCTGTCCGGTTTTTTCGATTCCATCGGCATTTATCAGGCAGTATCGGACCGCCAGCGTTTTCTGGCGGCACAGTGGTTATCGCTGCTCGGTCTGCCGGACAGTGTGGCCGATGCCCCGTTCCAGTCACTGTCCTGGGGGCAGCAACGGCTGGCGCTGATTGTGCGCGCACTGGTGAAACATCCGGCCTTATTGATCCTCGATGAACCGCTACAAGGCTTAGACCCACTTAACCGTCAGCTTATCCGCCGCTGGTTAGATATTCTGATCAGTCAGGGACAAACCCAACTACTGTTCGTTTCCCACCATGCGCAAGATGCGCCGGACTGCATCACCCACCGCCTGACTTTCGTACCAGACGGCGACAGCTATCACTATCTGATACAAACACGCTGAATACTTCACAGCACGGTTTCGCTTCAGGCGAAACCGTCAACCCAGTTAGTGATAACGTTACCACAGAGCACAACCTGTTTTCACCGTCCTCACATCGCGCTATGCTGGTTACTCGTTAAGCCAGGGAAAAGGCGAAGACTGAACCACTCGCCTCGACTATCACTATTTACGGCGCTGATCACCTTTTTCCGGTTACATCCATGCTATTTTTTCACTCAGTTTTCTGCAACAGAGGTCATTATGAAAGTATTGGTTACAGGTGGTAGCGGTTACATAGGAAGCCATACCTGTGTGCAATTGATCGCCGCCGGTCATCAGCCGGTTATCCTCGACAACCTGTGCAACAGCAAAGCCAGTGTGGCAACAGCTATTGCCCATGTCAGCGGACAGACGCCGGTGTTTTATCAGGGCGATATCCGTGACCGTGGTCTGTTGCAGACTATTTTTGCCGAGCACGATATTGGCGCAGTGATCCACTTCGCAGGTCTTAAGGCGGTGGGCGAATCCGTGCGCGAACCCATCAGTTATTACGACAACAATGTCTACGGCACGCTGACGCTGGTGGACGCCATGAAGCAGGCAGGCGTCAAAACGCTGATTTTCAGTTCATCGGCCACCGTATATGGCGACCAGCCGCACGTTCCGTATCAGGAAAGTTTCCCCACCGGTACCCCCGCCAGCCCTTATGGCCGCAGCAAGCTGATGGTAGAACAAATCCTGCAAGACCTGCACCGCGCGGAACCAGACTGGAGCGTGGTAGTGTTGCGTTACTTCAACCCGGTGGGTGCCCATCCGACAGGAGAAATGGGCGAAGACCCGCAGGGCGTGCCCAACAACCTGATGCCGTACATTGCCCAGGTGGCGGTAGGCCGCCGCGAGTCGTTGGCGATTTTCGGCAACGATTACCAGACCATCGACGGCACCGGCGTGCGGGATTATATCCATGTGGTGGACCTGGCCGACGGTCATGTCGCCGCCATGAACACTCTGCACGGCAAACCCGGCGTACACACTTATAACCTTGGCGCTGGCGTCGGTTACAGCGTATTGCAAGTGGTGGAAGCCTTCAGTCGCGCCTGCGGCAAACCGCTGCCGTATCATTTCGCGCCCCGCCGCGACGGCGACCTGCCCGCTTACTGGGCTGACTCAGAAAAAGCCGCCCGCGAACTTAACTGGCGCGTCAGTCGAACACTGGACGAAATGGCCGCTGATACCTGGCGTTGGCAATCCCTCCATCCGAATGGTTTTTCGGACTGATGGCTGGGTAAATTCATTTTTTCAGCACGTACCCTTTTTCGAAAACAATTTTTTCGATGACAGCACGCGTTTTTTGATGAAGAACGTTTTTCGACGACAAACGTTCTTCAATGACCAAGTAAGGTATCCCAATGGCGTATTTTGACCCCGTTGAACATCCGCATCGTCGTTACAACCCACTGACTGGTCAGTGGATCTTGGTATCGCCGCACCGCGCCAAACGCCCATGGCAGGGACAACAGGAAAGCGTATCCTCCGATCCGCTGCCGTCGCACGACGCCACCTGCTTTCTCTGCCCCGGCAACGTACGGGTTACCGGCGATACCAACCCTGACTATCCGGGCACCTTTGTTTTCACCAATGATTTCGCCGCACTCATGGCGGACACGCCGACTGCGCCGGAAAACAGCGACCCGCTGATGCGCTGCCAGAGCGCGCGCGGCACCAGCCGGGTCATCTGCTTTTCACCGGACCACAGCAAAACGCTGCCGGAACTGTCGCTCGCCGCACTGGAGCAGGTGGTCGCCACCTGGCAGCAACAGAGCGCCGAACTGGGGCAAACTTACCCATGGGTACAGGTGTTTGAAAACAAAGGCGCGGCAATGGGCTGCTCTAACCCACATCCGCACGGGCAGATCTGGGCCAACGACTTCCTGCCCAACGAAGCGGAACGGGAAGACCGACTGCAACGCGACTATTTCCAGCAGCACGGTTCACCGCTGCTGGTTGATTACCTGCAACGCGAATTGCAGGACGGCGCTCGCCACGTGGTGGAAACCGAGCACTGGCTGGCGGTGGTGCCCTACTGGGCGGCCTGGCCGTTTGAAACGCTGCTGCTGCCCAAAGCCCACATCCTGCGGCTGCCGGACATCACCGCGACACAGCGTCAGGATTTGGCGTTGATGCTGAAAAAACTCACCAGCCGCTACGACAACCTGTTCCAGACCTCATTCCCCTACTCAATGGGTTGGCACGGTGCCCCCTTTACCGACGGCGATCAGCAACACTGGCAGTTGCACGCGCATTTTTATCCGCCGCTGCTGCGTTCCGCCACTGTGCGCAAATTCATGGTGGGTTACGAAATGCTGGCGGAAACCCAGCGTGACTTAACCGCCGAGCAAGCCGCAGAGCGGCTGCGGGCGGTCAGCGACATTCATTACCGTGACGACAGTCACTCTCGTGATTCAGGAGTTCAGGCATGACCTTATCAGCACGCACCCAGGCGATTTTCCAGCAACAGTTCGGTTATCCGGCAGCCCTCACGGTACAGGCGCCGGGCCGGGTCAACCTGATAGGGGAACATACCGACTACAACGATGGTTTCGTTCTGCCCTGCGCCATCAACTATTCGACCACCATCAGCGCCGCACCACGCGATGACCGGCAAATTCGGGTGATTGCGGTAGATTACGACAACCAGCAGGATCAGTTTTCGCTGGATGCACTGTTCGAACATCATCCGCAGTGGCAGTGGGCGAATTATGTCCGCGGCGTCATCAAGCATCTGAAAACCCGTAGCGATGCCTTTGGCGGCGCGGATCTGGTGATAAGCGGTGACGTGCCGCAGGGGGCCGGGCTGAGTTCGTCGGCATCGCTGGAAGTGGCGGTCGGTAAAGCCATTCAGGCGCTGTACCAGCTGCCACTGGACAATGTAGCGCTGGCGCTCAACGGCCAGGAAGCGGAAAACCAGTTCGTCGGTTGCAACTGTGGCATCATGGATCAGATGATTTCAGCGCAAGGCCAGCGTGGCCATGCATTGCTGATCGATTGCCGGTCACTGGAGACACGCGCGGTATCGATGCCGGATAACGTGGCGGTGATGATTATCAACTCCAACGTCAAACGCGGTCTGGTAGACAGTGAGTACAACACTCGCCGCCAGCAGTGCGAAGCCGCAGCGCGTCATTTTCAGGTTAAAGCGTTGCGTGACGTCAGCGAGGCAGATTTTGCTGCCAATGCAGCCGGTATGGATGAGGTTGTGGCACGCCGTGCACGCCATATCATTACCGAAAATGCCCGCACGCTGGCAGCAGCCGATGCGTTGACGCGCGGCGACCTGCGCCAGATGGGCGAACTGATGGCTGCATCTCATGCCTCAATGCGGGATGATTTCGAAATCACCGTGCCGCCTATCGACACACTGGTGGAGATCGTCAAAGCGGTGATCGGCGATGAAGGCGGCGTGCGGATGACCGGCGGTGGATTTGGTGGCTGTATCGTGGCGTTGATCCCACAACAGCACGTAACAGCGGTGCAAAATGCCGTAATGCAGGAGTATCCGGCGAAAACCGGATTGCAACCCACCTGTTACGTCTGCCAAGCCTCGCCAGGAGCCGGTTATGTCGAATGACCCTGTTGAACCGCGCGCGCCGCACACGGCGCTCGCCCCGGATGGTCAGCCCTTTCAGTTGACCTTATTGCAAAATCGTCACGGCACGCGAGTGACGCTGATGGATTGGGGAGCCACCTGGCTCTCCTGCCAGTTACCGCTGTCTGGCGGCACAACGCGTGAAGTGCTGCTAGGGTGTGCGCCTGAGCAGTACCCGCATCAAACCGCCTATCTGGGCGCGTCAGTAGGGCGTTACGCCAACCGTATCGCCAACGCCACACTGCGTCAGGGCGATGCGCTGATTCGACTGAAGGCGAACCAGGGGCTGCACCAGTTACATGGCGGACCAGATGGATTCCACGCGCGGCGCTGGCAAATACTGCAACAGAGTGATGATCAGGTCACCTACCAGTTACATTCGCCGGATGGCGATCAGGGTTTTCCCGGCACACTGATCGCACAGGTCAGTTATCAACTGACTGATCAGAACGCATTGGACATTGAGTATCAGGCCGAGGTAGACCAACCCTGCCCGGTGTGCCTGACCAACCATGCCTATTTCAACCTTGATGGCGAACTGACCGACGCACGGCATCATCGGCTGCAACTGCTGGCGGATTACTATCTGCCGGTAAATCAGGACGGCATCCCCGGTGATACATTGCGGGAGGTAGCGAACAGTAGTTTCGACTTCCGCCAGCCCAAGACCCTGATGCAGGATTTTTTGTCCGATGCCGACCAGCAGGCTGTGCGCGGTTATGACCACGCCTTTCTGTTGCATCGCACCGGTGGCTCCATCGAAAGCCCAGCAGCCAACCTGTGGTCATCAGACGGCAAGGTCCACATGCAGGTCTACACCAGCGCCCCGGCGTTGCAACTCTACAGCGGTAACTTTCTGGCTGGCACGCCGTCGCGCGATGGGCCGCCTTATGCCAACCATGCCGGGCTGGCGCTGGAAAGTGAGTTTCTACCGGACAGCCCCAACCATTCGGACTGGCCACAACCCGACTGTTGGCTGAAACCCGGTAAGCGCTACCGGTCACTTACCCGTTATGCGTTCACCGTCAGTCCCACTGACGCCCCCGCAGACTGATGCATACCAGAGAGCCAGTACACTGGCTCTCTTAATTGCCATCCCTTTTAGGAATAGGTAGCGGTCTTTCCTGCTTACCGGTAACCGTTTTTCCCCGGCAAATAACAACCGCGATAGAGGGAGGGTATGTCACACGCAGGCCATGTCAATGCCGAAAAATCTTCACCAAACTCAACGCGTCAGAGCCTTTTTGAACAGCGTCAAAGACACCATGATGATTATTACACTACCAGTTATGCTGTTTGGCAGCATCTGGCTGCTGTCTCTGTTTGACTATAATTTACCTGTCGTCAATGCAGTGGAAAAATATCACCGTTGGAAAAAGTAATGGCCAACTGCTGCCATACCTGTGGTTCATGTGAATCGGCGGCATCGGCGGCACGCCATTGCTGTCGATGAGGGTAATTTCTGCACTGTTTTTGTTTCCCCATCGCCTGTGGTGGAGAAACAGACAAGCTGAAACGATAAAGCCGCTTAATTTATCGTCATTTTGGCGGCATATAAATCAGGCGGCTGAATGACTAGCGATTGCCGATAACCGCTCTCCGGCCCTATAATGAGCGTAGTTATCATAGAAATCTTAGTATATGAAGGAGTTAAGCTATGGCTGTAACTAAGCTGGTACTGGTGCGACATGGTGAGAGCCAGTGGAACAACGAAAACCGCTTCACCGGCTGGATGGATGTTGATCTGTCCGAAAAAGGCGTCAATGAAGCCAAACAGGCAGGTAACCTGCTGAAAGAAGAAGGTTTCAGCTTTGATTTTGCCTACACCTCTGTGCTGAAACGTGCCATTCACACCCTGTGGAACGTGCTGGACGAGTTGGATCAGGCATGGCTGCCAGTAGAAAAATGCTGGAAACTGAACGAACGTCACTACGGTGCGTTGCAGGGCCTGAACAAGGCGGAAACCGCTGAAAAATATGGTGACGAGCAGGTTAAACTGTGGCGTCGCGGTTTCGCGGTTACTCCACCGGAACTGACCCGTGATGACGAACGTTTCCCTGGACACGATCCGCGCTACGCGTCGCTGAGCGACAAAGAGCTGCCGCTGACTGAAAGTCTGGCGCTGACCATCGAACGCGTGGTGCCTTACTGGAATGAAAACATTCTGCCACGTATCAAAAAAGGCGAGCGCGTGATCATCGCTGCACACGGCAACTCGTTGCGTGCACTGGTGAAATATCTGGATAACATGAGTGAAGAAGAAATTCTGGAGCTGAATATCCCGACCGCAGTACCGCTGGTCTATGAATTCGACGAAAACTTCAAACCGATCAAACGCTACTATCTGGGCAATGCCGACGAGATCGCGGCCAAAGCAGCCGCAGTAGCCAATCAGGGTAAAGCGAAGTAATTCCTGATACGCCAAGACATCATCTGTAGCACAGATGATGGGAAAGTAGTAAAAAACCCGGTTTAGCCGGGTTTTTTCTTATCTGACGATAGCGGATATCAGCCGCGACGCTGACGTACTGCCGCTGCCAGTTGACGCAGCAAGCTATCGGTATCATCCCAGCCAATACAGGCATCAGTAACACTCTTGCCGTATACCAGCGGTTCACCGCTTTCAAGACTCTGGTTACCTTCCACTAAATGGCTTTCCACCATAACGCCCATGATAGCTTTCTCACCACCCGCTACCTGGCGGCATACATCTTCACAAACGTCCATCTGCTTTTTGAACTGCTTGCAGCTGTTGGCGTGGCTGAAATCGATCATCACCTGTGCTGGCAGGCCCGCGTTTTCCAGACCCACTTTCACTGCCTGCACATGCTCTTCGCTGTAGTTCGGCGCTTTACCGCCACGCAAAATAATATGACAGTCGTGGTTGCCGCTGGTATTGACTATCGCCGAATGGCCCCACTTGGTCACCGACAGGAAACAATGCGGCGCACGAGCGGCATTAATAGCGTCAATCGCTACCTTGATGGTGCCGTCAGTACCGTTTTTGAAACCCACCGGGCAAGACAAGCCAGATGCCAGTTCACGGTGCACCTGAGACTCAGTGGTACGGGCACCGATCGCCCCCCAGCTCATCAGGTCCGCCACGTACTGCGGCGTGATCATATCCAAAAATTCACCCGCTGCCGGCAAACCGGTATCGTTAATATCCAGCAATAACTGGCGGGCGATGCGCAAGCCATCATTGATCTGGAAACTGTTATCCATATGAGGGTCGTTAATCAGTCCTTTCCAACCCACAGTGGTACGCGGTTTTTCAAAATAGACGCGCATCACCACTTCTAAATCATCACGCAGTTCTTCGCGTAATTTCAGCAAACGGGCCGCATACTCTTTAGCCGCTTTCGGATCATGGATGGAGCAGGGTCCAATCACCACCAGCAGACGGTCATCATGACCTTTGAGGATGTTGTGGATAGCGTTACGGGCATTAAATACTGTCTGTGCTGCACGCTCAGTGGCAGGGAATTTTTCCAGCAGCGCGACGGGGGGGAGCAACTCTTTAATTTCTTTAATTCTCAAATCGTCATTCTGGTAATTCATAATGGGTCCATGTCTCCGCAGCAACAGACTATCGTCTCCTGCCTGTTCGGAGGTGAAAACGAAAAAATAAAAGTATCGTTATTTATATTGAAGGCTGATTATTATAAGTCAAGCGGTTAAAAAATTGGCGTAATAATAGCCATGTGTGTTAACCGCTATCCGCTGCGTGCGGGAAACGATTTGGTCGTGCCGCACCCAGCTCAAGCAATGAGCACTGGTGCGCGGCAGACGATAAAACCACAGGAATGAGAAGATTCGAGACAGGCTACCGTAAACCGTGTTACACATGGTTTACGCAACCTCAACCAGGCGAAGCCCATCGCAACCGGGGATATACACCAGCAACCGGCACAACCTATATCATTCGGGCCAGTGGCTGCGAGCGATTATTTCGCGCACCTTTGATCCATAGCCAGGTGCCATTAAAGGCAATCAGCGTCAGCACCATATACTGCAGCGACATGGCATAGACTCCCTGATACGCAAAAATCACCACGCTGATAATGTCTATCACCACCCATAACAGCCAGTTTTCCACATATTTTCGGGTCATCAGCAGCATGGCTGCTACTGACAATACCGTCATCGCCGAATCCCAGAATGGAAACGCATCTGGTTGCAATGTCGGCATCGCCACATCCAAACCAACAGCCTGCATCAACATCACAGCGGTACGGGTCAGTACGCAAAAAAATGGGTCGATATAATGTGACATCAGCACAATCGCAACCACACATCCCGCACTCCACCATATCGCTTGCCGTCGCGGCAACCAACGCACCTGCAGTTCCAGTGCTTTGTCATCTATGGTGCGGCTCCATGCGTACCAACCATACAAATTGGCGACGAAAAAGAAAACCTGCAACAACAAACTGGCGTATAACTGAATCTGAAAGAAGATCAATGCAAACAACGACACATTGACCAGACCAAACAGATAATTCTCGGTCTTTTCTAAACTAGCCAGCCAGATACATATCAGACCGGATAACGTCCCCAGCGCTTCAACCCACGACAGGTCATAACCATTGGCCCCTAATGGGATGTGAACCAGAATATTGCTGGTACTAAAAAAATCCATCTTTACTCCTGAATGGTATTGACTACAGCCTGGGTTTAACTGCGAACTCCAGCATCCGATTCAGCGGCACCAGGGCACGCTCACGAATATCGGCGTCAACCTCAATAGTGTGATGATGGGATACCTCTGGCTTCTCCAGAGCCGTGGCAATCGCCTCAAGCCCATTCATCGCCATCCACGGGCAATGAGCACAACTGCGGCAAGTCGCCCCTTCACCAGCTGTCGGTGCTTCCAGCAGCACTTTTTCCGGACAGGCCTGCTGCATCTTGTAAAAAATACCTCTATCTGTCGCCACAATCAGTTCCGAATGCGGTAATTGCTTCGCGGCCTGAATCAGTTGACTGGTCGAACCTACGGCGTCTGCCATCTCCACCACGTTGTGGGGTGATTCCGGATGAACCAATACCGCTGCCTGCGGATATAGTGCCTTCATGCGTCTTAGCGCCTGGGTTTTAAATTCGTCATGCACAACGCACGCGCCCTGCCAGCACAGCATATCGGCTCCGGTTTGTTGCTGCACATAGCGCCCAAGGTGACGATCCGGCCCCCAGATAATCGTTTCGCCTAAACTATCCAGATGCTCGATCAACTCCACGGCAATGCTGGAGGTAACAACCCAATCCGCCCGCGCTTTGACCGCCGCCGATGTGTTGGCATACACCACCACGGTACGATCCGGATGGCTATCGCAAAAGGCGCTGAATGCTTCAACCGGGCACCCCAAATCCAGCGAGCATTCTGCTTCCAACGTCGGCATCAGCACCGTCTTCTCTGGATTGAGTATCTTCGCTGTTTCCCCCATAAACCGGACCCCGGCAACTACCAGCGTGCTGGCAGCATGGGTGCGACCAAAACGCGCCATCTCCAGCGAGTCTGCCACACAACCACCGGTTTCTTCGGCAATTGACTGAATTTCCGGATCGGTATAATAGTGCGCTACCAACACCGCATTACGCACTTTCAGCAAATGTTTAATACGGTCACGAAACTGTTGCTTTTCCTCTTCAGATAACCGCCTGGGTTTTGCAGGAAAAGGGTAATCGACAGTAAGTGGTTCAAAAAACAAGCCCATCATGGAATTCCACACAATTGCAGACGTTAAGATAATGTCACTATTGAGAATGATTGTTTCATATGCTAAACAAAATATCGTAATAGCGTCATAAAGTCTGCCATTTCCTTACTAAGAAATTTCAGAAATACAAAATGTGTTTAATTTATTAAAAATACGATGTCACTGATACACAAGGCGGCCTGAGCAGGCCGCCTGCGAGGTGATCAGGAAAACAGACGGTGCCAGTAAAGAGAGAAAGGAATAATCAGCACCAACGCTGGCAGGAAATTAACTACTGCGAAGGTTTTAATCTGGGCAATGCGCAGCCCGACAGCCATCATCACAATACCGCCACAAGCCGCAAAATCTCCCATGGTGATATCATTCATAAATGGCATAATCAGCCTGGCTGAGAAAAACAACAGTGTCTGCACTAAAAACTGAGGAATGGCAATCGACATCACGGCAACACCCAACGTAATGGCAAAAATCAACGCAGTGAAAATATCGAGCGCTGACTTAATGATTAACAGTTGATAGTCGCCAGTTAGCCCTTCTGTCATCGCACCAACCACGCCGGTGCCGCTGGCACAGAACAGCACAATCAACGCGGTAAAGTTCTGGCTATACACATCCGGGGGTAGCTTGTGCTCCGGCGGTGGCACAACCCGGCTCAGCAGGCGTTCAATCAGTATCGCCACTTTCTGGACACCAGCTTCAAGACGTAGAAACTCTCCAATGCCAACCCCCAGGATAATCGCCAGCGCAACCGCCGGGAGCTGGTGAACTTTTACCACCAGCGTCGCTCCCATCGCAATCGACACCATGGCGAATGCAGGCGGCAAACCATCACGCATACGCTGGGGAATAAAGCGGTGTAATAACACACCCAGTGCGCCGCCAATCAGAATGGCTGCACCATTGATAACCGGACCAATCATCATCAATTATCTCTTAAAGCCTATCTTTCGACTTGCCAGCTGACAAAGGAATCACTCTCAGTCAGAAACGAAGCCATTACTATACGCTAAATATAATGATGTGATGGAACAGGGCTAAAGCAAAAAGAGATATAACAAAACCCAACATGAGTAAGCGGTGCGTATTATTACTCCGCTCGACTAGAACCTGAGCGCAGCTTCTCACCTGCACGACACGATAATATTTGTAGTGACAGCGAAAGAATTTGAGAATGGAGATTTATTTAGCGGTGGTGGGTCGTGCAGGATTCGAACCTGCGACCAATTGATTAAAAGTCAACTGCTCTACCGACTGAGCTAACGACCCGCTACGAGAAATGTTACATAGAAATCATTTTGTTTTTGGTGGGTCGTGCAGGATTCGAACCTGCGACCAATTGATTAAAAGTCAACTGCTCTACCGACTGAGCTAACGACCCAAAAACGCTGTTGCTTTTAGCGATTCAGCATCACCTTGGCAACGGCGGCATATATTACTAATATAATTTTTCTGTGCAACACTTTTCCCAAAAAAAACATTCAACTGCTTATACCTTGAACGTCCCGGCGCAAAAACCACGCATATCGCGCAGTTTTTGTGCCAGAAAGGGGATTACAAACCCTCTAACCGCTTCTGAGCCTGTTTAGCGCCATCAGTATTTGGATAGTTTTTTACTACCTGTTGGTAGACTGCCTTGGCCTTATCAGTCTGACCTTTTTCTTGCATGATGAGGCCAACCTTAAACATGGCTTCAGATGCTTTGGGTGATTTAGGGTAATTTTTGACAACGTTAGCGAAATAGTACGCCGCATCATCTTTCTTACCTTTGTTGTAGAACAACTGCCCTAACCAGTAGTTAGCATTCGGTTGGTAGGTTGAATCAGGGTATTTCTTGACGAAATTCTGAAACGCTACAATAGCCTGATCATACTGTTTTTTTTCCAGCACCAGCGAAGCGGCTGCGTTGTAATCAGTATTGACATCTCCCGTCATGGCAGGTGCCGCTGCCGAATCAGCACTAGTGCTGCTCGCCGCTCCTGTATCGGCAGTCGCCGCAGGAGTCGATGCCGCTGAGCTTCCCGACTTTACAGCCGAAGAAGACTGACCACCATTCTGAGAACCCAGGTTGTCAATCTGCTGATAGATCTGCTTTTGACGCTCAACGACCTGATTCAACTGATACTGATTTTCCTGAATCTGGCCGCGTAAGCCATCAATATCACGCTGGGTGTCGGCGAGCTGCTGCTGGAGTTGGGTTAATAATTGACTGTGAGCGTTAGAAATGCGCTCAAGTTGAGTGACTCGATCTTCCACCGAGCCAGAGCCGACATTACTGATTGGCGCTTGGGCAGTAGCGGCCCAAGGGACCGCTACGCCAACCAGTAACGACAGACTCAACATGTGATGTCTGAAGTTACTGCTCATGCGATTCTCTTAGTATACCAGAACGGCACGACGGTTTTTGGACCATGCAGCTTCATCATGACCCAGAACAGCAGGTTTCTCTTTACCATAAGAAACCACGGAGATCTGATCGGCAGATACGCCTTTGCCCTGCAGATACATCTGCACAGCGTTAGCACGACGCTCGCCCAGTGCGATGTTGTATTCCGGAGTACCGCGTTCGTCCGCATGACCTTCAATAGTCACTTTGTAAGACGGGTTGCTGCGCAGGAAAGCTGCGTGTGCATCCAGCATCTGAGCAAAATCAGGACGAATGTCGTATTTGTCCAGATCGAAGTAAACGATATTGTTGCGCTGCAGTTCCTGCATCTGCAGACGAGCCTGCTCAGCAGAAGACATGTTACCGCCATTTTCCATGCCAGCGCCGCCATTCAGGGAAGACTGGTCATTATTAGCGTGTTTGTTGGAGCTACATGCGGCAACAGCCAGCACCGGCAGAGCCAACATCAGGCCTTTCAGCACTTTATTGAATTGCATTTCTATGTCCTTTAAATAGGTTATTGTACATATTTTGATTACATATACGGTGACCAGGCAGGGAACCTCACCTGACCATCAGTCGCCGGAAGACGCGCTTTAAAACGCCCGTCGGTCGAAACCAGTTGCAGCACGGAACCCATTCCTTGCTTGGAACTGTAGATTACCATGGTGCCATTGGGTGCGATACTCGGCGTTTCATCCAGGAACGTGTCCGTTAATACTTGAACGCCACCCGTTACCAGATCCTGTTTGGCGATATGCTGAGCGCCGCCGTTAGAGCTGACCATCACCAGGAATTTACCATCACTGCTGATTTCAGCATCCTGATTCTGGGAACCTTCCCAAGTCAGACGCTGTGGCGCACCGCCATTAATACCGATTTTATAAATCTGAGGACGGCCAGCCTGGTCGGAAGTATAGGCTAGTGTCTGGCTGTCAGGGAACCAGGTCGGCTCAGTGTTGTTACTGCGACCATCCGTCACCTGAGAAATCTGACCAGAACTCAGATTCATCACATATAAATTCAGGCTACCGCTCTTGGAAAGAGCAAATGCCAGTTTGGAACCATCCGGCGAGAATGCTGGCGCGCCGTTGTGGCGAGGGAAAGAAGCAATCTGTTTAATGTCGCCGTTGGCCAACGTCTGCACAACCAGCGCAGAGCGACCACTTTCAAAGGTAACATACGCCAGTTTGCTGCCATCTGCCGACCACGTCGGAGACATCAGTGGTTCCGGAGAGCGGTGTACCACAAACTGGTTGAAACCGTCATAGTCTGCTACACGCAATTCATACGGATACTGACCGCCGTTGGTTTGTACCACATAGGCAATACGAGTACGGAAAGCGCCCTTGACACCCGTCAGTTTTTCAAACACTTCATCACTGGCCGTGTGGGCAGCATAACGTAACCACTGTTTGGTTACCTTGAACTGATTCTGGGCCAGCACACTACCTGCATTTCCAGATGTATCAACCAGTTGATAAGAAACCAGATAGCCATCCGCAGTCGGCTGGACCTGGCCAACAATGACAGCATCAATCCCCAAAGCAGTCCAGGCAGCTGGCGTCACTTCAGCAGCACTGCCAGGCTGTTGCGGCATACGACTTGGGTCGATCGGGTTGAATTTACCACTGTTACGTAAGTCTGCAGCAACAATGCTACCTATCTCTTCAGGAACAGCACCGCCCGTTGATTTGAACGGGACAACACCGATTGGCCGCGCAGAATCGACCCCCTGAGTAATTTCAATACGGACTTCTGCATGTAATACAGCCGTCCAAAGCATCAGAAAACTCAATGCAATTTTTAATGCCTGCTTCATCTCATCTCCCTTATCCCGGCTCCAGCGCCTACGATAACCTGGCAGCGTTTAACAACCCCATATCAACAAACACGATGTGCACGGCGACCAGATATAGTCATAGTCTTAAACTCCGCCAACTGGCAACCGGATCACTGCGGTTTAAAGTCTATCGGTGCGTTTTTGAAAGCTTCATATACATCAGAGCTAGGTGGCTTCGGTATCCGCGCCTGTTTGGCTGCAGCAATCGCAGCCTGACACAGAGCCGGATCACCACCCTCGCTTTTCACATCAATCAACAGGCCATCAGGAGCCAGTCGAATGCGTAACGTACAGGTGCGCCCTTTGTAGGATTCCCAGTCATAAAACTTGCTCTGAATCGCAGTACGAACCTGGCTGCCGTAACTATCTAGTGCAGCGCCGGATGCCCCACTCTTCTTATTATTACCAACCCCAGCTGGCGCGGCACCACCAGCAGCACTACCGCCTTTAGGCGCATTCTTCGATGAAGCCAGACCACCCAGCAGGTCGTCAACCTCACCAGCTTGTTTGGCAGCAGCGGCTGCGGCTTTCTTCTTGTCGTCTGCCGCTTTCTTGGCAGCAGCAGCGGCCTCAGCTTTCTTAGCCGCTTCAGCCGCGGCTTTTTCCTTAGCAGCCTCTGCCGCTTTAGCCTTAGCCTCTTCTTCGGCTTTCTGCTTAGCATCAGCCGCCGCCTTAGCTTTGGCTTCTTCCGCTGCTTTTTTCTTTGCTTCAGCTGCAGCTGCGGCGGCTTTGGCCTTAGCCTCTTCTTCCGCTTTTTTCTTCGCATCGGCAGCCGCCTGTTTTTTCACTTCTTCTTCAGCTTGCTTCTTTGCTTCCGCTGCCGCCTTCGCTTGTTGCTCAGCTTCCGCTTTGGCTTTAGCCGCAGCAGCCTCTGCCTGTTTCTGCTGTTCCTTCGCTTTTTGAGCCGCCTCTTCTGCCTGCTTGCGTTGCTCAGCTTGCTCCTGCGCCTGTTGTTTAGCCTCTTCCTGTGCCTGCAGGCGCTCTTTTTCCAGCTCTTTCAGACGCTGCTGTTCAGCTGCCTGTTTTGCCTGCAATTCCTCAGCCTGCTGTTCCGCCTGCTTCTTACGCAACTGTTCGGCACGGCGGGCATCACTCTGCTGCTGCTGCTGCCGGTTGTACTGATCGACCACGGCACCAGGATCAACCATTACCGCGTCAATGGACGAGCCACCACCGCCGCCACTGGCGTCATCCATCTTCTGGTTCAGCGAACTCAGAATCAGCAACGTAATCAGAATAACGTGCAAAACGACCGAGATAATGACGGCTCGCTTTAGCTTATCGTTTCGTTCGTTTGCCTTTAACACAAGGGGTTCCCAAAAACAGTTTTGCCAGACAAATGACTATTCATCCTCACAGACTTCATCATTCACAGACTCGCCAGTCAAATCGGCTGTGTCATCAACCCGACTGATTTGACACCGGCCTGATGCAACAGATTCAGCGCCTTGATAATCTCATCATAAGGAACATCTTTGGCACCTCCGATCAGAAAGACCGTTTTCGGGTTTGCGGTCAGACGTGACTGCGCTTCAGCCACCACCTGCTCCGCAGGCAGTTGATTCATACGATTATGATCAACCACCAGACTGTATTGCCCTACACCGGATACCTCGACAATCACAGGCGGATTATCGTTACTGGATACGGTCTTGGATTCGGTTGCATCCGGCAGATCCACTTCCACGCTCTGCGTGATGATCGGTGCAGTTGCCATGAAGATCAGCAATAGCACCAGCAACACGTCCAACAGGGGAACAATATTAATCTCGGATTTCAGCGACCGGCGGCCGCCACGCGCACGAGCCATATCACCTCCCGATTAACGGTTGCCTTCGCTGGAGAAAGCCTGACGATGCAGGATAGCAATGAACTCTTCCATAAAGTTATCGTAATTCTGCTCAAGCTTGTTGACGCGCTGGTTAAGGCGGTTGTAAGCCATTACGGCTGGGATTGCCGCGAACAGACCGATGGCGGTAGCAATAAGCGCTTCGGCAATACCTGGCGCAACCATCTGCAACGTTGCTTGCTTCACCGCCCCCAAGGCAATAAACGCGTGCATAATCCCCCATACGGTACCAAACAAACCGATATAAGGGCTGATAGAGCCGACGGTGCCAAGGAAAGGAATATGGGTTTCCAGCGTTTCCAATTCACGGTTCATAGAAATGCGCATAGCGCGGGATGCCCCTTCTACCACCGCTTCTGGCGCATGGCTGTTGGCGCGATGTAGACGCGCAAACTCTTTGAATCCGGAATAAAAAATTTGCTCAGTACCCGCCAGATTTTCACGACGCGTCTGGCTTTCTTGATACAGTCGGGACAGCTCAATCCCCGACCAGAACTTGTCTTCAAACGCTTCGGCGTCTCGCGTCGCAGCATTCAGGATACGGGTACGCTGAATGATAATCGCCCAAGAAGCGATGGAAAAACCGATTAAAATTAACATGATAAGTTTAACCAAAAGGCTAGCCTTCAGGAACAAATCAAGAATATTCATGTCAGTCACTGCTTAAACTCCGCGACAATAGACTTAGGAAGCGCAATAGGCTTCATTTGAAATGAATCGATACATGCGACTAAAACCTCGGCATGGCTCAGCAGGGTGCCATGCGAGTCAAGAATGCGCTGTGCGAATGTCAGGGAAGCACCGCGTATCACGACGATCTCGCTCTGTACCTCTAGTAGATCGTCAAGACGTGCCGGGGCAAGATACTCAACCGTCATTTTACGAACAGCAAAAGCAACATGTTCATTCATGAGTACGCGCTGATGAAAATCGTGCGCGCGCAACATTTCGGTTCTGGCTCGTTCGTAGAAGGCCACATAACGCGCGTGATAAACTACGCCACCTGCATCGGTATCTTCATAGTAGACACGTACTGGCCAGCGGAACACTTTATTACTCACTCTACATCCCGGTAATGCGATAAACCCCGCTACTATACGCAAGAGGAATAAGGTTTGGAATGGGTTCTATGTACAGGAAGGTAAATAATTATGGGTTGAGAACAACCCATAACCAAAAGGAATGAAGACTTATACTACAGGAAGTAGTAATACAATCCTGCGGCGAGGATCACAAAGGCAGGAAGGGGCAAGAAGAAGGTACGCCACCGCATCTGTTGCGGACGAAAACCCACACCATGCACGACACCGGTACAAACCGCCCAAATCAGTGCTATCCCCTGCCAGACTGCCAACGAACTGGTGCGAGCGGCAAAACGTGCCGGCTCCCAGAATACGCATCCAGCCAATAATAACGCCATCATCAGGGAAAGGGCCCGTAACGGGCCCTTATCCATACAGCAGTAAAGACGATCAATAAAAGCAATCATTGCGGTTTATCTTGATTCGTCCTGGTTGCTTCGCCCTGTTCCAGTGCCAGAGCGGTAATCACGCCCAGCGAGCAAGCAAGAAGCGTTCCCAATATCCAAGCAAAATACCACATAAATTAGGCTCCTTACTTAGTACAACGAATGAGAATTCTGCTCGATATGCTCTTTAGTGATGCGTCCGAACATTTTGTAATAACACCAGATGGTGTAGGACAGCACGATAGGGACGAAAATAATCGCCACTACCGTCATCACTCTGAGCGTAAGCAGGCTGGAGGTTGCATCCCACATGGTCAGGCTGACATTCGGTACGGTCACCGACGGCATGATGAATGGGAACATGGCGATACCGGCGGTCAAAATCACGCAGGCAATGCTGAGCGAAGAGAACAGAAACGCCATTGCGCCTTTTGCCGCACGAGCCATCACCACCGTTACCAGAGGTAGCAGGACACCAAGCAGAGGGATAGCCCACAACACAGGATGGTTATTGAAATTGACCATCCAGGCACCAGCCTGACGAACAACTTCTTTATGTAGTGGATTAGACTCACCAGCAGTATTAATGACCGACGTCACCGCATAACCATCAATGCCGTAGACAACCCATACGCCAGCCAGAGCAAAAGTTACCGTCAGTGCCAACGAAGAGAATTGAGCAACTTTTTTGGCACGGAAATGCAGATCACCAGTGGTACGCATCACCAGATAAGTAGCGCCCTGAGCCACAATCATGCTTAGGCTAACCACACCTGCCAGCAACCCAAACGGATTAAGTAACTGGAAGAAATTGCCGGTGTAGTACAAACGCAGATACTCATCTACGTGGAACGGCACACCCTGCAGCAGGTTACCAAATGCCACACCGATGACCACCGGCGGTACAAAGCTACCAATAAAAATGCCCCAATCCCACATGTTACGCCAGCGTAGATCTTCGATTTTCGAACGGTAGTCGAAACCAACCGGACGGAAATACAAAGACGCCAACACCAGAATCATAGCGATGTAGAACCCAGAGAACGCTGCGGCATAAACCATCGGCCAGGCGGCGAACAGTGCGCCGCCTGCGGTGATAAGCCAAACCTGATTACCGTCCCAGTGCGGCGCAATGCTGTTAATCATCACGCGACGCTCTGCATCATTACGCCCCATCAGGCGTACCAGTATACCGACGCCCATATCGAAACCATCGGTGACCGCAAAACCGATCAGTAGCACACCAATCAGCAGCCACCAGACAAAACGCAAGACTTCATAATCAAACATAGTGGACTCCTGTTACCGTGCTTCCTGAGCCGTGTTCGGCTGTTCGAAGTGATAAGCACCCGTTTTCAGGCTGCTTGGACCCAGACGCGCATACTTGAACATCAAGTACATTTCAGCCACCAGGAACAGCGTGTAGAGACCACAAATCAGTCCCATGGAAAACAGGATGTCTCCCGCGGTTAAGGATGAGTTGGCGACCGCTGTCGGCAACACTTCACCAATCGCCCACGGTTGACGGCCATATTCCGCAACAAACCAGCCAGCCTCAACAGCAATCCATGGCAACGGGATGCCATACAATGCAATAGTATGCAGCCAGCGCTTTTGCCCAATCTTATTGCGTAACACTGTCCAGAACGACAGACCGATGATAAGCAGCATCAATACACCGCAAGCGACCATGATGCGGAAAGAGAAATACAGCGGTGCCACACGCGGAATAGAGTCTTTAACCGCCTGTTTAATCTGTACATCGCTGGCATCAGCCACATTCGGGGTATAGCGTTTCAGCAGCAAGCCATAACCAAGATCCTGCTTGTTCTTGAGGAACTCATTACGTACGGCAGGGTCAGTGTTGCCAGAGCGCAGTTTTTGCAACAGTTGATAAGCCTTCATCCCGTTACGGATACGTACTTCATGCTGTTCCATCAACTCTTTCAAGCCGGTAACCGTTTTATTGGTAGAACGGGTAGCAATCAGGCCAAGCATGTAGGGGATCTGGACTGAATATTTATTCTCCATCGTCTCCTGATTCGGAATACCAAACAATGTAAACGCTGCCGGTGCTGGCTGAGTTTCCCATTCCGCTTCGACAGCAGCCAGTTTGGTTTTCTGAACGTCGCCCATCTCATAACCGGACTCATCACCCAGAACGATAACAGACAGAACTGCCGCCATACCAAAACTGGCCCCAATCGCAAAGGAGCGTTTAGCAAAAGCGACATCGCGCCCTTTCAGCAGATAGTAGGAACTAATGCCCAGAATAAACATGGCACCGGTACAGTAGCCTGCAGCGACGGTATGAACGAATTTCACCTGAGCAACCGGGTTCAACACCAGATCGGCAAAACTCACCATCTCCATACGCATGGTTTCGAAGTTGAAATCTGATGCTATCGGGTTCTGCATCCAGCCATTAGCCACCAGAATCCACAGTGCAGACAGGTTGGAACCTAACGCTACCAACCAGGTTACCGCCATGTGCTGAACTTTACCTAAACGATCCCAGCCAAAGAAGAACAACCCGACGAAAGTGGATTCCAGGAAGAACGCCATCAATCCTTCGATAGCCAGAGGTGCACCGAAGATATCGCCAACATAGTGAGAGTAATATGACCAGTTAGTACCGAACTGGAATTCCATGGTCAGACCGGTAGCAACACCGAGTGCAAAGTTGATTGCAAACAGCTTGCCCCAAAATTTGGTCATATCTTTGTAGATTTGTTTGCCGGACAAGACATACACGGTTTCCATGATCGCCAGCAAAAACGCCATCCCCAGCGTTAAAGGCACGAACAGGAAATGATACATCGCTGTCAAGGCAAACTGTAAACGTGACAGTTCGACTACATCAAACATCTTAACTCCTTGCTCCTCGCAGGAGGGTCTTTAGCTCGCTGTACGGACAAGCCACTAAATACCCGGCAGTTAGTAACCTAAAGAACACAACTATTGCTTTAGCACAGGCCTCAATATGCGCTATATGCGTCAACACCGCGCATTTGAAAAGTAAACCAAATAAAAACTACAGAATTACAAATAGCATACTCACATTAGAGTATTGGTATATTACGCTTCTACCCCCCTGTGATAAATAGGTTTTTACGTGATGAGGATTGAGTTTTTTGATTCTACGCCAACCCCACGCCGCAGACCATCAGAAGCATAATTGACCTGCCGCAATTTAATCTTATTTCAGGATGGATATCCACTTTAGATTTTTGATCTAAAACAAGTATTCGCTCACTTGTTAATAAAAATCGCCTTTTATTTTACATTTCATTAAATGTTAATTTCA
>NZ_JAAVXH010000052.1:0-260 GCF_012273755.1 Dickeya sp. CFBP 2040
ATGTTGCGGGATCAAGTAGGGGCCAAAATTGATGCTGCAGGTCCCAAAATCCGGGCTGCCAATAACGCTACGCTAATCTATAACTATAGGTGCCTGAATGCAATTGGAGTGACTAGATATTGCTATGACTTAGAGTACGAGAAATTAAAATTGCAGCAAGAAGCAGATGCAGCAACCCTTGCCGCCAAGCAGGCAGCATGGGATCTTGCTAATGCAGTACTGGCAGTTGCACATGATGAAAATCAGGCTATTAATGGTGA
>NZ_JAAVXH010000053.1:0-3439 GCF_012273755.1 Dickeya sp. CFBP 2040
ATTTATTTTCAGAGGCATCTTTTTTGATGCGTTAATTTTGTTTAATTCGGTGAATAATAATACGGAAATATTCTTGTGTGGGATGGGTACGAATGAAATAAATAACCAATACAACATATTTATTCTAAACGCTTTGAAAATAATAAACTCAATCATCACAATGTCACGTAAAAAATTGACCAGACGATGACGAGCGGGCCATGACTGACCCGCATAGTGCCAGCGTACCGGCTTACTCCGCTAACCGTTGTTGTGCCCATGCCAGCCCGGAATGATAGACTTCCGGCAGCAACGGCGTCAGTGCCTGCAGCGTCTGATTCAAACGTGCGGTATCCGGATGTGTGAGATTCAGGTGTCCCACCTTGCGTCCCGGACGCACCTCTTTCTCATACCAATGCAGATGCACCAGCGGCAGCGTCAGCCAGTCGATGTTCACATCCGTGCCGATCAGGTTGACCATCACTGCAGGGCTGGCGACCACCGGAGGCGGCAGCGGTAGATCGAGGATCGCGCGCAGATGCAGTTCGAACTGGCTGATGGACGCGCCGTTTTGCGTCCAGTGGCCGCTGTTGTGTACGCGCGGCGCCAGTTCGTTGATGAGCAGGCGATCACCCACCACAAAGCACTCCATGGCCATGACGCCCACGTAACTCAGGCGATGCATGATTGACGACAGCATTTGCTCCGCCTGCTGTTGTAGTTGTGCTTGCGGTTGCGGCAGCGCCACACTGCTTCGCAGGATGCCATCTTCATGCAGGTTGTGAGTCAGCGGATAGAATACGCAGTCACCCTGTGTGCTGCGTGCGCCAACCAGCGACACTTCGCCGGAAAAAGCGATGCCCTGTTCGACAATGCAGTCACCGTAACACTCAGCCGGCAGGCTGTGCTCTTCGCCGGGGCGGATACGCCACTGGCCACGACCATCGTAACCGCCGACGCGGCGTTTAACGATTGCCAGCTCGCCCAGTGAGGCGAATACCTCAGTCCATTGTTGTGCCGAGGCCAGCAACTGCCAGGGCGCGGTAGCCAGACCCAGTTCATCCAGCAGCTGCTTTTGAGTGTAGCGATCAGCCAGACGTGGAAAGATATCACGGTTGACGAAGGCAGAATGCTGCGCCAACTGGCGGGTCAACGCCGTTTCCGGCCAGCGTTCGATTTCCGCCGTGATGACGCTGTGATGCACCGGAACCGATTCCGGTGCAGCATCCAGCCCAACCGGATAAACAGCGATGCCGAGCGGTTCGCCGGCCTGACGCAGCATACGGCCTAATTGACCGTTACCCAGTACGCAAACCGGTTTCATGACTGTTCCCTCGGGTCCGGATTATTCAGCACGTCGTCGGTCTGTGCCTGACGCCAGGCCGCCAGACGCGAAGCCAGATCACTATCGTGGCGCGCCAGAATCTGTGCGGCCAGCAGAGCGGCGTTAGCGGCGCCCGCTTTGCCGATGGCTAAGGTGCCGACGGGAATGCCGCGTGGCATCTGCACGATAGAATAAAGGCTGTCAACGCCGCTTAACGCCGCGCTCTGCACCGGAACGCCCAGCACTGGCACCAGCGTTTTGGCCGCCAGCATACCCGGCAGGTGAGCGGCGCCGCCCGCACCGGCAATAATGACGTCAAAGCCATTCTGGTCCGCCTGTTCGGCGAAGCTGAACAGTTTGTCCGGCGTGCGGTGCGCGGAAACCACTTCAACGTGATAAGGCAGATTCAGTGTAGTGAGGATCTCTGCAGCAAACTGCATGGTGGCCCAGTCACTCTTTGAACCCATGACAATAGCGATTTTCGCCGGGGCAGCGTTGGATGACATGCCTGTAATGCTCCTGTGGTTTGCATGACGGTGGTGATTCATGTCGATGACGGGCAATGACGGTAATGGTTCATGGTGCGGTCATTGCTCGGTGCAACGGCGACCTGAAGCCAGAGCCACAGGCCGCGAGGGCGTAGAGCATACCATGAGCCAGAAGGGAGGAAAACGGTTGCGTGGCGATGAAATGGGCCACTGATGAGGAAAATCAGTGTAAAGACAGCGTTACAATGGAAATGAAATCAGGCGGATATCACCCGCAGTCACTGCCAGCATAGACCCTTCCTGATGCCAGGCGCCCAGCACTGCACGTTCGGCGCATACACCAGCTTCGTCAATCGCGTGAATCGCCGGGCGGTGAGTGTGGCCGTGGATCATCAGTGTGGCCTGATGGTGGTGCAGACGCGCAATCACTTCATCCGCGTTGACATCCATAATAGCCATGGATTTGTGCTGGTTGGCCTGCTGGCTGGCGGCACGCATACGGGCGGCAATGCGCAGACGAAAAGACAACGGCAACCACAGGAAAAGCCGCTGGATGAACGGGTTATGCACTTTGCGACGAAAGTGTTGATAGGCGTGATCGTCGGTGCACAGGGTATCGCCGTGCAACAGCAGTGTGCGGCGACCGTACAGGTCAAGCACCGTTTCTGTGGCGAGCAATTGCAGACCGCTCTGGTGGGCGAAACGCCTACCGAGTAGAAAATCGCGGTTGCCGTGGGCGAAATAGCAAGGCACGCCGCTATCGGCCAGTGTCTTGAGCGCCGTTGCGACGGCTGCGTGCAGCGGGGCCGGGTCGTCGTCGCCAATCCAGGCGTCGAACAGATCGCCGAGAATGTAGAGCGCGTCGGCGCCGGGCGCATCTTCATGCAGAAAACGCAGAAAACCGGCGGTGATCGCCGGTTCCTGTTCGCTCAGATGCAGATCGCTAATAAACAGCGTGGTCATGCCGAAGGCGTTACTCGCTAACGGTTACGCTGGTGACGATCACGTCTTCTTTCGGTACATCCTGATGCATACCGCTGCGACCGGTGGACACCGCCTTAATCTTATCGACCACGTCCATGCCTTCCACTACTTCGGCGAATACACAGTAACCCCAGCCGTTCACGGTTTCAGATTTGAAATTCAGGAAATCGTTATCCACCACGTTGATGAAGAACTGGGCGGTGGCTGAATGCGGGTCATTGGTACGCGCCATCGCCAGTGTGCCACGGTTGTTGGCCAGGCCATTGTTCGCTTCGTTTTTGATCGGCGCATGGGTGTCTTTCTGGCTCATTCCGGGTTCAAAACCACCACCCTGGATCATGAAGCCATTGATTACACGGTGAAAAATCGTGTTATTGTAAAAACCGCTGCGGCAGTAGTTCAGGAAATTTTCCACGGTAACCGGGGCTTTTTCCGCAAAGGTATTGATGACGATGTCGCCGTGGTTAGTATGAAACGTAATCATAGAGAAACCTTACTTAGCCATAGTACACAGAATGATGAGAGATATTCACCGAGGCGCCAAGCCGCCAAGAGCGCTCTTATAACATAAGTGAATGGCTGAGTCAGCACAGGGTGAAGCTGGTAACAAAATGAGGAAAAGTTTACGGAGTTAAATTCAAATAAATTCATTAAGATTATAATA
>NZ_JAAVXH010000054.1:0-12469 GCF_012273755.1 Dickeya sp. CFBP 2040
CATCCGGCAGCGCCTTAATATCTGGCTCGTACGCTAGGTTCAGGCTGCCAGGAATGGTCACAGAACCATCACCATTAACAACGTGCGCAATACGGCGCCGTTTAAGAAAAGAAACGAAATCGGTCATCAGATTTACCTTTTTTCAAGCAATAAAAAGGCCACCCTAAGGTGGCCGGTGTGTTGCCCTGGTGAGGCGTAAAACTCGCTTTTCAGGCGAAAAAAAAGCCCACCGAAGTGAGCTTGATGTGTATTAGTAAATGCCGCGGGGGATGGTGCTGCAGCCACGCATTTTCTGGCGCCCGATGGCAGTGTAGCCGGTATAGCGTTCAGGATTTTCACCGCCACCTGTTTTGCTTTCGCGAGTTTTTTTCGGTGCAGGAAAATCTATCGTTTTGCAGCGTGCGGTGATGGTGATCATGATGGCTTTGCCAACACGATCACTTTTGCGTTTTGCAATGCGTTGGATTTTTTCCATGCGCTGCTTGGTCATGGCAGTACGACGTTTCTTATGTTTGGTCATTAGTCAGTCCTTGTTGCTTGGTTTGCTTTGGTGGTGTGATGGCTGCCTTGTGAGCGATACCGTGATGATCAGTCGCGGCCCTGCATTGGTCATTCCTCAGTCAGAGTTTGCCTTGTTCAAGGCCTTATCTGCCTTCGGTCATCAGCGGCCAACTTCATCACACCCCAAAGAAAACCAGCCACACTCTCGCAGTGGCCGCGCTCATGCCCTTGAGTCAGTCATCGCGGTTCGTCTCTGCTCCCCGCTTGCTATAACCAGTACGTGATTGGCCGCCACGCTGCGTTACCGGTGCTTCTTTTCTCATTAACCCTCACCAGATGCAAAGCTGGCTCCCTCTGGGGACTCGGAGCGACATCATTACTGTCACATTGGCACAACTTGCCGCAGTCTATCTGCGTTACTACTTCATTTTTGCTATCCTCCTTTGTGTCGGTAATTCACATGTTTAGCCGTAGCCGTCGCACCGGTACATGCAGACCGTTGGTGTGTGCGACTTAACCTGACTGTTAAAGAGCGTATCCGGTTGGGATATGGAGTAGTTTATTAAATACTTAACTTTAGTCAAGTAAATGCTTTTTAATAAACTGAAAATTTCAAATATCATTTTGTTTTTAAATGAAGATTATTCTATGAGCGATATGTGAGATTCATCGGATCTGCGATAAAGAGGGGGGCACCAGCTCGATGAGTGGGCGATAAAAACTATTGAGTAGAGGTATAACAAAGAGGGATTGGGTGCGTTGCAGGAGAGGCTTACCGCAACGAGTTGATCAGTCAGTTCCTTTGATGGATATGGGCCTTGGCGGAAATATCCGGCCTGGCATTAAGAGTTATCCATACAATTTTTACACCATAATGTAAAACCATCAGCCCGGTTTCCATTTTTATAAAAGCTTGTTTTCATTTTTCTTTTTTTGCACTTAGGGCAATACTTCATGTGTCGAGTATTGCGCGGCGCACTCAAACACTCGTCACACCAGGTTGTGTAACCCCCCTCATGCTTGCTGGATTTTCTGAATTTACCATACGCAAGATTTCTGCTGCATCGCGGGCAAATTTTTTTACCTGCATTAGCAGATGATTCTGAGCTGGTATTGGCTGTTGTTACAGAATTTTGTGTAATTGGCTTTGATACTGTCCGTGTTGGCCGCATAGGGTGAGCGATTGTAATTTTAGGCGAAGCTATTTCAATTTTTCGAGCAAATTCGTCTTCAAGCTGGCTGAGTGTTGAGCGTCTTTCTGTGTTGTCCTCAATAACGACGGGGATTGGGGCTAATGGGGCTGTTTTCTCATACGGTGGGGCATACTCAGTATGCTCGTGTTTAATCGTTTGGGCACGATCAATACGGATTTCCCCCGTATTTGTTTTAATTGTTTCGATTCGCTGGATAACGGTTTCGTCTGTGATTTTGGTCTTTCTTTGGTTTACCAGATAGATAACCGCAGCAGTAATGCCTATAACGATCCAAAAATCCATAATTGATAACCTATTACTTGGCTTGCCTGTGCTTCTCGTCGCGTTATCCAGGCGATTTGAACTCAGGCAAATCGACGGTATGCTACGGTTTGACCTATAAGTACTTGGGCGACAATGTGGAACTGATACTCGTCACTTTCTTCGATAAACCACGGTTTGTATTTTTCGTTGTCGGATAGCACAGCTAATTTATCTTTCATCATCTGAAGCCGTTTGACGTGTAGGGTATTTCCGAATACGAAAACGTAGATTCCATCACCATTAAATGCATTAACTGATACATCGACAAACGCTTGGTCGCCAGGGTTAATGGTTCCAGCCATGCTGTCGCCTGATATGGTGATCATCTTTATGACCTCTGATAGGCGACCCCCAAACAATTGGCGGGCTTGCTCTGTTGTGAACTCAACTGCTGTGATGGTTTCGATGTAGTCGCCGGCGACAATTACACCGGGGCCAGCGCTGGCCCGAATATCCATAACATCGACACGATAATGACCGATAGAATCATCCGATTCTGATATGTAAGATCTTGACAGTTCCATGTCTAAATAACCAGATGGCATTGTGTAATCACGCTCCAATCTTCTGGCGGCTTTTTCGCCAAAAGATGCCTTCCCACTTAAAAGCTGGGATATAAAACTTTTCTCTTTTTCGGGGATCGGTCTCTCCGAAAACCATTCTTTGAGGCGAGCACGCCTGATCTCTTTGATATCCATAAGGGTATTTTGATTAGTATTTATTAAACAAGCAAATGCTTGACTTTGGTTTAGTGATAACTAAACTCGGCTCTAAACTAAAGAAGAGGCTTCCTTCTATGGAGTTAAAAACATACATCAAAAATCTGGAGCGAGGTGGTGCCAAAAAACTGGCAGAAACGCTCGGTATTTCACAATCTCATTTGTCGCAAATTGCCTCTGGGCGCTGCCCAGTATCGCCAGAACGATGTGTTGATATCGAGGTGGCGACAGCCAGATGCGTGAGCCGACAAGATTTACGCCCTCATGACTGGAGCAGGATATGGCCCGAGTTAATGTCTCAATAAACCTGGTTCTGACCAAACCAGAAAAACAGTAACGTTAAGGACTGACCAATGACCACAATACATCGACCTGCCAGCGATACGGCAGGGGCTGCGATTGCTTCCAGCGTTCGCAAGGAGTTACTTTCCCGAAAAAAAGTAGGCAAAAACGGCTTGCCGTTTCACGTTGTCCGCGAAGACCAGATCAAAACTCGCTGGACGGAAAGCGAAGCTGCCACCATCAAAAGCGTGGCTGGCGCCATGTCGTCCAATCCTGCCGTTGAAACCAATACCGCCGCGATCCGCGGATTTCTTGCGATGTTCTCAGAATCACCGGAAATGCTCGCCCATGTTCACCGCGAACTGACTGCCGCTGGTTTGCCAATCCCTGACTGGTTACCGCCGTTGCCGGGGAGGGCGCCACGATGAAGCAAACCCACGAAACACAAATTAGCACCACACAAAGCGTGGATCTGATCGCCAGCATCGTTGGCCGCAAGCTGGATATCACCGGGGAAAAAACCCGGTGTTTGGCAATCACAGGGGCTCTGTCTCAAGTGACGCGAGCGTTTTATTCGCGTCAGGTGGTGACAGGCGAAACGAACGCGGTGGTGAATCATGGAAATAACAAAACTCCTTGATCGCCGCTATCGGGACAAAAACGGCGTGATTGTGCATGTCACGGGGTACGAACCCGCAACCAAGCGTGTGATTTTTATGCGCCCCGGATATGAGCATCAATGCGCCCGCCCGTTGTGGCAGGTGCAGAAGTATTTCACGAGGCTTGATGTATGAGTAGCAAGTTATTGGGCCACGTATGGGAGGCTTGCGCGGCTTCTGGAATCAAAGGGACCAAGTTGCTGATTATGGCGAGACTGGCAGATTACTCGAACGACGAAGGTGTGAGTTATCCCAGCGTGGAGACAATTGCTCGTCAGTTGGGGGCCGGGATCAGCACCATCCGTGGTGCCATTGCCGAGCTGGAAAGCGAGGGCTGGTTGTGCCGCGAAAATCGTCGTAAGGGTAACCGCAACTGCTCGAATCTGTATTACCTCAATGCTGAACGGTTGGAAGAGATCGCTTTGTGTGAAATTGCCAAGGTTAAAGCTATCAGACTGGCGAAAAGAAAGGCAATTTCTCACCCTCCAGAATCTGATGGTTCAAAATCTGACCCTCTGAATTCTGGAGGTTCAAACGATTCTCACCCTCCAGAATCTGGCAAAAAAGGGCGGTTTGACCGTCCAGAATCTGGAGGCGATCCACAAGAAGATCTAGATCCATCAGATAAGGATCTATCGTCACGGAATTCTGACGAACCTCATGACAGTGGCGCGAAAGCTATTCCTGATGAGCTTTTGAAACGTCACCCTGATGCGGCGGTGTATACGTCATCAGGGAAAGCGTGGGGGACAGCGGATGATTTACGTGCTGCTCGCTGGATGCACGAAAAAATCCTGACCGTGGATGCGTCAGCGAAAACACCGAACTGGCCAGAATGGGCTAACACCATCCGCTTAATGCGGCAACAAGACAGACTAACGCACCGGGAAATCTGCGAGGTCTTCCGCTGGGCAAATGCGCACACGTTTTGGCAAAGCAATATCCTGAGTCCCGGCAAGCTGCGCGCGCAGTGGGGCACACTGAGCATCCAGCGGAAAAACCAGATCGTTAAGCCAAGCCGTGAAGAATTGGATTGGGACAGTACCGACTGGGCTGACGGGCTGGGAGGGCTGCTATGAAATCGATTCAGTCAATCCAGCGTCATGTCGGCAATCGCAACAGCGCAGCGCTGGCGGCGATGGCTGCCCCGCAACAAAACCCAATCTGCTTTGAACCGGATGCGAATGTCCGTCAGTTGTTCAACAGCCTGTTCCGGCAATTGCGAGTGATTTTCCCTGCGGTGAATGCGCATATCAAAACCCAGGCTGAACTGGATGAATTGCGCCAGCAGTGGACACGGGCATTTGCGGAGAATGGCATCAACACTCCTGTGTTGATCCAGGTGGGATTACAACGCGCTCGCCTGAGTGAAACCCCATTTCTTCCATCTCCGGGCCAGTTTATCGCTTGGTGCCGCGAAGGTGGCTCTCAACTCGCCGGTCTGCCGGATGTTGATGCGGTGATGGCGGAATTTCAGCGCTATAGCGCCCAACGCGGATTCTACGCCACACCAGAATGCTTCCCTTGGTCGGCACCGATCATGTTCTGGCTGGTGACGGATATGCGCCGTGCAATGTTGCAGTACAACCACACGACAGACGAGCTGCGCAAAGTGGCAGAACGCCTGTTAAAGAAATGGGAAAAGAAAGTCATGACAGGGCAGCCAATCCCAGCCCCGAAGACGCAACTTGCAGATTTACGACGTCCGCCAACCATAGGGGCCGAGCTGGGCATCGCCACGGCAGAAACTGATGTGAGAGGGCAGGAATTTTTAAATGCGATCCGGGCGCGTCACCCCCGGAGAAACACAACGACCAATGAGGACTGACCAATGATTTTGACACTGAGTAAACGCGCCTTGCTGGCTGCGCAGATTTTCCAGGCCAGACAGGATGCACGGCATTATCTGAACGGCATTTGCTTTGCTCCTGAAAAAAAACTGTATGCCACCGATGGACATCGACTTTTCATAGGTGAACACAGCACGGATGAGTTGAATGAAAACGTCATCGTGCAGGTATCAAGAATGCCGCGAATTATCGGATTTGAGACGGTACAGATCGACACAGATACAGGTATTGCGCTTTTGCTGGATGGATTTGGTGTGCGTCAAGGGGTGGCGTTAGCGAGCGTTGTCGATGGGAAATACCCGGATGTTACGCGAGCTATTCCTAAAGAAAATGCACCTGTTTCAGAGATTGGATTTAACGCTGGCTATCTGGCAGACATCGAACGCGCCGCCAAGTTGTATAACCCGAAATGGCAATCCGTCGTTATCAAACCGAACGGGAATAGCAGTAGCGCAATAGTTGAACTGCCGAATGCATATGAAACTGCGTCTGTAGTGCTCATGCCTGTGCGTATTTAGTGGCAACAAAGATCCTTGTCGGTGACCACGGCAAGTTAATGAACCCGTAATTCGAGGACTAACCATGACCATGATTTTCAAGAATGCGCTGATTTATCGCCTGACTCGCGATATCGCATTCGATGATCTGAACGACAAGCTGGCTGTTTTTGCATTTACGCCATGTGGCAGCCAGAACAGAGCGAAAACCGGCTGGATATCGCCGCTGGGAGAAGGGTATAGCGAATTAACCCACCAGGCCAACGGGCAGATTCTCCTCACGTTGCAGCGTGAAGAGAAAATTTTGCCAGCGCCGGTGATTGCCCGCGAATTGGCGGCCAAGGTGGAAAAGTTGGAAGCCACACAGCAGCGCAAACTGAAGAAAACCGAAAAGGACGCGCTGAAAGACGAGGTGCTGCACAGCCTGCTGCCGCGCGCTTTCAGTAAATACCATACCACCCAAATTTGGATTAACGCAGGGGCTGGGTTAATCATCGTTGATGCTGCCAGCGCCAAAAAGGCCGAAGACGCGCTGGCGCTTTTGCGCAAGACGCTGGGATCATTGCCTGTTGTGCCCTTGATGCTGGAAACCCCCATTGAGTTGACACTGACGGAGTGGGTACGCTCCGGTGCTGCGCCGGGCGGCTTCGCACTGCAGGATGAAGCTGAACTAAAAGCGGTGCTGGAGGACGGCGGTATTCTGCGCAGTAAGCACCAAGATCTTGTCACTGACGAGATCGCCGGGCATATCGAAGCGGGGAAGGTCGTTACCAAGCTGGCGCTGGACTGGCAGGAGCGGATCAGCTTTGTGTTGGGAGATGACGGCAGCCTGAAGAAACTGAAATTCGCCGATGTGTTGCTGGATCAGAATAATGATGTTGAAGACGCGCTGGCGCGGTTTGATGCCGATTTTGCGCTGCTGACGGGGGCACTTGCTTCGTTGATCACCGGTCTGGTTGAAGTACTGGGAGGAGAAGCTGATCGTGTGACACCAGAGCCAGAAAACCACGATTTGCAAGATGACCGGCTTTACCCGGAGGCAGTTCAGTTTGTGCAATCTTCGCGCCAGGCGACAATATCCGGTCTCCAGCGCCATTTCCGTATCGGGTATAACCGCGCCGCACATTTGATTGAGGCGATGGAAAGCAAAGGCGTGGTTTCTGCGCCGAAACATGATGGAACGCGGGAAGTGCTGATCGGGGAGGTGGTGCAATGAACACGCCTATCGTGATTGCCAATATCGCCATTCGTCGCGACGCTGACGGTCGCTACAACCTGAATGATCTGCATCGTGCGTCTGGCGGAGAAAAGCGCCATGCCCCAAGCTACTGGCTGGCGAACAAGCAAACCATAGCGCTTATTGCCGAGTTGGAAACTACCGGGATTCCGGTAGTTAGACTGGAGGGGCGAAACGGTGGCACTTTCGTGTGTCGAGAACTGGTTTATGCCTATGCGATGTGGATCAGTGCTTCATTCAATCTGAATGTGATCCGTACCTTTGATGGTGCAGCCAATCCTAACCCGACGGTGGAGAATATCAGTGAGCGAGTTCAGGCGGGGATCATGATCGTAGAGTCTGCCGCCCGAACACTAAACCTATCTAACAGCTCAAAGCTCGGCGCATATCAAAAACTACAGTCCATTATCGGCATCAACCTGATGCCTAACTACGCCATTGATGCACCCAGCGACGCCTCCGACGGCTCCAGCCGGGCAACGAAATCACTCACTGAGTTGTTGCATCAGAATGGGTTCACCATGACCGCGGCGATCGCCTATGTGCGACTTGAGGCCGCCGGGATTGTGGAACGCAAAACGCGGCTCAGCACAGGTAAGAAAACCAAATCATTTTGGTCGGTGACATCGCAAGGACTGCGTTACGGTAAAAATATGACCAGCCCAGTGAACCCGCGCGAAACACAGCCGCATTTCTTTGAGTCACGAGCAGAAGACCTTCTGGCGATTATTGCAGGGAGGGATGCTGCATGACTGATTTCTCCCAAACCGAGTACGTTCAGGCACTTAATGCTCAGAAAGCTGAAGACGCGCACTTACTGAAAGATGTAGGTGATCAATGGTGTACACCTGATCCCCTTTTTTGGGGAATCAATGCCATGTTTGGTCCGTTGGTGCTGGATCTCTTTAGTGATGGCGAAAACAGCAAGTGTCCCGCGTATTACACTGCAGAAGATAACGCGCTTGCAAAAGACTGGTCAGCGAGTCTGGCTGAACTGAACGGCGCGGCGTTTGCTAACCCACCGTACAGCACGGCAAAAATGCATGAGGGCGAATGCATTACCGGTATGCGCCACATCATGGCCCACACAGCAAAAATGCGGGAGCGCGGTGGGCGGTATGTGTTTCTCATCAAATCGGCCACGTCCGAGGTCTGGTGGCCTGAACAAGCTGATCATGTTGCGTTCATTCGCGGGCGTATTGCGTTTGAGGTTCCCACCTGGTTTAAGCCGAAAGACGATAAGCAAATTCCCAGTAGCGCGGGCTTTGGCGCAGCTATCGCGGTTTTTGATAAAGAATGGCGTGGCCCGGCTATCAGTTACATTCAGCGGGAAAAGTTGCTGGCGACGGGCGACGCGTTCTTGGCGCAGATCCGGCGCGAGGCTGCACAATTGGCACGCAAAAACCAACCTCAAAATATTCCAGAAATTATTCCAATACCGGATACCAACAACAGCGTATGGCCTGCAGAAGTTAATTTCCTGTTCGAGCAAATTCCAGCAGCGATCACGCTGCCAGCCAGCCTTCAAAACAAACTTCGTAGCCACATCAACCGACTGAAGCTTGAGGGCGTACCGGATTCAGCAATCATCACGACCGCAGAGACACTGTCGGCAGCAATGGGAGCAGCAGCATGAAAAACAGGGAAATCGTTGTCGATAATTTTGCAGGTGGTGGTGGCGCTTCAACGGGGATCGAGATGGCGATTGGTCGCAGTGTTGATATCGCCATAAACCATGACCCCAACGCGATCGCCATGCATACAACAAATCATCCGGCTACCCTGCATTACTGCGAATCGGTATTTGATGTTGACCCAACCGTAGCCACTGCTGGCCGCCCGGTTGGGCTGGCGTGGTTTTCGCCTGACTGCACCCATTTTTCAAAAGCCCGCGGTAGTGCGCCTGTTAAAAAAGAAATCCGTGGATTGGCGTGGATCGTATTGAGATGGGCGCTGGCCGTGCGCCCGCGTGTCATGATGCTTGAGAATGTGGCCGAATTTAAAACATGGGGGCCACTGCTTACGGACGCCGACGGCATACGGCGGCCAAATCCGTCGCGAGCCGGGGAAACATTCTCGGCATTCGTTGGTATGCTTTCTTCTGGCATACCTGCAGATCACCCGGCACTGGCCGAGTGCTGTGATTTTCTCGGTGTCACTCTTGATAGCGAACCAGCCAAGCGACTGGTGAGCGGGTTGGGGTATGCTGTTGAGCATAGCGAATTACGAGCTGATAACTATGGGACACCGCAGCGACGAACGCGTTTTTTCATGGTTATTCGCTGTGACGGGCAGCCTATCGTTTGGCCCAAGCCCACTCATGGTGACCCAAAATCCAGTGAAGTTCAGCGCGGTCGGTTAAAACCCTGGCGGACGGCGGCTGACTGTATTGACTGGTCTATCCCGTCTCCGTCCATCTTCGAACGCAAAAAACCGCTGGCTGACAATACTCTGCGCCGTGTCGCAAAGGGATTATGGCGCCATGTCCTGACCAATGCCGATCCATTCATTGTCACGAATACGACAGGGCATCCAGGCGCAGGCATTGACGATCCACTACCCACTGTCACGACTGGCGGTCATCACATGCTGGGCCAGGCGGTGCTTGCACCGTTCACTGCTGGTGCCGGCGGTCCGAAGTACTCCGGTAAACCTGTTGCCATTGACCGACCCTTTGGCACGCTCACCACAGATAATCATCGCGCGCTGGTGTCTCCCGTACTAACCCCGTTTCTCACTGAACACGCGAACGCGAGCAATCAGCGCAATATGCCAGTCAGCGAACCGATGCGGACGTTATGCGCCCAGGTGAAAGGCGGCCATTTCTCCGTTGTTGCACCGACGATGATACCGCTACGTGGCACGAACGAAGCGCAACTTTTTGGGCATAGTGTAGAGCGCCCCTTATCAACAGTAACGGCGAGCGGTGCGCATCATGCCTTGATTACTGCCAGCCTTGTAGATATGGGGCATGGCGAATCGTGCAGTACGGGTTCTCGGCGCTGGAGTAATGGCATTCGTTCGCTGGAAACACCACTGAACACTGTTACGGCCAGTGCTGCGCCTAGCGCTCTGGCAATGGCGCTACTCGAACAGGCGAACGGCGGATTTTACGATGGGGACGGCAATGCGGCTGATGTGCCTATGTCAACGCTCACCGCTTCTGGCAGCAATCAACGGCTGGTGACGGCCTATGCGGTCAAGTACTACGGCACCGGGGATCGAGGACAATCCGCTGACGAACCGATGCACACAATAACAACTAAAGACAGGATAGGGATTGTTAGTGTAGTGAAGGTTCCCGCTGACTGCCTATCGCCGGAACTTCGGGAAAAGGCGCGCCGCTGCGCGGAACTACTGCATAAATTCCTTCCAGAGCATTTCGGTGAACTCGCCGAAATGGTGCTGATGGTATACCGCGGCACATGGTATGTGCTGGTGGACATTACACTGCGTATGCTTCAGCCACCTGAGCTGTACGCTGCTCAGGGGTTCCCCGGCTGGTACATCATCGATCAGGATTATCGAGGGGTGAAATACGCGAAAGATAGACAAGTGGCGCGTTGTGGTAATGCTGTGCCGCCGCAATTTTCTGAGGCGCTTGTCCGTGCGAATTTGCCTGAAATGTGCGTTGCGCGGGAAGAGGTGGCCGCATGACAACAGCCACCCGCACCAAATCACCGAAGAAGCACAAAACCGAAGCGCTGGGCGTACTGCTGCCCGGCGGCGGTATCAAATACTGTACTGATCATGACCGCGACGTAATGAAAGGGGTGCCAATCGGCACCCCGATCTCGCTAACGCCGCTTGGTGACCGACGTAACATCAAACATCACCGTAAATTCTGGGCGTTACTGGATCTGGGTTTTTCGTATTGGGAGCCTGCGTGGTCGTTTGTCAGCGATCGGGAGAAATGGATAGCTCATGAGGTTTCTAAAGAAGTCGCTCAGGAGGCGGGGGATCCTTCTTTGTATGACAACGTTACGAGGATTATTGCTGAAAGAGTTCTGGAGCGGCTAACGGCACAGCTTAAGCGCCGTTTTGATCCAGAGGCAGTTAAAACCAAAGATGCCTACCTGAATCACGTGATGGTAAAGGCCGGATTTTACGACCTGGCACCGAATCCCGACGGCGGCACGCTGAAACAGCGCTGGAGCATCGCGTTTGTGAATATGGGGCAGGAGAAATTCGACAAGGTATATCGAGGTGCATCTGGTGTGATCTGGAATGAGACGTTGAACCAGTATTTTGCTGATGAAGCAGAAATGGAAAACGCCGTTAACCAGTTGATGAATTTTTGAGGACTGACCAATGACCGATAATGTGGATTTTCCAGACAATAGTGACAACGTTCTGCAGTTTACCAAGCGATTTGATGACAATGCTGACATCAAGGAGATGCGAAATTTTGTTGAGGCACCAAAGCCAGAAGGGCGGACATGTCGCCATGAACGGGTTGTGGTTTCTGAACATGAGCGCTCAGTCAAATGCCGCTTGTGTAGTGCAGTGCTGGACCCATTTGATTACCTGCTGGCGCTTGCGAAAAAGGAAACCCGATTGGATTGGGAACTGACCGGCCTGCGCCATGAAATCCGCTCGCACCGCGAGGGACTTGAGAAGCTGAAGCGCGAAGAGGCTAATTGCAAAGGGCGACTCCGCAACGCTCAAAATCGCCTTAGTGATATCAACGGGCAGATTCACGCCGCGAACCAGGAACTTCAATTTGTACTGAAGCGGGTCGGTGATATTAAGTTGATGACAGGTAATCAAAATGCTTAAATCATCGGCGTTCCGCTCAAAGAAACTACGTGAGTCTGCCCGTGGGCAGGCTTGCACGCTTCAGATCCCTGGCATCTGTAACGGCAATCCAGAAACGACAGTATTGTGCCATCTACCCAGCCCGACACACGGCATGGGATATAAAGGTGATGACTTCTGGGCTGTCTATGGTTGCTCGTCTTGTCATGATGTGATTGATGGACGAGTGCCGTATGATTGGCGAGTGGGGGAACGGGAAGAGGTTGTTTTATACGCTATATATGCGACATTTAAATGTTGGTTTATAGATGGAGTTTTGAATGAATAATTTTCTTGATTCAGCTTTTATTAAAGGACTGGATGAATGTGGAGTGGCTATAAAAGAAACTTTTGGAACGGTTGCAAAAAAAACAGAAAATAAAACCATTGATGAACTAAATGATGAAGAG
>NZ_JAAVXH010000055.1:0-37300 GCF_012273755.1 Dickeya sp. CFBP 2040
CATTTAATACATTTATCTTGACCATACTGGCAGACATATAGGGGGGAATAACTTACCTACAATGGGTTAACTGAATTGATACAGTCTTTTTTATTTATTATTTACTTTCGCTTCATACTAAAATAATGTGAATTGCAGACAACACACCTGATACCTGAATGATGACGGGTAGATACCCGTCATACTGAATATGCAGCATGGTGGAAGATAATCACTTTTGGTCATTTGACCTTAGCCGTACGTGTCAGCGATATCCCCACACCGTTTGCAGTAACGCCCGCAGCGCCTGCGCCACATCATTAGTCAATACCGACTCGTCGGGATGATGGCTGATACCGCCCTTGCAGCGCATAAACAACATTCCCACCGGCCAGCGTTCAGCAATAGCGATGGCATCATGTCCAGCGCCACTGGGTAGCGACAGGTTCCGGCCCTGCACCTGCATCACCGATGCCGACAACCGCTGTTGCAGCTTGTCGTCACAACGCGTAGCAGCGATGCGGTAATACTCTTCGGCACTGAAGATACAACCGCGTTGCATGGCGATGTCTTGTGCCAGAGTCAGCAGCCGTTGCAGCAGGGCATCCAACGGCGTATCGTCTGGACCGCGAATATCCAGCGTCAGCCGCACTTCGCCGGGAATCACGTTAGCCGCGCCGGGCAGGCACTGCAACGTGCCGACAGTCGCCACCAGATAGGGGTCGCTGTCGCGCGTTATCTGCTCCGCCTGAGTCATCCATGTCGCTGCCGCTGCCAACGCATCCTGCCGTTGCGACATCGGCACCGTACCGGCATGACCGGCATGACCAGTAAACGTGCAGTTCAGTCGCCGTGCGCCGTTAATGGCAGTCACCACACCCAACGCCAGCCCGGCCTGTTCCAGACACGGTCCTTGTTCGATATGCAATTCCAGATAGGCCAGAATGTCCGTCACCGGACGGGCCGCCTGCGCGATAGCATCCGGGTTCAAACCAGCCTGCGTCAGCGCCTGTGCGACGGTAATGCCGTCGGCATCCGGGCGCGACAGCCAGCCGTCAGGCCAGGTGCCGGTTAATCCGCGGCTACCCAGCAATGTGACGCCAAAACGGGTGCCTTCTTCATCACCAAACCCGACCACTTCCAGCGCTACCGGCAAGCGAATTCCACGCTGATGCAGAAATGACACGGTTTCAATCGCCGCCAGCACCCCCAGCATCCCATCGTAACGCCCGGCGTTGCGGACAGTGTCAAGATGCGAACCCAGCAGCAGCGCCGGTGCACCCGGCGTGCGGCTCTCATAGCGGCCACAGATGTTGCCCACGCTATCCTGCCACACGCTCATCCCGGCTTCCCGCATCCACTCGCCGACCTGCTGATTGGCTTGCAGATGCTGAGGCGACAGGTAAACACGGGTAAGCTGACCGACGGTTTCACTGATGTCCGCCAGTTGATCGCAACGCGCCATCACCCGCCGGGCTGCCGCCTGCGCATCGAGGTCCGTCATCACGTTGTCCATCAGCACCTCGCACATGTCGGCGCCTGCGCGGTATCGTATACATTCCAGGCCGCCTGCAACGCCGCCCCCTGTACAGAATGGAAGCCAAGGCGGTTCAGTACCGCTTCCAGCGCGGTCAGCGTTTGCATCACGCAGTCTTTACGTGCGTTATACCCCATGGTGCCGATACGCCAGATCTTGCCCTGCAACGGCCCGAACGAGGTGCCGATTTCGATGGCGAAATCCTCCAGCAGTAGTTTGCGTACCTGCTCGCCGTGAATGCCAGACGGGATCACCACACCCAGCACGTTACTCATCTTGTTGGCGATGTCGCCGTAAGGCTGTAATCCCATACCGTCAATACCGGCCAGTAGCGCCTTGCCGTGCAATTGATGACGGGCGATACAGGCATCCAGCCCCTCTTCCAGAATGATGCGGGCGCACTCGCGGGCGGCAAATAACATGCTGGTGGCTTCGGTATGGTGGTTCAACCGCTCCGGTCCCCAGTAATCCATGATCATGCCGAGGTCGAAGTAATTGGAGTAAATCATTTCGTCGTCACCGTCCTGATGGTCGGTGGTGCGAATCCCCTGCTCCACGCATTTGCGCTGACGAATCACCGCTTCCATACGCGAACTGAGCGTCACCGGCGAGCTGCCGGACGGGCCGCCGAGACATTTCTGCAACCCGGCGGAAACCGCATCCAGCCCCCAGGCATCGGTTTCCAGCGGGTTGCCGCCGAACGACGCGGTGGCATCGGTGTAAAACAGCACGTCATGGCGACGGCAGATATCTCCCAGCTCGGCCAGCGGCTGTAGCATGGTGGTAGAGGTATCGCCTTGTACGGTGAGCAACAGGCGCGGTTTCACCCGTTTGATGGCGTCTTCTATCTGATCCGGCGTGAACACTTCGCCCCATGGCACCTCGATGGTATGAACATCGGCGCGACAGCGGCGAGCAATCTCACACAGCAGGTGGCCGAAACGCCCGAACACCGGCACCAGCACCCGGTCACCGGGGCGAATCGCCGACACCAGAATCGCCTCAATACCCGCGCGGGAGGTGCCGTCCACCAGCATGGTCCAGCGGTTGTCGGTACGGAACAATTGACGATATAACGCCATCACCTGATTCATGTACCCGGTCATCGCCGGGTCATACTGCCCGACCAGTTGGCTGGCCATCGCACGTAGCACACGTGGGTCGGCATTGATCGGGCCAGGCCCCATGAGCAAGCGATGGGGCGGATTGATCTGCGCAAACAGGTCGTTAGGCATGTGATGAACTCCTGATGTCCTTGATAACATTAAAATTATAATAGCTCATACTGCTTAGGGCGCTACAGCCGCACCGAGGCGATAAACTGTTTCAGTTCGGCAGTCTGCGGGTTGGCGAACAGTTCATCGCCACTGCCTTGCTCCCACACTTTGCCCTGATGCATAAACACCACCCGGTCGCCGACTTCACGGGCGAAATTCATCTCGTGGGTAACCAGAATCAGCGTCATGCCTTCGGCTGCCAGTTGCTCCAGTACCTTCAGTACTTCACCTACCAGTTCCGGGTCCAGTGCCGAGGTGATCTCATCGCACAGCAGCACTTTCGGACTCATCGCCAGCGCACGGGCAATCGCCACCCGCTGCTGTTGGCCACCGGAGAGACTGGAGGGGTAGTAATCAATACGCTCGCCCAGTCCGACTTTCTCCAGCATCCTCACCCCCAGTTCACGGCACTCGGCAGCGCTTTTACCCAGCACCAGTTTGGGCGCCAGCATCACGTTTTCCAGCGCGGTCATATGCGGGAACAGGTTGAAATTCTGGAAAATCATGCCAATGGAACGGCTGATTTCCCGCGCCTGCGAGTCACGGTCGGTCACGGTCATACCGCCGAGTTTAATGCTGCCGTCCTGATAGCCTTCCAGCCCGTTGATACAGCGCAGCAGGGTGCTTTTGCCGGAGCCGCTGCGGCCAATGATGGAGATAACCTCGCCGGCATCGATATCCAGATCCACCCCTTTCAGCACGTGGTTCTGGCCGTAATACTTATGGACCTGATTAATGGTGATGAGCGGCATTACATTTCTTCTCCAGATAACGGCTGTAATACGACAGCGGATAACACAGCAGGAAATAGCCCAACGCCACCAGTCCGAATACCTTGAACGGCTGGAAGGTAACGTTATTAAGCATGGTGCCGGCCTTGGTCAGCTCGACAAACCCGATGATTGAGGCCAGGGCGGTGCCTTTGATCACCTGTACCGAAAACCCCACCGTCGGCGCAATGGCAATGCGCATCGCCTGAGGCGCAATCACTCTGGTCAGCGTTTGCGTGAAGGTCAGCCCCAGGCAGCGACACGCTTCCCATTGTCCTTTCGGCAACGCCTGTACGCTGCCGTGCCAGATATCCAGCAGAAACGCGCTGGTAAACAGCGTCAGCGCCAGGGTGGCTGCCGTCCATGGGCTGACGTCGATACCGAATAATCCCAGCCCGAAAAACGCCAGAAACAGTTGCATCAGCAGTGGCGTACCCTGAAACACATCGGCGTACAGCCGGGTCAGGCGCATCGGCCAGCGGCGCTTCGTCAGGCGCAGCAACAGCAGCGGCAACGTCACCACACCGCCGCCGAAAAACGCCGCCAGCGACAGCAGCACCGTCCAGCGTCCGGCCAGCAGCAGGTTGCGCACAATATCCCAGTCAGTAAATGTCATCATCAGTGCGGCGTCCCCAGAAAGCGTCGCCCGGCCAGCAACAGCAGTTGACGCATCAGCATCGACAGCACCAGATAGCAGAGCGTGGTCACCAGATACACCTCAAAGCTGAGGAAGGTCCGTGACTGAATTAAGTTGGCGGCAAAGGTCAGCTCTTCGTACGACACCTGCGACACCACGGATGAACCGAGCATCACGATGATGCACTGGCTGACCAGCGCCGGATAAATCCGTTGCAGCGCGGGCGGTAAAATTACTCGCGTAAACGTCTGGGCACGCGACAATCCCAGTACACGCGCGGCTTCCCACTGGCCCTTCGGCGTCACCTGAATGCCGGCACGAATAATCTCCGTACTGTAAGCGCCCAGGTTAACCAACATTGCCAACAGGGCGGCCTGCCCGGCGGTGAGTTTGACTCCCAGCCCCGGCAGACCGAACACGATAAAAAACAGTTGCACCACAAACGGCGTATTACGGATCACCTCGACGTACAGGCCCCACAGGCGGCTGACGAAAGTCGGCTTACCGCTGCGTAATGCCGCACCGCAGATGCCGATGGCAATCCCGCCGAGCGTCGCCATCGTCGTCAATTGCACGGTGACCCACAGGCCGGCCAGTAACTCCGGCCAGTAAGGCCACAGCGCCGCGAAATGAAGCTGATAAGTCATTGGCGTATCCTTAGGCGCCCAGATTGGCCGGCAACGGCGCTTTCAGCCATTTTTCGGACAGGCCGTTCAACGTGTTGTCCTTAAGCGCTTTTTCAATCAGTTCGTTGACTTTCGCCTTCAGCGCCGGCTCGTCCTTTTTCAGGCCGATATAGCAGGGCGAATCTTTCAACATGAATTTCGCTACCGGAGCTTTAGCCGGGTTCTTCTCGGCAATCGCCGCCACGACCAGGTTGCCGGTGGCGATATATTGCACCTGACCAGACAGATAGGCCGACAGCGTAGTGTTGTTATCTTCATAACGTTTGATATCAGCGGTCTTGGGCGCAATATCAGTCAGCACCATGTCTTCCACCGCGCCGCGGGTAACGCCGACGGTTTTGCCCTGCAATGCCTCCGGCGCGCTGACATCGGTGTCTTTCGGACCGAATACACCAAGGAAGAACGGCGCGTAGGCACTGCTGAAATCGATCACTTTTTCACGTTCCGCATTTTTACCCAGGCTGGAAATCACCAGATCGACCTTGTCGGTCTGCAAATACGGCACGCGGTTAGCACTGCTCACCGGCACCAGCTGCAACTTTAGTTTCATCTCACTGGCCAGGTAACGCGCCATGTCGATATCGTAACCCTGCGGCTGTAAATCGGTGCCGACCGAGCCAAACGGCGGGAAGTCCTGTGGCACAGCGACGCGCAACACGCCGCGCTTCTGGATATCCTGTAGTTGATCTGCCATTGCCTGCCCGGCCTGAACCATCAACAGAGCCGCACCCACCACCGCCAAAAAACGTTTTCCGATCTTCATTGCTGTGCCCCCGGTTAAGTTAGTTTGAAACCAAAGATTCTTCAATAGAAACATTGAAACCTTTGTTGCAAAGTAAAAAGCAAAATACATGCCAGATAATCAGTTGGTATTTTGCGGTAATAAACAGAGAGGAATGCAGGTTGATTCAGGTGATAAAGGGAGGTGTTCGCTGTTGAACGGTACGTCCGGACACGAGTCCGAGACGCACAACAAAAGGGCATAAAAAGAGGAATGCATTGCACCAAAAAAGAACAATCGCACCAGTAAAGCGCGTGGTTAGCGCTGTTCCAGCTCATCCAGTTGCAGATAAAGATCGGCAATATCGTGAATACGCTGACGTCCATCCGCCAGCATCTGATGCAGCAACGCGTTACTGATCAGGTTGACCAGACTCATGGCACTGGCATAGCTGTCAAAAGCCGAAACGCTGTCCAGCGGTGCGGTCAGCGACCAGGAAGCCAGTGGCGGTAACGCGTGGACTTGCGGTTCGCACAGCAGCAGTACTGGAATCAGCCGGGCACGTAGTTGTTGCAACAGTGGCTGAATCAGGCGCGGACGGCGACGGAACGCCACCACCACCACCACATCCTGCTCGTCGAGATCCGCCAGTTCTTCCGCCAGTGTCTGACCGGGCTGCGCCAGCAGCGGCACCTGTGGGCGAATTTGCAACAGTTGCTGACGCAAGTGCAACGCCACCGGGTAGCTGTTGCGCAGCCCCAAAATACATACGCGCCGGGCCTGCTGTAGCGCGGTGATCACCGCGCCAAACTGCTGCGGGTCAATCTGGTTGACCCACTGCGTCAGGTTGGCCATCTCCTGCTTATAATGGCGCGCCAGCAGGGTGTTGCCTTGTACCGCGTCCCGGTTATCGGTCAGAGGCATCCCGTTCTGGCGCAGGGTGCGCAGTTCATCACGCATCTCCCGGTAGCTGGGATAACCGAGACGGCGGAACAGGCGACTGACCGTAGCCTTGGAGACGCCACTCAGCCGCGCCAGCTCAGCGCTGTTGTAGCTGATGAGATCATCCAGATGGTCAAAGATAAATTCCGCCACCCGCTGTTCCTGCGGCGATAGTTCGCTGTACTGGCTGCGCAACCGTTCATCAATCTGCTTCATGCCTGCCCTTGTCACTGTTTGAACTTTGCAACTTTTGTTTCATTATTTCGGCGCTATGATGAACATAACATACAACCGGTGGTCGGCAGCAAGCTGAAAAGATGGAACGGCTTTTGCTTAGCATCGACCACCCTACCATCACATAAGAGCCTTATCACTCATGATGCAAAGCAATATCGCCCCATCGGGTATGGCAGTCACACCGCATCATCTTGCCAGCGCCAGTGCGCAGCGTATTTTACGTGCCGGAGGCAATGCCATTGAAGCGATGGTAGCCGCCGCCGCTACGGTTGCGGTGGTTTATCCCCACATGAACAGCCTGGGCGGCGATGGTTTCTGGCTGATCGTACCGCCGCAGGGCGCGCCAGTCGCCATTGACGCCGGTGGTGCCGCCGGGTCGCTGGCGACGCGCGCACGTTATGCCGGTGAAAGCCGTATTCCTCATCGAGGCCCCAACGCCGCACTAACCGTGGCCGGAACGGTAGGAGGATGGCAGGAAGCGCTGAATTACGCCGCCGAGCAGGAAATTAGCCATGCGCTGCCGCTCGCTACACTGTTGGAAGACGCCATCGGCTATGCCCGCAACGGCATTCCGGTCACCCAGTCGCAGGAAGATGCGCTGACCAGCCGCCATCACGAGCTGAGCGACTTCCCCGAATTCTGCCGCGTGTTCATGCCGCAAGGCACGATTCCACGTACCGGCAGCCGTTTCATCCAGCCGGATCTCGCCGATACCCTGCAACAACTGTCCCAGGACGGACTGGACAGCTTTTACCGCGGCGCGCTGGCGGCACGCATGGCGCAACAAACGGCTGCGCTGGGCCTGCCGGTTACTGAAAGCGACCTGGCGAATTATCATGCCCGCCGTACCACACCGCTGGTGCTGAAACACAGCCACGGTGACGTCTTCAATCTGGCGCCGCCGACGCAAGGGCTGGTATCGCTGGCGATTCTTGGCATCACTGATCGGCTGGAGATGGCGGATCTGAGCGACAGCCAGACCATTCACCGCGTCGTAGAAGCCACCAAACTGGCATTTGGGCTGCGCGATAAATACATCACCGACCCGAAACTGATCACGCAGGATATTCAGGCGCTGTTATCTGCCGGCCAGTTGGATACCTTGAGCCGACACGTTGACACCCGCGCCGCCGCTCCCTGGGGCGAAGGCAAAGGGCCGGGCGATACCGTCTGGATGGGCGTGTGTGATCGCCACGGCTTTGCGGTGTCGTTTATCCAGAGCATCTACCACGAATTCGGCAGCGGCGTGATATTGCCAGGCACCGGTGTGCTGTGGCAGAACCGTGGCGCCTCCTTCAGCCTGGACCCGAACCACTTGCTGGCGCTGGAACCGGGCAAACAACCGTTTCACACCCTCAACCCGGCAGCCGCACGCTTGTCTGACGGACGCACGATGGTCTACGGCTCAATGGGAGGCGATGGTCAACCACAGACGCAGGCAGCGCTGTTCATTCGCCATGTTATGCAGGGCGTGCCGTTGCAACAGGCAATCACCGCGCCACGCTGGCTGTTGGGCCGCACCTGGGGGCAATCGACCGATACGCTGAAGCTGGAAGATCGCTTCACGCCAGCGACCATCGCAGCGTTGCGTACACTGGGTCATGATGTGGAACTGCTCGCTGGATTTAGCGAAACCGTCGGCCATGCCGGGGCCATTGTCCGTCATGCCAACGGAATGCTGGAAGGCGCCAGCGATCCGCGCAGCAACGGCAGCGCCGCCGGATATTAATCTTTCTACCCGATAAGGTCTTCACACGATAAGGTCCTCACCCAATAAGGTCTTCGCTCATGGAAAAAAAAGATATTGATCAGGACACGCTGGCCGCGTATCTGCAACAAATGGAAACCCTGATGGGGCTGGAGCTGGATGATGCCCGCCGTCAGGAACTGCACGCTCAGTTCAGCCGCATCGCCGCCATGGCGCAGCCGCTGATGGCGTTTGCACTGGATGAACATCAGGAAGTGGCGGGAGTCTACCAACTATGAATCCGGCTCAACTGTCTATTCGCACGTTGCAAGCCGAGCTGGCGGCAGACCACCTCTCTGCCACCGACATTGCCCGTAACACGCTGGCGCAAATCGAACAGCACAACCCGGCTGTCAACGCGTACACCGCCGTCACAGCACAACGTATGCTGACGGAAGCCAACGGCGTGGACCTGAAACGCCGGTTAGGCGAACCGCTGCCTGCACTGGCAGGCGTACCCTATGCGGTGAAAAACCTGTTCGATGTTGCTGGTGAAACCACCCTTGCCGGCGCCAGACTGTTCAGCCAACGCCCTCCCGCCAGTCAGGATGCGTTCGCGGTACGCCAGTTGCAGGCGCAAGGCGCATTGTTGTCCGGCTTGCTGAATATGGATGCCTACGCCTACGGCTTTACCACCGAGAACAGCCACTACGGCGCCACCCGCAACCCGCATGATTTGACGCGTATCGCGGGCGGATCGTCCGGCGGCTCAGCCGCGGCGGTAGCAGCCGGGCTGGTGAATTTTGCACTCGGCAGCGACACCAACGGTTCGATCCGCGTTCCCGCTTCGTTGTGTGGCATCTTCGGGCTGAAACCCACTTTCGGACGGTTATCACGTCAGGGGACACAGCCGTTTGTCGGCAGCCTTGATCACATCGGCCCGCTGGCACGCAGCGTGGACGATCTGGCGCTGGTCTATGACGTACTGCAAGGCCGCGATCCGGCTGATCGCTTTCAGGCAAACCAACCACTACGATCCACCGTCCCCTCGCTGTCCGACGCGGTACCGCTGCGCAGCCGGGTACTGGGCGGTTACTTCGCACAATGGTGCGATGAACAGGCCGCCACGGCAGTACGACAGGTGGCCGATGGATTAAACGCCGACAGTGATGTGATACTGGATAATGCTGCGCTGGCGCGTACCGCGGCATTTATTCTTTCCGCCAGCGAAGGCGGCAACCAATACCTGCCTGCGCTACAAGCCACACCGGAACAATTTGAACCGCTTTCCCGTGAACGGCTGTTGGCAGGCGCGATGATCCCTGCCGCCTGGTATGTGCAGGCTCAGCGTTTCCGCGATCATTTCCGCCGCGACATACTGGCGCTGTTTGCCGACACCGATCTGCTGATTGCACCAGCGACACCTTGCCCGGCAACACCTGTCGGTCAGGAAACCATGCGCATCAATCACACCGATTTACCGATCCGCGCCAGCATGGGCATGTTGACCCAACCGATATCGTTCGTCGGCCTGCCGGTGGTAACGGTACCGCTGGCAACCGCCAGTGGGCTGCCTATCGGCGTGCAACTCATCGCCGCGCCATGGCGGGAAGATATCGCGCTGCGCGCGGCCTGGCGCTTAGAGAAGCAGGGCATCGCCCGGACTCTGCCCCCCGTTACTTTTCACTCATAAGGACTTTTTACATGACACCAGAGATAAATCTGCCTGACGTACTGGCCGAGGTTACCACCGCCTTTTACCGTTACGAAAAGGCGCTGACCGGCAACGATATTGACGTGCTGGACCAGTTGTTCTGGCACGATGCGCGTACCGTGCGTTACGGCGCATCAGAAAACCTGTACGGTATTGAGCAGATCCGCGCCTTCCGCGCTGCTCGCCCGTCAGCCGGGTTGGACCGCCAGTTGCAAAACACGGTGATCACCACCTATGGCCGCGATACGGCGGTTGCCAGTACCGAATTTCGTCGTGAAGGCAGCGAGAAAATCGGACGCCAGATGCAAACCTGGCTGCGTACCGAACAAGGCTGGCGGATAGTAGCTGCTCATGTGAGCCTGATGGTGTAACCAACAAAACAGCCCACGCCGGATAGCTGATATCTGTTTTACCGGCTATCCGGATGAGTTAACGGGAGGCGGGAGTCGTGGCGAGTATCTCGGCCAGTAATGAAGGCGATACCGGAATAAGCCCCATCTTCAGACCGAAAGGCTTAAACACTTTGTTGATGATATCCGCCGTGTAATTGCCTTTGTCATTCTCTATTTCCGACAACGTTTTACGTGATACGCCAACCAGATTGGCATAAGCATCCTGCTTAAGACCCAGCACGGTAAGGCGCAATTCTTTCAGTGCGTTTCCCTGCGATATTTCGCCTATCATCATCCTGCGGATAATGTTCTGCATCGCAAACTGCCTTTCGCTGGCATTGAGCGGTCTGGAATTTTTTGATGCTCTCGTTTTCGAGACATCCGCCGTCCCCGTAGTTACAACTACGGGTAGAGCCTGAAAGCGCTCCTGCGCCACATTGCTCTCCTGCAAGCGCTGGCGCAGCTTGCGTATGGTTTCCTGAACATCATCCGCAACCGCGTAGCGCGTTATATTTTTGCGTTCCTGGCTCATAACAATCCCCAGCGCTGTAGCTTCTCAGGAAGGTAATCAAACCCGATGGAAGGCAGGTTTACTATCGACTCAGGTACGCCACGTGCCTGAAGCCGCGCTTTCAGACCAACCAGTTGCACCGCTGTCTCCTGCAATTTCGCCATCAACAACGTCGGCGGAAGAATGTCGGAAAACAGTTCCGCTATCCGCTCAAACTGATAGTCACCGCCGATTTCCAGCGGCTCTGGCCATTTGGTCGCTCTGGCAATGCCCGCGGGGTCAGCCTTCATCGGTGCAAAATCGTAAATCGGTGCCAACCGAATCCCCTGTTCATCTTTGAGAAACGCGGTATTGCGACCATGGTTATCACTGTTGCCGAAGGCAATATTCAACAGATCGCGTCGCACCCACTCAACCACAAATGCCTCAGGGTCAAAAAATTTTCCCTCTACGCTAACCGTATGACTGGACGCGATTTTGGCGATCACCGCCCGAATCACCTGATCGTGCCGCAGCGCACTACCCGGCCCGGCCCGCAGCAGGGAATACACCGACTCCATACCGTATCGTTTAACCTGTCCATTGCCGGGGAATTCGATATCAAAGCGCGGCAACCAGAGCGACGGATAATGCCGTCCTTCTTCCAGGCGCATACCCGCCACAGGAATGGTGTCGAACCCCATATAGGCCAGCTCATGGTAATAATGAAACTCGGCTCGCAGGATGTCGCCGTCAATCTCACTGCGCTGCCCACGCGGAAACTTCACCAGATAAGCGGCATCACAACAGTTGGGATCATCCTGCCAGGTATCGATCCATACCTTATCGTCCGCATGACATCGCAACAGCAGCTTTGGCGCTTCACCTCCCGCACCTGTAGCCCCTCCGGCAGCGGCACCACGTTGTTGCGCATAATCCAGAAAATCGCTGGCCCGGTTCTTCACATCCTCAATGCTGAAAAAGCGGGTTTTACCATGATGTTGGGCTGGAACTGATTCTTTGATACGCAAATTACCAACCGGTGCAATGGTGGCATGGCGCAACAAGACATAATTTTGCAACTGTGCCGTCAACCCAGAGAGATCAAGATGATCAATCCAATACTGTCGGCTGGCGCCTGCCGGCATAATGTCATCCAGAAAGCGCATCCATCCGGGTTCACCACCATCATCAAAGAAGACCCGGACCGGGTAATTGACGGAAACCGCGTGGTGGTCATCACAATCTATATAGTCAATGCCATAATCAGACGCATAATCCAGCCGCGTTAGCAGGTAATTATTCTGGTCGCTATCAGGAAAACCGATCTCGGCAATATCCTGCCACACATTATCGACAAACGCCTGAACAGTCAGTCGCTCCATAGCCCCTCCGCGCTCATTACGTGTAGCATAGCACACCCCAAATACCAGAAAGACAATTAAAGACACCAAAAGGTTACATTAACCAAATAAACTCAATTTAATGTTACCTATACGTATCAAAAGCCAATCAGCCAATAATGAAACCTATAGGTATCATAAAATGCAAAAAAACCAAACAACGAAACCTATCAGTTACATTGTTTGGCTCAAGCAGATATTGAATGAAACGAGATGAATTAAAACCGGTAAACACGCAACCGCTATTATGATCGCGTCAGTCCTGATACGGATGAACCCGATGCCAGTGCTCGGCGATATCCTGACGGCGGCAGACCCACACCCGCTCGTGCTGCTGGATATAATCGAGGAACCGCTGTAACGCCCGGAAACGACCTGGCCGCCCCAGCAGGCGACAATGCATACCAATCGACATCATTTTCGGCGCATCCTCCCCTTCGGCATACAACACATCAAAGCTATCTTTCAGATAGCTAAAAAACTGCTCGCCGCTGTTAAACCCCTGCGGTGAGGCGAAGCGCATATCATTGGCATCCAACGTATAGGGAACGATCAAATGCGGCTTCACCGCGCCGTCTGCACACCGCACTGGCAACCAGAAGGGTAGATCGTCGCCATAGTAGTCGCTGTCGTAGAGGAAACCACCCTGCTCCAGCACCAGTTGTCGGGTGTGGGGGCTGTCGCGTCCGGTGTACCAGCCTAGCGGCGGCTGGCCGAACAATTCGGTATGCACCGCGATAGCCTGTTGCAAATGTGCACGCTCGGTGTCGATATCCATATTCTGGTAGTGGATCCAACGCCAGCCGTGGCTAACCACGTCATAGTCCGCCGCCCTGATAGCCTCGACCACCGCTGGGTTCCGCGCCAGTGCCATCGCCACGCCGAACACCGTCATCGGCAAGCCACGGCGTTGAAACTCCTGATGAATACGCCAGAAACCAGCGCGGGAGCCGTATTCATAGAGCGAATCCATCGACATATGTCGCGTCGGGTAACTGGCAGCACCGATGATATCGGACAAAAATTGCTCAGATCCGGCGTCGCCGTGCAGCACATGCTTTTCCGCCCCTTCTTCGTAATTCAGTACAAACTGCACCGCGATGCGAGCCTGTCCGGGCCAACGAGCGTGTGGCGGTTGACCAGCATAACCTATCAGATCACGTGGGTAGTCAGGGTCTGAACCCCATAGCTGAGAAAGTGTCATGGTGTCTTTCCTTAATTATGATGACAGCAACAGCACCGCTTAACGTAGCGCCTCGAATGCGCCGGTTAACGGCTTGTCCAGCGGGTAGTCGAGATCGCCGTGTTTGCTGGTGCTTAGCCCCAGCCCAACCAGCGATTCCACCATTTTCACCGCCGCCCCCACGCCATCGATCACCGGGATACCTAATTCCTGCGTCAGCGCCTGCGCCAGATCGGCCATACCACCGCAACCCAGCACAATCGCGCCGGCTCCATCCTGCCGCTTCGCTTGTATACACATTTCCCGCACTTTATGTTGCGCCAGCCCGTGTCCATCCTCCAGTGCCAGCACCGGCAGATCAATGGCGTGCAGTGCGGCGCAGTGATGCTCAAAGCCGTAGCGCTGCAACAGATGACGTGCGATGACAAGCGTGCGCGGCAGCGTGGTGACGATGGAAAAACGCGTCGCCACCAGCGTTGCCAAATGCATCGCCGCTTCCGCGATGCCCACCACCGGCGCACTCGCCAGTTCCCGTGCCGCCAGCAGACCGGGGTCGCCAAAGCAGGCAATGACATGGCCGCTGACGCCCTGCTCGCGTCCCAGCCGAATCTGCTCCAGCACGCCGAGAGCCGCCACCGCTTCATCAAAATGCCCTTCGATAGACGGCACTCCTTGTGACGGACATACCGCCAGAATATCGGTGCCGGGCGCCGCCACTCGCCGCGCCGCGTCGCCGATGGTTTCAGTCATTGCCAGACTGGTATTGGGGTTGATTACCTGAATCACACATCGGCTCATTCGGCCTGCTCCTTCCTATTGTGATCTAGCCGACTTCAGATGACTGAACAACTGCGAGAAATCCGGCGTAGCCGCGCTGTCGCCACCAAAACGCAGGCTGGCGACGATATCGTCGAAATGTTGTTGCATAGCGGTAGTCAGCGCTGCCAGATCCTGGTTGCGCAGCAGCATCAACAAATCATGGTGATCGTGACAACGGCATCCCTGCTGCCAGGGCGCGCCGTAGGCAGCAATCACCAGCGATGAGCGCAACGTCAATTGCGACACCATACGGGTTAACACGCTGTTGCCGGAAATCGCCTGCAACTGAATATGGAAGGCGGCTGACAGGCGGATCGCTTCCGGCCCGTTGCGATCCTGATGGGCTTGCTCTTCCTCTGCCATCAATTTCTCCAGTGCTGCCAGGTGCGGCGGCTGGCAGTGAGCCAAAACCGCGGGCAGGTTGGCGCACTCCATCAGGCTGCGGGTTTGAAAGATCTCACGCGCTTCCTCTACCGTCGGTGTCGCCACCTGTGCACCACGCTTGGGCAACAGCGTGATCATTTGCACCGTCGCCAGACGCTGCAGCACCTTGCGGATCCCGGTACGGCTGACGCCGAATACCTCCGCCAGCGACTCTTCCGGCAGGCGGACACCCGGCAACAATTGATGCTCAACAATCGCATTCAGCAGCGCATGGTAGATAACGTCATCTTTTTGCTCGAAAAATGTCTCTTGTCCGAGACCATAAATATCGTTCATTGGCTTTTTCCGTCATCACGTCACCACCAGATCGTACACAAAAAATAAATTTATTGTATACAAAATTCACCAATCTGGCCCAAATCCTGCAACACATCACAGGACAGGTTATTCACCTCTATTTTTATCGTCATCAAAAAAGGAGCAGATTCCATGCCAGAAAAAATGACATCCGCCGGAACCACCCCGGCACATTACAGCCCAAGACTGTGTAATGAAGATTTGGCTCCGACACGCGAACAAAGCTGGTCCTGGTACAATATCTTTTCCTTCTGGATGTCGGATGTTCACAGCATGGGCGGCTACGTGGTAGCAGCCAGTTTCTTTACGCTGGGTCTGGCTAGTTGGCAGGTGCTGCTGTGTCTGCTGGCAGGTATCTGCATCGTGCAACTGTGCGCCAATCTGGTAGCCAAACCCAGCCAGCTCAGCGGTGTGCCCTATGCGGTGATTTGCCGTCAGTCCTTCGGGGTGTTCGGCGCCAACATTCCGGCGGTAATCCGCGGCCTGATCGCGTTCTCCTGGTACGGCATACAGACCTATCTGGCCGCCAACGCATTGATGCTGGTGTTGCTGAAATTCGCCCCGTCGCTTACCTCACTGACGACCAGCCACTGGCTTGGCCTGTCAACGCTGGGATGGCTGTGCTTTGGCGTCATGTGGCTGCTACAGGCGATGGTGTTCTGGCACGGCATGAGCGCTATCAAGCGGTTTATCGATGTTGCTGGCCCGGCGGTTTATGTGGTGATGCTGGCACTGGCGGGATGGATTGTATACAAAACCGGGCTGGAAAATATCTCTTTCACCCTGAGTAGCAAATCACTCAGCAACGGCGAGCAAGTATGGCAGATGATTACCGCCACGGCGCTGGTGGTGTCTTATTTTTCCGGGCCATTGCTGAACTTCGGCGATTTTTCCCGTTACGGCAAAAGTATGCAGGAAATCTACCGCGGCAACCGCTGGGGACTGCCATTCAACTTCCTGCTGTTCTCCATCGTCACGGTGGTGATTGTCTCCGGCACCCAGTCCCTGTTCGGCCAAATGATCACCGATCCGATAGAAACCGTTAGCCGCGTCGGCAACAGCGTGGCGGTAGCGCTGGGCCTGCTGACCATGATTGTCGCCACCATCGGCATCAATATTGTCGCCAATTTCGTTTCCCCTGCGTTCGATTTCTCCAACTGCTCGCCGCAGCGTATCAGTTTCCGTACCGGCGGGATGATTGCCGCCGTCGGTTCAGTCCTGTTGACCCCGTGGAACCTGTTCAATTCACCAGAACTGATCCACTACACACTTGACGTGCTGGGCGCATTTATCGGCCCATTGTTCGGCATCCTGCTGGCGGATTTTTACCTGATCAAAGGCGGCAAGGTGGATGTAGACGCACTGTTCAACGCCACCCCGAATGGTCGCTACTGGTACCGTAACGGCATCAATCCGAATGCGGTGCTGGCACTGCTGCCGTCGGTGGCTATCGGGCTGGTCATCAGTTTCGTACCAGCCTGGCATGAAGTCGCCAACTTCAGTTGGTTCATCGGCGTCGGCCTGGGCGCAGGTAGCTATCGTTATCTGGCGCGCCGGGAAAAAGCGGCCACGCCAGGCACCGCCAACTTGTCAGGTTTAGTACTGGGCAAAGAGTAAAAAAGAATCACCCAGCCCCGGATCGTAACGATCCGGGTGCTTACCCCGCCAGCGTGCCCCGTTTTTGCTCCTACTCTGGGTTAGGCTGTGCCACTACAGTGCATCGCACTATTACCGCCCTGTGACTTTTTAAAAAATCACTTTATAAACAGAAAATTAAAAAACTGGCACAAGGTTTGAATATTGCCAGCCATCTTCTATACCCGTTGGAATTATCTTATGACATCGCAAACCGCTTATAACGGCCTGACACTGCCCCAGTGGCGACATCACTATCAGCGACACCCTGAAGATGTAACTGAAATCGTGCTGGCCGTCTGGCGCTCATTGAATGCTGAAGACCCGGCATGGATTTATCTGCCTGACGAAGCTCATGTCCGCGAGCAGATTACCCACTTGCTCAGCCAGCCTGACGCCCAACGCCTGCCGTTGTACGGCATTCCATTCGCAGTCAAGGACAACATCGATGTCGCCGGCTGGCCCACCAGCGCCGCCTGCCCGGCTTTTACTTACACCGCAGCACAAGACGCCACTGTAGTGGCACGTCTGAAAGCGGCGGGCGCCATCGTGCTTGGTAAAACCAACCTTGACCAGTTCGCCACTGGGTTAGTGGGCACCCGCTCACCGTTCGGCGCGGTGCCGAATAGCATCAGGCCAGAGTATGTCAGCGGCGGCTCCAGCTCTGGTTCCGCCTCGGCGGTAGCCTGTGGACTGGTGCCGTTCACACTGGGTACAGATACCGCCGGGTCTGGCCGTGTTCCAGCCGGTTTCAACAATATCGTCGGGCTGAAACCGACCAAAGGCTGGCTGTCAACACAAGGGGTGGTGCCTGCCTGTCGCCTCAATGACTGCGTATCAGTGTTCGCATTAACGGTACAGGATGCCTGGTTTGTCGCAACGCTGGCAGGTGGTTATGACGAAAACGATGCCTATTCGCGCCACCATCCACGCACCACACCGGCTGATGTCTCCGCCCAGTTGCGCCTGGCAGTACCACATCCACTGGAATTTTTTGGCGATCAACAGGCGGAACAGGCGTTTCAGCAGGCGTTATCACATTTGCAGGCAATGGGCGCGACACTGGAAGCGCTGGATTTCACCCCGTTCGAACAACTGGCACGTCAGTTATACGAGGGACCCTGGGTAGCAGAACGCACCGTAGCCGTCGGCAAGTTACTGCATGAACAGCCAGAGGCGATGGACCCGGTGGTACGCAGCATTATCGCCAAAGGCGCCGATTACCGCGCCAGCGAGGTATTCGAAGCGGAATACCTGCGGGCGGAGCTGGCGCGACAGATTGCGGCCCAGCTAAATGGGTTTGACGCGCTGGTAGTACCAACCACCCCCACTATTCGCACCCAGGAAGAGATAACGCAACAGCCAGTGGTCTATAACTCACAATTCGGTTTCTACACCAACTTCACCAATCTGGCCGATTTGTGCGGGCTGGCGCTGCCAGCGCCATTTCGTGCAGACGGTTTGCCTGCCGGTATTACGCTGCTTGCGCCCGCCTGGCATGACGCTGCGCTGGCGGCGTTTGGTCAACGCTGGCAGGCCGCCACCGCACTGCCGTTGGGTGCCACCGGTCATGCCTTGCCATCGGTTACCCTGCAAAAAGCACTGTCTCCCCACCATGTGCGGATTGCCGTAGTGGGTGCTCACTTAAGTGGAATGCCGCTCAATTTTCAGTTGATTACCCGTAATGCGGTCAAAGTGGAAGAAACCGTCACATCGGCAGACTATCGCCTGTACGCGCTGGCGAATACCCAACCGCCCAAACCGGGACTGGTCAACACCGGTCAGGGGCAACCCATTGCGGTTGAGCTATGGGATATTCCGCTGGCGCGTTTCGGCGAATTTGTAGCAGAAATCCCGCCTCCGCTGGGTATCGGCACGCTGACGCTGGCGGATGGCCGTCAGGTTAAGGGGTTCATCTGTGAACCGGCTGCGTTGGAAGGCGCACAGGATATTACCGAATTCGGCGGCTGGCGCGCTTTTGTCACTCAGCGTTCGCCAGCCTGAACACGGAACGCCTGATAAGCAAAACACACGTCATAAAACACACCACGAATAACTGAGTAACGCCTGTCGGTCAGCTGCGTGCTGATCCGCCAGGCGCAGTTCCGGCTGGAAAACAAAGGGGGTTGTCAGTGTCTGCTATCACAGCATGTGGCAAGCCCCCCTGCGACTTCGCTTACTCAAAGAAATGTCGGCCCGCAAATCATACTGGAACAGGCAAGCAGTACAGCGATTGTGTGTACCGTCTCTTAATCGGCTGCATACATTCTCTGCCATATTCCAGTTAGCTGAGCGTTGGCACAATCGTTCAACCATCGGAGATTAATGTTGTCACCACAACGCAAGAGCCATTCGAATTATGCAGAGAATATAAAATAAGAATTATCTTAATATTTAACCAGGAGAGTTGGGTATTTCACGCTGGATTATCCTGGTATTATACTTTTCCAATCCATCGCCCGTTTAAAACCATCACTAAAAAAATAAAAACCAACAGCCATTTATTAATCAGCACGCGCAATTACACGCAAACATCACCACATTATCACCCACTCTAATAAAATCACATAACACCATGAATAAATTAAAAATATAATCAATAAAGCAATCAATAAACACACAAAAAACAAATCAAAAAACCTCACAAATCAATAATAAAACAAATAAACCCACGAATAAAAATCACCTCCCCCCCTTACAAACTTAAATTAATCTAAAATAAAATATCACCATGAAAATGATAAATCATTCGTACAACCCGACGAACCAAGGGTTGTCACACCGTCAATTTATGGTTAGGGTATAAAAAGTTTCATTCACAATTGAGGTTGCGATAAAAAATTAAACCATACAGGAATCACGTAATTACATGGCAATTAAAATTGAAGTAAAGCATCTGTACAAAATATTTGGCGAGCACCCCAATCGGGCTTTCAGGCTGCTAGAACAAGGGCTGAGCAAAGAGCAGATTTTTGAGAAAACCGGCCTGACGGTAGGAGTGAAAAACGCCAGTCTGGCTATTGAAGAAGGCGAAGTTTTTGTGATCATGGGGTTATCCGGTTCCGGTAAATCTACGCTGGTACGCCTTCTCAATCGCCTGATAGAACCCACCCGCGGTCAGGTCCTGATCGACGGCGAGGATATCTCTCGTCTGCAGGACAGCGCACTGCGCGCAGTTCGTCGCAAAAAGATCAGCATGGTGTTTCAGTCTTTCGCGCTAATGCCTCACCTGAACATTCTCGACAATACCGCATTCGGTATGGATCTAGCCGGGGTGCCCCGCGAGGAGCGCAAACAGAAAGCGCTGAGCGCCCTGCAGCAAGTTGGTCTGGAGGCATACCTCAACGCTTACCCAGACGAACTCTCCGGCGGAATGCGTCAGCGTGTCGGGTTAGCTCGCGCACTGGCCAACAATCCCGACATCCTGCTGATGGATGAAGCGTTTTCAGCACTTGACCCGTTGATCCGCACCGAAATGCAGGATGAGCTGATTAAACTGCAGGCACACCAGCAGCGCACCATCGTGTTTATATCGCACGATCTGGACGAAGCGATGCGCATCGGTGATCGCATCGCCATCATGAATAGCGGCGAGGTGATTCAGGTCGGTACACCGGATGAAATTCTGAACAATCCGGCTAATGACTATGTGCGTACCTTCTTCCGTGGTGTGGATATCAGCCACGTCTTCAGCGCCAAAGACATCGCCCGCCGGCGTCCGGTGGCGCTAATCCGTAAAACGCCGGGCGTCGGCCCGCGGTCCGCACTTAAGATCCTGCAAGAAGAGGATCGCGAGTACGGCTATGTGTTGGAACGAGGGCGCAAATTTATCGGCGTAGTCTCCATCGATTCACTCAAACAGGCATTGCGTGATAAGCAGCCGCTGGAACAGGCACTACTGTCTGCTCCTGCGCCGGTTCCTGCAGACATGTCGCTCAATGAGCTGATATCCCAGGTGGCACAAGCCCCCTGTGCAGTACCTGTTGTGGGCGAACACCATGAATATTTGGGCATTATCTCCAAAGGGATGCTGCTCCAGGCACTGGATAAGGAGAATACGCTAAATGACTGATACCAAAGAAAATATTTGGGAAGAAACCCAGATACCGGACCCAACAGCCAGCGCCGCTAACAGCCATGTCGCCGTCAGCGGATCATCAGGCCAGCCGGCGCAAACCGACCCTTGGGCGGCAGCGTCATCCGCGCCGGCAACCCCTCCGGCACAGGATAATACTACCGACCCCTGGACTCAGACACCGCCGCCCGCCGCCAATGACGTACACCAGAATGGAAACGACTGGCTGAACGCGCCTGCGCCGACACAGGAACACATTAACCTGATGGACCCATTCCGCCATACGCTGGTGCCGCTGGATCACTGGGTAACCGAAGGCATCAACGGGTTGGTACTGCATTTTCGCCCACTGTTTCAGGGTATCCGCGTCCCCGTCGATGCGATTCTTACCAGTTTCCAGCAACTGTTGACCGGTCTGCCGGCACCGGTCGCCATTCTGGTATTCTCACTGCTGGCGTGGCAGATATCCGGCTTCGGCATGGGCGTGGCGACACTGCTGTCGCTCGTCGTTATCGGTGCCATCGGCGCCTGGTCACAGGCCATGGTGACGCTGGCGCTGGTGCTGACCGCACTGTTCTTCTGCATCATCATCGGCTTGCCGTTAGGTATCTGGCTGGCGCATAGCAATCGCGCAGCCCGCATGGTACGTCCGCTACTGGATGCCATGCAGACCACCCCGGCCTTCGTCTATCTGGTGCCGATAGTGATGCTGTTCGGCATCGGTAATGTGCCGGGGGTCGTTGTGACCATTATTTTCGCCCTGCCGCCGATTGTACGTCTGACCATACTTGGTATCCGTCAGGTACCGGCAGACCTGGTGGAAGCTGCGCAATCCTTTGGTGCCAGTCCGCGCCAGATGCTGTTCAAAGTACAATTACCGCTGGCGATGCCAACCATCATGGCGGGTATCAACCAAACGCTGATGCTGGCGTTATCGATGGTGGTAATCGCATCGATGATCGCCGTCGGCGGTCTGGGACAAATGGTGCTACGCGGCATAGGTCGCCTCGACATGGGACAAGCATCCGTCGGTGGGGTCGGCATTGTGATTCTGGCAATCCTTCTGGATCGTCTGACCCAATCGTTGGGACGCGACGCGCGCAGCCGCAGCAACCGTCATTGGTACCACCACGGACCGCTGGGGTTACTGGCACGCCCCTTCATCAAACTCCGCGCCTGATCCCACTCAGGCAGCACCATCTAAACCTGTAGCTGGCACCGCCCAACTGCACGCTCTGATACACGAGTCCGTACGCCGTTACGACCACGTATTGAAGACAACATGAGGACTATCTGTATGCGTAATATCAGCATGGCGACACTTGCCCTGACTACCGTACTGAGTACCGGCCTGTTTGCCGCCGACAATCTTCCCGACAACAACCATCCCGGCAACGGAATCACCGTCAAACCGGTGCAAAGTACCCTCTCTGAAGAAACCTTCCAGACGCTGTTGGTCAGCAAAGCGCTGGAAAAACTGGGTTATACCGTCGATAAACCCAGCGAAGTAGACTACAACGTCGGTTACACCTCGATCGCCAATGGCGACGCTACCTTCAGCGCCGTCAACTGGCAACCATTGCATGACGACATGTATCAGGCCGCTGGCGGCGACGCCAAATTTTATCGTCAGGGAGTCTACGTCTCTGGCGCGGCGCAGGGGTATCTGATCGATAAGAAAACGGCGGAGCAGTATCACATTAGCCGTCTGGATCAGCTTAAAGACCCGAAACTGGCTAAGTTGTTCGACACCAACGGCGACGGTAAAGCGGACCTGACCGGCTGTAACCCCGGCTGGGGCTGTGACAGCGTGATTAGTCACCAGATTCAGGCTTACGGATTAAGTGATACCGTCAACCAAAATCAGGGCAACTATGCGGCGCTCATCGCCGATACCATTGCCCGCTACAAACAGGGCAAACCTATTCTGTATTTCACCTGGACACCCTACTGGGTAAGCGACGTACTGGTAGCAGGGCGTGATGTGGTGTGGTTACAAGTACCGTTCTCCTCACTGCCCGGAAAACAGAAAGATACCGATACCCGGTTGCCAAACGGCGCTAACTACGGCTTCCCGGTCAACAATATGCGTATCATCGCCAACAAGGATTGGGCTAAGAAAAACCCGGCTGCGGCCAAACTGTTCGCTGTCATGAAACTGCCGCTCGCAGACATCAATGCCCAGAACCTGCGTATGCATCAGGGTGAATCGTCTCAGGATGATATAGAGCGCCACGTCAACGGTTGGATTAAAGCGCATCAGGCACAGTTTGACAGTTGGGTTAACTCCGCCCGCACCGCAGCGAAGTAAGTCGCTACCGCTTATGTCACAGCCTCTTTATTGAGCGAGGATACCCGCGTGGGTATCCTCGCTGTTTCTGATTGCTTATCCACCACGAAAGATAGCGAACCCTGCCAGCCACGCTGATAAGACACCTGATTATTCCCCGAAGAATTTATAAGATATATTGCTGGATTCTCTGGCGTGACTGTTCAATACTAGCTCAACCACTCGAATGCAACACCAAGTTAACAACTCCACATGTCTGTATCTACTACCTCCGTCGGCATGACTCCGGCACTGACTTTGCTAATGTCCGCCGCCACCGGGTTGGCCGCCGCAAGCAACTATTACGCTCAGCCATTGCTGCATACCATCGCTCAGGCCTTCAGCCTGTCAACTAATCAAGCCGGTTTTATCGTCACCGCCGCCCAACTGGGTTACGCCTGCGGCCTGATGTTTCTGGTGCCATTAGGCGACCGATTCGAGCGCCGTAGCTTAATTGTCGGCATGACTCTGCTGGCGGCAGGAGGAATGTTGATCACCGCCAGCTCGCCTTCGTTATGGATGATGGTAACCGGCACCGCCATAACCGGTCTGTTCTCGGTCGTGGCACAGGTTCTGGTACCGCTGGCCGCCACTCTGGCTTCGCCGGAAAGCCGCGGTAAGGTCATCGGTACTATCATGAGCGGGCTACTATTGGGGATATTGTTGGCCCGAACATTGGCCGGCGCATTGGCATCACTGGGAGACTGGCGTACGGTATATTGGGTCGCCAGCCTGTTGATGACGGGAATGGCATTACTGCTGTGGCGCACACTGCCGCGTTATCAGCAATCCACCGATCTAAATTATCTGCAGCTACTGATATCCATATTCACGTTATTCGGCAGTTCCCGCGTGCTGCGCACTCGCGCGTTACTGGGTGCGATTTCATTCTCCAACTTCAGCATCATGTGGACGTCAATGGCGTTTCTGCTTTCCGCCGCGCCTTACCACTACAGCGAAGGCGTAATCGGGTTATTCGGTCTGGCTGGCGCTGCTGGCGCTCTGGCTGCCAGCCGGGCAGGCCGACTGGTGGATCAGGGAAAAGCCAAACTCTCCACAACGTTAGGCTGGCTGCTGCTGGTACTGTCGTGGTTACCGATAGCCGCAGGCGTCAATGCCGTGGTACCACTGTTGATAGGCATCGTGGTGCTGGATATGGCAGCTCAGGGGACGCATGTTACTAATCAGAGCGTGATTTACCGTATGTTGCCGGACGCACGCAACCGCCTGACTGCTGGTTACATGACCAGCTATTTTATCGGCGGCGCATTCGGATCGCTGGTTTCCGCCTACGCTTACCAGCATTTCGGTTGGCTGGGAGTATCATGTGCCGGAGGGATGCTGAGCCTGTTTGGGCTACTGGTATGGTGGCGAGGCCATCGTTATGAATCATCGACAGAGGCACATTGAGTGATGCCCACTATCAATGTGTCGTGGTAAAGCCGTGTCAGTATAAAGGCGGCACGCGATAAATAGTTTAGTATTATTGATTGGTTTACCGGCAAGAACCATCAATTTTCTGTTCCAGTATATACTACGACACGGTATTGAAATGGATTCAGAGAATATGACGGGCTAATGCCGTTCACACAGTTAGAAGGCAATAAGCGGCGGCAGGCTACATAATTTGCGCTTTTTTCGACCAGTAATGAAATAAGCACTAATCGACAAGTCTCTCGCATTTACCTGCATAGTAACATTCGTTACTATGCAGGTCGTGATTAATGAGGTTGACATCTATGGAAAGTTCATTCGCTCCAATTGAAGACATGCTACGTATGCGGGCTTCACGCCGCCCTGATTTCCCTTACCGGGAAGTCTTGCTGCTGCGTCTGTTTCTGCATATGCAAACCAAAATACTGGAACACCGTAACCACATGCTCAAAGAACAGGACATCAATGAAACCCTGTTTATGGCATTGATTACGCTGGAGTCACAGGAAAATTACTGCATTCAGCCCTCTGAACTGAGCGCTGCACTCGGTTCTTCTCGCACCAACGCCACCCGCATCGCCGATGAACTGGAAAAACGCGGTTGGATAGAGCGACGTGAGAGCGACAGTGATCGTCGCTGCCTGTATCTGTACATGACCGATAAGGGTAAAGCGTTTCTGGACGAACTGCTGCCACCTCAACACCGAAGCCTGGAAATTCTCTGCTCGGTTCTTGATGAGAGTGAAAGAGAACAGTTGGAAGTGCTGATGCGCAAGCTGTTATTCCGCCTTGACGAAATGGATCAGGACGGTATTTAACCCCCTGTATCGACTCAGACAAAGACTACCACCATCGTTGCCATGCAAACCTTGACGGTTCGCAGGTAGTGCCGCGTTTAAAAAACCGTCACTGCAATGATACCGCCATGAACGGCAATCAAAGGCCATGAAAGGCTGAAAAAAAAGAAATCTAATTAGGAGAGCATCATGAGTGCCAACGTGGAAACGCAGACCCCACACACGCCACCGAAACCCAGAAAAACGCGTAAAGGAATTCTCACCCTGTTGATGATCCTGTTTTTCTTTATTGGCTGTGCATGGTTCGCCTACTGGTATCTGGTATTGCGGCACCATCAGGAAACCGATGACGCCTATGTCGCTGGCAACCAGATTCAAATTATGTCGCAGGTCAACGGCAGCGTTACCCGCGTCAACGTCGATAATACCGACTTCGTTAAAAAAGGCGACGTACTGGTAGAGCTGGACCCGACCGACGCCGAACAAGCCTTTGAACGCTCTAAAACCACATTGGCTAACAGCGTACGTCAGGTTCATCAGCAAATGATCAACGTCCGCCAGTATAAAGCCAATATCGACCTGCAGCAGATTGCGCTGGACAAGGCTATCAGCGATCTGAACCGCCGTGAAGCGTTGGGCCGGGCCAATGCCATCGGGCGTGAAGATTTGCAACATGCACGCGACCAGGTCGCCAGTGCCAGAGCATCGCTGGAGGCAGCCAAATATCAGTATGCCGCGACACAGGCACTGGTGCTGAACACGCCGCTAGAGCAGCAACCCGCTATTGCACAAGCCGCAGCCGACCTTCGTAATTCCTGGCTGGCGCTTAAACGTACGCATATCGTAAGCCCGGTGGATGGCTATGTCTCACGCCGTAGTGTGCAACTGGGTGCGCGCATCACACCATCATCCGCGCTGATGACGGTAGTGCCGGCAGCCCCGCTGTGGGTTGACGCCAACTTTAAGGAAACGCAGTTGGCCAACATGCGCATAGGCCAGCCGGCAACCATCACCAGTGACTTGTATGGCGACAGCATCGTGTATAAAGGCAAAGTCGTCGGCCTGGATATGGGTACCGGCAGCGCGTTCTCGCTGTTGCCAGCGCAGAACGCTACCGGCAACTGGATTAAGGTGGTACAGCGTCTTCCGGTGCGTATCGAACTGGACCAGAAACAACTGGCTGATTATCCGCTGCGTATAGGTTTATCGACGCTGGTCAACGTAGACACCGCCAATACCGACGGCAAAGTACTGTCCGATGCATCGCGCACGACACCGGCATACCAAAGTGACGCGTTGGATCTGGATCTGACGCCAGTCAACCAGATGATCGATCAGATCATCGGCGCTAACGCTGACTAACCTCAGAAGGAGAGCAGCGTGACAAGAAAACCGCTTGAGGGCATGACGCTGGCTCTGATGACGATCGCCCTGTCGCTGGCGACGTTCATGCAGGTGTTGGACTCAACCATTGCCAACGTAGCCATTCCGACCATCGCCGGAAATCTGGGGGCGTCCAACTCGCAGGGCACCTGGGTCATCACGTCTTTCGGGGTGGCAAACGCCATCTCTATTCCTATCACCGGTTGGCTGGCTAAACGGTTCGGCGAGGTACGCCTGTTTGTCTGGGCCACCATATTGTTTACCCTGACTTCCTGGCTATGTGGCATGTCTACCAGCCTGGAAATGCTGATAGTCTCTCGTATGTTGCAGGGTCTGGTCGCTGGCCCGATCATTCCATTATCCCAAAGCCTGCTGCTAAATAACTATCCGCCGGCCAGAAGGGGCATTGCATTGGCTCTGTGGTCAATGACGGTGGTGGTTGCGCCAATCTTCGGCCCGATCCTTGGCGGCTGGATCAGCGACAACTACCACTGGGGATGGATCTTCTTCATCAACGTGCCATTGGGCGTTTTGGTGGTGTTAATTACCCTGCAAACCCTACGCGGGCGGGAAACCAAAACCGAAATCCGCCCCATCGACACGATTGGGCTGATTCTACTGGCGGCAGGGATTGGCAGCCTGCAAATGATGCTGGACCGCGGCAAAGAGCTGGACTGGTTTAATTCGACAGAAATCATAGTGCTGACCGTAGTTGCCGTAGTTTCGCTAACCGTACTGGTAGTATGGGAGCTAACGGACGATCACCCGGTGGTTGATTTGTCGTTGTTCAAAATTCGTAACTTTACCATCGGCTGCCTGTGTACCAGTCTGGCGTTCATGCTCTATTTCGGCGCGATAGTGTTGTTACCGCAATTGTTGCAGGTCGTGTTTGGTTACACTGCCACCTGGGCCGGGTTGGCCTCTGCGCCAGTGGGCCTGATGCCGGTAATCTTGTCGCCGATCATCGGTAAATTCATGCATAAGCTGGATATGCGCCGTCTGGTGACGTTCAGTTTCATCATGTATGCGATCTGTTTCTATTGGCGGACTTATACCTTCGAACCCGCAATGGATTTCGGCGCATCAGCATGGCCACAGTTCGTGCAAGGGATCGCCGTGGCCTGTTTCTTTATGCCGCTGACTACCATCACGCTCTCCGGGCTGCCGCCGGAGCGTATGGCGGCCGCCTCCAGCCTGTCGAATTTTGCCCGTACGCTGGCGGGTTCTATCGGCACATCGATCACCACCACATTGTGGGAACGCCGGGAAGCATTGCATCATTCACAATTGAGTGAGGCAATCAATCCCTATAACCCGCTGGCACAGCAGACCTATCAGCAATTGGAAGCTATGGGAATGAGCCAACAGCAGGTATCCAGTTATCTGGCCCAGCAGATCACGGCACAAGGGCTGATTATTGGCGCCAACGAGATCTTTTGGCTGTCAGCTGGGGTTTTTGTCATGCTGATCGTGTTGGTATGGTTCGCCAAACCACCATTCGGCAGCCACTCAGCGAGCGGCGCTCACTAAGTCCTGACACAGAACTACGCTGACCCAAAGCAATACAAAGCTGACCCAACGTGATACAAAAACAAAAGGTGGCCTGGCCACCTTTTTTATTCTCTGACTGTTTTTTATCACCGGATTGAATAGACTTAGCTGTGATTCTGCCGCCACCATTCTGCCAGTAAGATTCCAGTCGCCACCGAAATATTCAAACTTTCCACATTGCCGGTACCGTCAATCGACACCTTGACGTCACCCTGTTGCCAGGCGCTGTCGGACAAACCATCACCTTCCTGACCCAGCACAATCACTGTTTTGGCAGGCAACGAGGTTTTCGACAACGTGGTGCCCTTGTGACTGGAGGTGGTAACAATGGTGTAACCGGCATCGCGGAACTGTGCCAACGCATCAACCAGACCATCAGCACTAATCGCCTTCACGTGCTCAGCACCACCTTCTGCCGTACGCACAGCGGCGCCGGACTCCAGCTGCGATGCATCGTTCACCAATACGCCTTTCACACCAAAATGGGCACAACTACGCATGATGCCGCCCAGATTATGTGGATTGCCGACATCTTCCAGCGCCAGCACGCAGTCGGTATCCCCAGCTTCGCGCAAGTAGGCTGCTACATCCAGACCACGGCGCTTCTTGATCAGGAAGCACACGCCGCCGTGATGCTCTGTGCCGGACGCACGAACCAGCTCGTCGTCTTCCACCACGTGGTAAGCCTTGCGGTTGGCCGCCATCCAGCGTAGCGCGTCACGAAAACGCGGCGTCACTTCCTGCAAAAACCAGCCACGTACAATCGCTTCCGGACGACTCAGGAACAACGCCTGACAAGCGTTCTCGCCATAAACTCTGGTTTCTTCCGCCCGCTGGCGGCGAATCTGTTCTGGATCAATCTGGCTCTTGCCGCTGATACCGCCGTGATCCGGCTCCTCTGTGGGCGCACGCGATACCGTTTTCCAGGGAGAATCGGCATACTCAGTTGGCTCACTACGTGGGCGCTCACGCCTTTCCGACTCGCCGCGCCATTTGCCGCCGCGTCCGGCATTCTCTTTATTGTCTCTATCTCGCCCACTGCGTGGCGAGCCATCACGCCCTTTACGAGCACCGCTACGGTTGTTGTCACCTTCACCACGCCGCTTATCCGGCGTACGTTTCGGCTTGCTCTTCTCATCCCCGTCCTCACTACGGACGTACATGACACGGACTTTACCGCCCTTTCCACTCAATGTATCGCTCATGCTCTTCTCCACCTACGCGCTGGGCGCGAAGATTACCCTATGTCCACCCGCTTAGCCACCAACCCGATCATAAAAGTCACTAACTATTGTAACCATTGGGTAAAACACCTTGTTGACGCTCAACGCGCTCTTCATACTTATGCTGTTTTCGCATCACCATTGTTGCTCTATTCACGCACGATGGGCGCATTTTCATCAACAGTACACTTGATTCCAGTCCTTTTGCTACATGAGGCCCGTTTATGAATACGGTATGTGCATCCTGCCACGCGACCAACCGACTGCCGGAAGAACGCATTAATGATAATCATAAGGCCAAATGTGGTCGCTGCGGTCAGCCACTCTTCAGTGGGGAAGTCATTAACGCCACGGAAAAGACGCTGGATACATTGCTGCAAGACGATCTGCCGGTGGTGGTGGATTTCTGGGCGCCCTGGTGCGGACCCTGTGTCAATTTTGCCCCAGTATTTGAAAGCGTCGCTGACGAAAATGGTGGCAAAATTCGATTTATTAAGGTCAACACTGAAGCTGAACCCGCTCTGAGCGCTCGTTTCCGTATCCGCAGCATTCCTACCATTATGCTGTTCAAGCATGGCAAGATGATTGATATGCTTAACGGCGCCATGCCCAAAGCGCCTTTTGAGAGCTGGCTTAACGAATCGCTATAAATTATGCCTCGCCAGATGCCCCGCAATACACGGGGCTTCAGGTCAGCCGTCCGGTCGTTTAGAATGTCGCTTTTTAACGGAAAATCATGACCGGTAACGCTGTCCTGCGTCTGCGCCAGCAACGCCTTGCTCTCTCCACGCGACCTTTTCGCGCCCGCGGTTGCCGCGTAATCCGCTGTCAGCGTTGCCTGCTGCCGGAAGTTCACTGCCTGTGTGACACCCTATCACCGCGTACCGCCCGCAGCCGCTTCTGTCTGATCATGTTCGACACCGAACCACTAAAGCCCAGCAATACCGGCCGCCTGATTGCCGATGTCCTGCCGCAAACCGAGGCATTTCTATGGTCTCGCACCGAACCGGATCCCACGCTGCTCGCCACGTTGCAAACAGCAGAGTATCAACCCTGGCTGGTCTTTCTGGCAGACGACGATAAAAGTGACCGTCAGGTTTGCCATCAACTCCCCACAGACGGTAAACCACCGCTATTCGTGATGCTGGATGGCACCTGGCCCGAAGCACGCAAAATGTTTCGCAAAAGCCCGTACCTCGATACGTTGCCGATCCTGTCGCTGAGTGTGGATGCGTTGTCCAGCTATCAATTGCGGGAGGCCAGCAGCGCCGGGCAGCACTGCACGGCGGAAATCGCCATTGCCCTATTGCGCCAGGCTGGCGACAACGATGCAGCCGAGGTACTGGCGGAGCATTTTGACCGTTTTCGTCGCCATTATCTGGCAGGCAAAGCACATCACGCGAAAAAGAAAATTACCTCCACTGTCACAGCAAAATCGGCAACAGACGTTTAAGATCAATCAGGTGTCTTCCAACAGGAGTAACTGATGAGCCAGCGCGGATTAGAAGCACTGCTGCGTCCCCGTTCGATTGCGGTGATCGGCGCGTCGGAAAAATCGGGACGAGCCGGTTTCCTGATGATGCGAAACCTGCTTGACGGCGGGTTTAACGGGCCGGTACTACCGGTCACGCCTAAATACAAGGCGGTGTGTGGGGTACTGGCGTACCGCGATGTCGCCAGCCTGCCCATGACGCCTGACCTTGCCGTTATCTGCACCCGCGCTGACCGTAATCTGTCGCTGTTGGAAGCACTAGGACAACGAGGCTGTAAAACCGTCATTGTGCTCTCCGCTCCGCCATCACAATTCATTGAACTGAAAAATTGTGCGTCCCGCTATGCTATGCGACTGCTGGGGCCAAACAGCTTAGGCTTGCTGGCACCCTGGCAGGGACTCAACGCCAGCTTTTCACCGGTACCGATTTTAAAAGGTAAACTGGCGTTTATCTCCCAGTCGGCAGCAGTCTCCAACACCATACTGGACTGGGCGCAACAGCGTGGCATCGGCTTTTCTTACTTTATCGCGCTTGGCGACAGCCTGGATATTGACGTGGATGATCTGCTGGATTTTCTGGCGCGAGACGGCAAAACCAGCGCTATTTTGCTGCATCTGGAACACATCAGCGACGCCCGACGTTTTCTTTCAGCAGCGCGCAGCGCATCGCGCAATAAACCGATTCTGGTGATTAAAAGCGGGCGTAGCCGACAAGCACAACAACTGTTGCATGACGGTCAGCACGGGCTGGACGCCGCCTACGATGCCGCTATCCAGCGCGCCGGACTATTGCGGGTACAAGATACCCATGAACTGTTTTCAGCGGTGGAAACGCTCAGCCATCTGCGTCCACTACGCGGCGAACGTCTGCTGATTGTCAGCAATGGCGCATCACCTGCCGCGCAGGCGCTGGATCAGCTGATTGCCCGTCAGGGCAAGCTGGCAACACTGAGCGAACCAACGCAACAGGCCTTACGCGCGGTGTTACCCGACACCGTCGCTATCGGCAATCCGCTGGACCTGCGCGACGATGCCACACCTCAACGCTATCTGGCAGCGTTGTCGGCGCTGCTGGATAGCGACGATTATGATGCGTTACTGCTCATCCACGCGCCAAGTGCGGCTGCACCCGGCACGGAAAGTGCTGAAAGCCTGATTCAGTTATTGCAGCAACACCCGCGCGGTAAGCGCATCACGCTGCTGACCAACTGGTGCGGCGAATTCTCTTCACAGGAAGCGCGTCGTCTGTTCAACGAGGCAGGAATCCCAACCTATCGCACACCGGAAGGTACGGTAACGGCATTCATGCATATCGTTGAATACCGCCGTAACCAGAAACAGTTGAAGGAAACCCCGGCTCTGCCATCGGATCTCACCGCCAATACCGCACAGGCACACCAGTTGATCAGTCAGGCGCTGCAAGAGGGCACCACCCGACTTGATACTCATGAAGTCCAGCCGATTCTGCAAGCTTATGGTCTGAATACCTTGCCGACCTGGATTGCCGGCGACAGTACCGAAGCGGTATACATTGCTGAAAAAATCGGCTATCCCGTCGCACTTAAACTGCGCTCGCCGGATATTCCCCACAAATCGGAAATTCAGGGCGTGATACTGTATTTGCAGAACGCGCAAGAGGTGCAACTGGCTGCGGAAGCAATGCTGGAGCGAGTCCGGCACACCAATCCGCAAGCTCGTGTTCATGGATTGCTGGTACAGGGAATGGCGAATCGCACCGGCGCGCTGGAGTTACGCATCGCCGTCGAGCAGGATGCTATCTTCGGCCCAATCATCATGTTGGGTGAAGGTGGAACAGCGTGGAGCCGGGAAACCCAGGCAGCAGTAGCATTGCCGCCGTTGAATATGGCGCTGGCGCGTTATCTGATTGTCCAGGCGCTGAAAAGTGGAAAAATCCGCAGCCAAAGTGCCCTCAAACCACTGGATATTCCAGCCTTAAGCCGGTTATTGGTGCAGGTTTCCAACCTGATTCTGGATTGCCCGGAGATAGCACGTCTGGATATTCATCCGCTGCTGGCTTCCGGCGAGGCGTTCACACTGCTGGATGTGACGTTACATCTGACACCTTTCAGCGGCGATCCACAGTCGCGTCTGTCTATTCGTCCTTACCCGCAGGAACTGGAAGAAACTGTCCAGCTCAAAGACGGCTCATCCTGTTTGTTCCGCCCCATTCTGCCCGAAGACGAACCGCTGCTGGCCCACTTTATCGGGAAAGTAACTCGTGAAGACCTTTACTATCGTTATTTCAGTGAAATCAATGAGTTTACCCATGAAGATTTAGCCAACATGACTCAAATTGACTATGATCGTGAAATGGCTTTTATTGCCGTACGGCCAGATATTAGCGGCGAACCAGAAATCATCGGAGTAACACGCGCAATTGCCGACCCAGACAACATCAGCGCAGAATTTGCAGTACTGGTGCGTTCAGACCTGAAAGGGTTGGGGTTGGGCAGACGATTGCTGGAAAAACTGATTCAGTATGCACGCTCCCATGGGCTAGGCCGCTTGAGCGGCATCACCATGCCAACGAATCAGGGAATGGTCACACTGGCCAAAAAACTGGGCTTTCACGTTGATGTGCAATTGGAAGACGGCATTGTGACGCTGGAACTGCCATTTGACACAAAAACACAGCCATAACCAGACATGCCGCTGTGATTAAGATCTCGCTACAGGCAGCAAAACTTGCTCACAAGGCCCGTCAAGTAGTGGTATCATCGCCCGATTCGGCTATGCCTTAATGTATTTCATGACCTCGCGGTCATTCCACGATGAGAGAAGAATCGCACTGTGATGTTGTCAAAACTAAAGCGTACGAAATATCAACAACACCTTGCACAACTGCCTAAAATCCCTCAGTCTGCCGATGATGTCCAGACGCTTCATAGTCCGTCGCTTTTTCGCACCACGCTGACAAAACAGATTTTGCAGGCCAAAAAGCGCATCTATCTGGTGGCGCTGTATCTGGAACATGATGACGGCGGCGAAGGCATTCTGTCTGCACTTTATCAGGCCAAACGCCAATGCCCAGAGCTGGAGATCGGCATACTGGTTGATTGGCATCGCGCCCAGCGTGGACGCATCGGCGTTGCCGCCGACAGCACCAACGCCGACTGGTACTACGAAATGGCGCAACAGTACGATGATGCACAGATTCCAATTTACGGCATTCCTGTCAATACACGCGAAGCATTAGGTGTGCTGCATCTGAAAGGCTTTATCATTGATGACACAGTGCTCTACAGCGGCGCCAGTCTGAATGATGTCTACCTGCATCAACATGAAAAGTACCGATACGACCGCTATCAGCTCATTCATAACCCTGTGCTGGCTAATGTCATGACGGGTTATGTACAAGATTTATTAGCTGCATCTGCAGTACAGCGACTTGACCGTTCATCCCGACCTAAAACTATCGATATCAAAAATGATATCCGTCAGTTTCGCCAGTCGCTACGCTCAGCAACGTATCTGCTACCAGGCATCGGAGAAAACAACAGCCAGCTGGCGGTAACGCCGCTGGTCGGACTGGGCAAACAGAGTCCACTGAATCGGACCATTCACCATCTGATGTACTGTGCTGAGCAGCAGTTGGTCATTTGCACCCCATACTTCAATCTGCCAGCCTTGTTGGTGCGCAATATCATCCACCTGCTACGTACCGGCAAGCAGATTGAAATTATCATCGGCGACAAAACGGCAAACGACTTTTTTATTCCTGAAGATCAGCCGTTCCGAATTATCGGTGCGCTACCTTATCTGTATGAAATCAATCTACGCCGTTTCCTGAGCCGCCTGCAAAAATATATCGATAGTAACCAACTGGTGGTACGCCTGTGGAAAGACGGTGACAACAGCTTCCACCTGAAAGGCATGTGGGTGGACAATGAATGGCAATTGCTGACTGGAAACAACCTCAACCCCCGCGCCTGGCGGCTGGATTTAGAAAACGCCATTCTGATTCATGATCCGCAGCAGGTTTTGCAAACGCAACGCCAGCAGGAACTGGAATGCATTCGTACCCATACCCAAATCATCACTCACTACCAGCAATTGCAAAGCATTGCGCAATATCCGGTAAAAGTGCGCAAGCTTATTCGCCGCCTGCGCCGCATCCGCATTGATCGCCTGATTAGTCGGATTTTGTAACTGTCAACAGCCAGCCACAAGGTAGTGGATGGAGCCGGAAGGATTTAACCTGAGACATAGCCGGTGCGACGACCGGCTATTGTTTATGGTGGCAGCACATCACTAGAGCTTTTCGCCCTTCCCTTTATGGTGCAACCCAAGAGAAACCAGAAACGCTAGCGCACTCATCAGTGAAACATACCAAAAAAATGACTCTTCCGTACCCAACGATTTCAACGACAATGCAACGTACTCAGCAGAACCGCCAAACAAGGCATTCGCCACGGCGTAAGACAACCCGACGCCCAGCGCCCGCACCTCCGGAGGAAACATTTCTGCCTTAAGAATGCCGCTAATCGAAGTATAAAAACTCACTATCGCCAGAGCCAATATCACCAGCATAAATGCGATAACCGGGTTGCTCACACCTTGCAGAGTAGACAAAATCGGTACTGTCAATAACGCCGATAGCGCGCCAAAAAGCAACATAGAACTGCGGCGACCAATTTTATCGGACAGTGCGCCAAACACAGGCTGCAACAGCATGAAAATGAACAGAGCCAGCGTCATCAATCCACTGGCAGACTTGGCGCTCAGCCCGGCGGTATTCACCAGGTATTTCTGCATATAGGTGGTGTAGGTATAGAAGCTCAATGAACCTCCAGCAGTAAATCCCAGCACCATGATAAAAGCATTACGATTGTGCCACAGCCCTCTTAATGACCCGGCATCCTTGCGTGCACGGGTTTCACTCGCAGAGGTTTCATTAAGCGAATGACGCAAGAACAACGCGACCACAGCCAGAGCGGCGCCTAAGATAAAGGGAATACGCCAGCCCCATGAACGCAGCTCTGTATCAGAGAGTAGGTGCTGTAGTATCACTACAACCAGTAACGCCAGTAACTGGCCACCGATTAGCGTTACATACTGAAAAGAGGCATAAAATCCCTTGCGTCCTTCCAGTGCCACTTCACTCATATACGTTGCACTGGTTCCGTATTCTCCGCCTACTGACAACCCCTGAAACAAACGAGCTATCAGTAATAACAAGGGAGCCCAAACTCCAATCGTTGCATAGCTGGGCAAGCAGGCTATTACCAGCGATCCCAAGCACATCATGCACACCGATGTCAGCATCGATTTTTTACGACCATATTTATCGGCGATATAGCCAAACAACCAACCTCCGATAGGGCGCATGAGAAACCCAGCCGCAAAAACACCTGCTGTTTGTAACAATTGTGTCGTGCTATTACCGGTCGGAAAAAAGATATGAGCGAAGTATAGGGAGCAAAACGAATAAACGTAAAAATCAAACCATTCAACCAAATTCCCGGATGAGGCGCCAACGATTGCCCAGATACGCTGGCGTGTGCTATTTGTCGTAACTCCATCCTGTGGCTTTATTGTATTCACCATGTGTGATCTACCCTTCCCGTCTGTTATGCAATAGCTCTTTATATAGCAGACACAATAAAACAGGCTCGATGATTCAGGCAAAAACTAATCAGCTCATGTCATTATTTAAGCTGAGGGCCACGATACGACAGCTTTATGGTGGGTACCCTATCCGTCCCCTGTGAGCGGCTGCAGAGTATTCACCGACAAACAACAGATAAAACAAAAGGCCCGCTCTTTCGAACGGGCCTTTTGTTTTCGTTTGATGTCTGGCAGTTCCCTACTCTCGCATGGGGAGACCCCACACTACCATTGGCGCTACGGCGTTTCACTTCTGAGTTCGGCATGGGGTCAGGTGGGACCACCGCGCTATCGCCGCCAGACAAATTCTTTTATTCATTTTGCCGAACATCATTTAAAACAGCTGGTGCTGATACCCAGAGTCGAACTGGGGACCTCACCCTTACCAAGGGTGCGCTCTACCTACTGAGCCATATCAGCACACATAATTTGATGCCTGGCAGTTCCCTACTCTCGCATGGGGAGACCCCACACTACCATCGGCGCTACGGCGTTTCACTTCTGAGTTCGGCATGGGGTCAGGTGGGACCACCGCGCT
>NZ_JAAVXH010000056.1:0-118239 GCF_012273755.1 Dickeya sp. CFBP 2040
AACAAGCTGGATTTTGCGACATACATTTTATTGATGACCGGATGCGCATGTACCCTACCGTGATCGCCCGGAAAACGAAAAACGTCGCGTAACGCATATAACGCATCCAAGAAAAAGGGGCGGCAAATGCCACCCCTTATCGCTTTCGGATGTTGTGAAAGCGGATGCTTAGTTAAGACGCTCTTTGATACGAGCAGACTTACCAGCACGCTCACGCAGGTAGTACAGTTTGGCTTTACGCACAGCACCACGGCGCTTAACGGTAATGCTGTCCACTACCGGAGAGTGCGTCTGGAATACGCGCTCTACGCCTTCGCCGTTGGAAATCTTGCGAACAGTGAATGCAGAGTGCAGACCGCGGTTACGAATTGCGATAACCACGCCCTCGAATGCCTGCAGACGTTTTTTGGAACCTTCAACGACCCATACCTTCACTTCCACGGTGTCACCCGGACGGAATGCAGGTACGTCTTGCTTCATCTGCTCTTGTTCAAGCTGCTTGATAATATTGCTCATAATATGTCTCTTACCCTAGGTAAACTGATATTTGGGTTCGCCCGGCACTACCGCAGCGCCCCCCTAATACTCATGCTGTTCAGACTGATATTCCTGTTGGAATTCCGTCAACAACGTTGCTTGCTCGTCAGTCAGAGCTAGGCTTTTCAGAAGTTCAGGTCTTCTAAGCCAGGTTCGGCCCAGCGACTGCTTCAAACGCCAGCGGCGTATTTCCGCATGATTGCCCGACAGTAACACTGCCGGCACATCCATACCTTCCAACACTTCAGGTCGGGTGTAGTGAGGACAATCCAACAATCCATCAGCAAAAGAATCTTCTTGTGCCGAAGCTTCATGACCCAGTACGCCAGGGATAAAACGGGCTACCGAATCAATCAGCGTCATTGCTGGCAGTTCGCCACCACTGAGAACGTAATCGCCGATTGACCATTCTTCGTCAATTTCGGTTTTGATGACACGCTCATCAATGCCCTCGTACCTTCCGCAAACCAGAATCATCTTCTGATGTGCGGCGAGTTGACGTACGCCTTGCTGATCCAGTTTGCGACCCTGCGGTGACAGATAAATCACCCGAGCCCCTTCGCCTGCCGCTGCTTTCGCTGCATGAATGGCATCCCGTAAGGGCTGCACCATCATCAACATACCAGGACCGCCGCCATAAGGGCGGTCATCCACAGTACGATGTCGATCGTAAGTGAAGTCACGAGGACTCCAGTACTGTACGCTCAGCAGGCCATTTTTAACTGCCCGGCCTGTGACTCCATAATCAGTAATGGCGCGGAACATCTCAGGAAACAGGCTAATCACCCCAATCCACATAATATCGTTCCACTCATTAACTACAGACTTTACAGAGTTCAAAAACCAGGATCCCAGTCTACTTCAATACGATGTGTAGACAGGTCAACGTGCTTAATAACCTGTTCAGTCAGAAACGGGATCAACCGTTCCTTGACTCCGTAAGCATCTTTCAGGTTGGCTCTCACCACCAGAACGTCATTAGAACCGGTTTCCATCATGTCAGTGACTTTTCCCAGCTCATAGCCACCTACGGTGACAACGTCGCAGCCAATCAGATCCTTCCAGTAATAATCCCCATCATCCAGCTCAGGCAACTGGGTCGAATCTACGACAATCTCGCAATTGGTCAATAAATTCGCCGCATCCCGATCATCAATATCTTTAATCTTAATGACCAGATCCTGATTATGGTGCCGCCAGCTCTCGATCTCGATCAATTGCCACAGCCCATTATTCTGGATGAACCAGGGTTGATAATCAAAAATGCTTTCGGCGTTTTCGGTGGATGAAAACACTCTGAGCCAACCTTTAATGCCGTATGTAGACCCCATTTTCCCCAATATAACCGGGTTAACCGGGACTTTCGGGCTGAGTTGCTTGCTCATTACCATTACCACCACCGCAACAGATTATGCTGCTTTTTTAGCGTCTTTGATCAGCGCAGAAACGCGATCAGAAACGGTAGCGCCCTGACCAACCCAGTGCTCGATACGGTCAAGATCCAGACGCAGAGCTTCTGCTTTACCGGTAGCGATCGGGTTGAAGAAACCTACGCGTTCAATGAAACGACCGTCGCGCGCATTGCGGCTATCGGTCACAACGACTTGATAGAACGGGCGTTTTTTAGCGCCGCCACGTGCCAAACGAATTGTTACCATAACATCCTCTTTAGTTAATAAAACAACCGGGCCCCATCGAGGAACGGGGCCCAGTGTCATATAAAAAGCCCGAAGATTTTACTCATTTTGGTGCAAAAAGCAATCTAAAACCGTGCATTCACACCACCGACTTTTCTGCCGGGGTCACATTTCCCCGACTTACCGACCCGGAAAACCTGGCGGCATCATCCCTTTCATACCACGCATCATTTTTGCCAGACCGCCATTCTTCATCTTTTTCATCATGCGCTGCATATCATCAAACTGCTTTAGCAGCCGGTTGACGTCCTGTACTTGCATACCCGAACCCATCGCGATGCGGCGCTTACGAGAACCTTTGATGATTTCAGGCTTAGCACGCTCTTGCAACGTCATGGAATTGATGATCGCTTCCATACGCACCAACACCTTGTCATCCATCTGCGATTTTACGTTATCGGGAATCTGCCCCATGCCCGGCAGTTTGCTCATCATGCTGGCCATACCGCCCATGTTGCGCATCTGTTTAAGTTGATCCAGAAAATCGGTCAGGTCAAAACCATCGCCTTTTTTAAGCTTTTTGGCCAACTTCTCGGCTTGAGAACGATCAACCTTACTTTCCAGTTCCTCAATCAGCGAGAGCACATCGCCCATACCGAGAATGCGCGAGGCGATACGGTCCGGATAGAAAGGCTCCAGCGCGTCGGTTTTCTCACCAACACCTAAAAACTTGATCGGTTTACCCGTGATATGACGGATGGACAGTGCCGCACCGCCGCGGGCATCACCATCGATTTTTGTCAGAATCACCCCGGTCAACGGCAACGCTTCGTTAAATGCTTTCGCAGTATTCGCAGCATCCTGGCCGGTCATGGCGTCAACAACAAACAGTGTTTCCACCGGATTAATAGAGGCATGAACCTGCTTGATTTCATCCATCATGGCGTCATCGACATGCAGACGACCAGCGGTATCCACCAGCAGAACATCATAGAATTTCAGTTTGGCGTGCTGTAACGCACGGTTAACGATATCGATAGGTTTTTCATGCACTTGCGAGGAAAAAAAATCGACACCGACGGTCTGTACCAGCGTTTCCAGCTGTTTGATAGCAGCAGGGCGATACACGTCCGCCGACACGACCAACACTTTCTTCTTCTGCTTTTCACGCAGGAACTTACCTAACTTACCCACGCTGGTGGTTTTACCTGCCCCTTGCAGACCCGCCATGAGCACCACTGCCGGCGGCTGGGCAGCCAGATTGAGCGCCTGATTGACCTCGCCCATGGCGGCAACCAGTTCATTCTGGACAATCTTGACGAATTCCTGGCCCGGCGTCAGGCTCTTGTTGACGTCATGGCCCACAGCTTGTTCTTTGACCCGGTTGATGAAATCACGCACCACGGGCAACGCCACGTCCGCTTCCAGCAACGCCATGCGCACTTCACGTAACGTATCCTTGATATTGTCTTCAGTCAGCCGCCCACGTCCGCTGATATTGCGCAGAGTGCGCGACAGTCGATCGGTTAAATTTTCAAACATATCTCATGCCCAATGTGAAACTGGCCGCTATCGCGACGCGAATAACGGGGAGTATAACACGAAAGCCAGACCAATCTGCGCGCTCCGGCGCGGATAACTGGTTGGTGGCGGTGGCGACTAAAGCTATACTGATCCTTCATTTTACTCAGTTGATATTGAATAACCCATCGCTATGTCTGTCTTCGCCATTGTAGCTTTAGCGGCCTATTTCCTCAGTCTGGGACTGATCATCCCAAGCCTGGTGCGAAAAAACGGAGCCTACCGCCGTCTGGCGGTGGTATCCGCCATACTTGCCCTGACCTGCCATGCAGTGGCCTTGTATCAGCGTATCTTCGATGTGCAGGTCGGGCAAAATTTGAGTCTGTTGAATATGGGTTCGTTGATAAGCCTGATTATGTGCACAGTGATGACTATCGTGGCATCACGTAATCGTGGCTGGTTTCTGCTGCCCGTCGTCTATACCTTTGCATTGATTAATCTGGCATTTGCCAGTTTTATGCCGGGAGAGTTTATTACCCACCTCGAAGCCATGCCGGGCCTGATGGTGCATATCGGTCTGGCGTTATTTGCTTACGCCACTCTGATGATTGCGGCGTTATATGCGCTGCAACTGGCGCTGCTGGACTACATGCTGAAAACCAAGAAACTGGGATTTGCCACCGATATGCCGCCGTTGCTGGGTATAGAACGCAAAATGTTCCACATTACCCAAATTGGTGTCATGCTGCTGACGCTGACGTTGTGCACCGGGCTTATCTACATGAACGATTTGCTCAGCAATAAAGAGAATCTGCATAAAGCACTGTTCTCCCTGCTGGCCTGGTTTGTCTACATTCTGTTGCTCTGGGGACACTACCACGAAGGCTGGCGTGGACGCCGGGTGGTGTGGTTCAACCTTATTGGCGCGCTGCTGCTGACGCTCTCCTACTTCGGCAGCCGGGTCATTCAGCATTTTCTGGCGCAGTGACAACGCTCCGACAGTAGATTTTACGAGAACTGGATTTTACGGGCATAAAAAAGAGAGCATCGCTCTCTTTTTTACAGCCCTAAACGTCAGCATCTCATTAGTCAGATGTGCAACTCTGACAGCTTATCTTTCGGCAATGCCAGCTCGTCGTTTTTATTGACCAGAACATCATGTTCCAGAATGTGGCGAGCAATATCCTGCGCTTCAGTCAGGGAATGCATTTCATAGGTACCGCATTGATATTCGTTCAACTCCGGGATCTTACGCTGGTCGGTAACCTTCAGCACATCTGCCATAGCCGCTTTCCAGGCATCGGCCACACGTTGCTCTGCCGGCGTCCCAATCAGGCTCATGTAGAACCCTGTACGGCATCCCATCGGCGAGATATCGATAATTTCTACACCATCACCATTGAGGTGATCACGCATAAAACCGGCAAACAGGTGTTCCAGAGTATGAATACCACGTTCTGGCATAATCTCATGATTAGGGCGACAGAAACGCAGGTCAAACACGGTAATCGTATCACCATGAGGGGTTGTCATGGTTTTGGCCACCCGAACGGCAGGAGCAGCCATACGAGTGTGATCGACAGTAAAACTATCTAGTAATGGCATGTTGCCACCTCCTCATGAAAAAAATTATTTCTTGTTTCCAGGAAACTTTTCTTACCAGTACCGGTCTTAATACATGAAAGACGCGCATTTATTATCATCATCCCTATTATCAGAGATGTTTCTTTGGTCACCCGATGAAAATCGGGTGACCTTTTCTTTTATATATATTGGTACTAGCCTCACTGTCTGGACAGATAGGCATCAAAACTCAACGTATCTTCCGACTCCAGTTGACGCTGGCGCTGCCATGAGCGCTCGCACTCAGCGGCAAACTGGGCTTCAGACAAAATCTCCAGCGGCTCTTGCAACAATTGCTCGCGGTATTGCCCAGACAGTTGGAGCCCAACACCACCGCTGCCATGCTCCAGCATCATCGCCAGTACCTGGGCCGAGAACGTCTTGTTCGGGTCATCGAACCCGTCCACTAGTTGATCGCAAACCTGCTGATAGTAAGGCTTCGCCTGCCCGTGATCCAACAACTGCGCAACATACCGCAAGTCAGCAAATAGCGCACGCCCAACTTCTGCAATCGGCTGACGCGCGGTTTCACAGCCCATTCCTATCGTCTGCCCCGGTTTACGCCCTTCCAGAATCACCCTATTCCAGTTTTTGCGTGTACAGAGCAACTCAGCTTCACTCATTTCCGGCGCATCAGCCAACGCACACCAAATCAGGAACAGATCGAGGAACCGAACCTGTTCCGCGCTGACGCCAATGGCCGAAAACGGATTAATGTCCAGCGAGCGAACTTCGATATATTCAATACCACCACGCAGCAACGCATCGGATGGCGACTCTCCCATACGGGTGACACGCTTGGGCCGAATCGGCGCATACAATTCGTTTTCAATCTGCAACACGTTGGTATTCAGTTGCAGATAACGGCCATCTTTCTTGAGACCAATCTCAGCATACTCTTGCGAAGGGGTGCGGATCGCTTTTTTCAGTGCCGAAACATACGTCTCCAGACTGTTGAAGGTAATGCCAAGATTACTCTGCGACTTATTGGTGTACCCCAGATCGCTCAGACGTAATGACGTAGCATACGGCAAATAGAGCATCCCTTTTTCAGAACGCTCAAACGGCAGGTGAGTGTCTTTACCCTGCAGGAAAGATGAGCAGATTGCCGGAGAGGCACCAAACAGATACGGGATCACCCAACCGAACCGATAGTAGTTACGAATCAGTTGAAAGTATCCGGCAGATATCGCTTCCTTGCCGCTGATAGCATCAGTAATACCATCACGGGCCTGCCAAAATGACAACGGTAGCGAAAAGTTATAATGCACACCGGAAATGGTCTGCATCAATGCGCCATACCGATTCTTCAACCCTTCACGGTATAGTGTTTTGAAACGGCCAATATTCGACGAGCCATATTGCGCGAGTTCGATATCCTGACCAGCTTCAATAAAACAAGGCATACTCAGCGGCCACATACGCTCATCACCCAGATGGCGGGCGACATAACGATGAATATCACGCAAAAAAGCGAGAAGGTGATCAATATCCTTGTCAACCGGCGTAATGAATTCCAGCAGCGTCTCAGCGAAATCCGTAGTAATCCAGGGATGGGTCAACGCCGCCCCTAGCTTCTCTGGATGCCCTGTTGTCGCCAGATGTCCATTTGCCATCACACGCAGTGTTTCACGCTCAATACCACGCTGGATCCCTGCTATAGACTGAGGATGTTTTTCCAGCCAGGACAGCGCTTTTGATACGTCCGGGATCAAATTGACCTCCAGCTATGAAGATATAGTCATGTTAATAAGAATGATGGATGCTATATGGGGACAACAATCGTGATTACAACTCACCCGGTTCCCATCGTCCATTCCAGTGTCACGACAGCCAAGATCAGGTAGCGCAACGTTTTTCCAATAAAAATACAGATTACTGAACCCACCCAGGGCATCCGCAGCCATCCCGCCAATACACACAATATATCGCCGACTATCGGCACCCAGCTAAATAATAACGCCGCCGTACCGTAACGCTGCAGCCAGCAACTCGCGGTGTCTAAGCCTTTTTGCGGTTTGAGTTCAGGGACCAGACGCCCAACAATAATATTGGTAATTCCTCCTAGCGTATTACCGATAGAAGCAATCAAAATCAGTAATAAAGGGCTGGCACTGTGGGTCAATAGTAACGATACCAATACAACTTCAGAGCTGCCCGGCAGCAGCGTCGCGCTCAGAAAACTACTCCAGAACAAAGAAAACAGCGCCAGAGACTCATTCACAGCGTTCTTACGTCAATCACGTCCATACCAGCGCTGGCAGCAGCACGAATGCCAAAATCAGCATCTTCAAACACCACGCAATGTTCGGGAACCACATGGATTAATGCTGCACAACGCAGGAACGTATCCGGGAAGGGTTTATGTCGCAGAACATCATCAGCACCAACCAGTGCAGAGAAATAATCACGCAAGCCAAGATGGCGCAGCAAACGCTCAGCCAGGCCATGTGTACTTCCAGTACCAACAGCCATCGGACGACGCCCATAATAAGCTTTGACGACCTCGATTAACGGCAGAGGCTGTACGGTATCCATTAGCATGGTTTCAGTCAGTGACGCTTTTTCTGCTGCCAAGACATGCGGATCAAGGTCCGACTGGTTGTGATTAAGAATTACCTCGGCGATACGCCAGGTCGGCGCACCATTTAGTGCTGTCATGGCATTGTTGTCATAACTCATACCATACTTTGCCAGTACCTGCTGCCATGCCTGACAATGGGTCGACTCCGTATCGAGGATAGTTCCATCCATGTCAAAGATGAGGCCTTGATAGCGATCGTACATCATGACTCCGTACCCACCGAAAGAGACGACTACTTTAACGCAAAGTCAAAACGTTGTCGCTTACTCAATAACCATAATAAAAACAGTAGAATATAAACATAGAGCAGCGGAAAGGCATTGATTTTATATTACGAAATAACAGAGTAGAGGTAGGAAGGATTAAGACGATACGAAAACTAAGATGGTGCATCCGGGAGGATTCGAACCTCCGACCGCTCGGTTCGTAGCCGAGTACTCTATCCAGCTGAGCTACGGATGCATTGTAGAAACAATCAAGAATATAAATTTACAACAAGAGGAAACCGCATCAGGAGAATGGTGCATCCGGGAGGATTCGAACCTCCGACCGCTCGGTTCGTAGCCGAGTACTCTATCCAGCTGAGCTACGGATGCATTTCAAGAATGACTGAAAACGTCTCTTAAATTGTATTACTGACAATAATCATTGTCATAAAACGCGCTACATTAAATGGTGCATCCGGGAGGATTCGAACCTCCGACCGCTCGGTTCGTAGCCGAGTACTCTATCCAGCTGAGCTACGGATGCAATTTAATGGCGGTGAGGGAGGGATTCGAACCCTCGATGCAGCTTTTGACCGCATACTCCCTTAGCAGGGGAGCGCCTTCAGCCTCTCGGCCACCTCACCGTACCGACTAGTAATCACTGAATTTTATTTTTATTCAGCGCTCACCTGTCTGCGTGGCGCACATATTACTTTCCCGGTCTTATAAGTCAAATAATTTTTCCGATATCAGTTCCGTTTGAACACTTCGCACCCAACAAGAACAGATTAACAACAAAAAGCCTGCTTTATCACTCATAAAACAACCAGTTACTTCTGTTCACCATAGCAATGCACCAGGTGACCATTTACTGGTCAAAAAAGGAAACTCAGGGAGCCGACGAAAACAGCAGAACAACAACAGCGCCTCGCCAACACGAGACGCTATTCAGTCAGTAGGAGGTGGGTTGAGATTTCTCTGCCTGGATACGCTGGTAGATCTCTTCACGATGTACAGACACTTCTTTCGGCGCATTCACACCGATACGAACCTGATTGCCCTTTACTCCTAGTACGGTAACCGTAACCTCATCGCCAATCATGAGGGTTTCGCCAACTCGACGAGTTAAAATAAGCATTCTTTGCTCCTTGAAAGATTATAAAGAGTCAGGTCACTCCATTCTCCCGTCATTATCCATCATGGGCGGGGAAAACGTAAACCTGGATGACAAAAATGTCTCATCATCGCACTCATTGTTTGTTACTAATGTTCAGTTTAGTCGATATAAGACAGCTTGCGCTTTTTGTTATCACAACCAGACATCGCCTCACAGTTCATCTCTGGAACCCCACAGATGGACTATTAATCAGTCTTGTTTATGGGCATCCTTACCGCAAGCAAAAAACGCCAAAACCACTCATAGGCATGGCGTTTTTGCCGAGATAACACGTATTTAGTATTTATATCTTATCAACCACCCAGGCTTCAACGCTGGTCAACGCCGACGGCAATGCATCAACATCGCTACCGCCAGCTTGCGCCATATCTGCACGACCACCGCCTTTTCCACCAACCTGGTTTGCCACAAAACCAATCAACTCACCCGCTTTTACACGGTCGGTCAATTCTTTGGTCACACCGGCTATCAGGCTGACTTTGCCATCCGCCACTGTCGACAATACGATCACCGCAGAACCCAGTTGATTCTTCAGATCATCGACCATCGTTCGCAGCAGCTTGGGTTCAACATTGTTCAGTTGCGTTACCAGCAACTTCACGCCGTTGATATCTTTCGCTTTGCTGGATAGTAAAGAACTCTCCTGCGCAGCCTGCTGTTCCTTCAACTGCTGCAACTCTTTTTCCAACCCACGAGTGCGTTCTAACAAAGAGCGTACTTTGTCGGCCAGATTGTTGCTATCGCCCTTCACCAGTTGTGTTACTTCATGCAACAAATCATTCTGATGGTGCAGGTTAGCAATCGCATTCTCGCCAGTAACAGCTTCAATACGACGAATACCCGCAGCCGTACCAGATTCAGACACAATCCGGAACAAACCGATATCACCAGTACGACGAGCGTGCGTACCACCACATAACTCAATGGAGAAATCGCCCATCGACAGTACGCGAACCTGATCGTCGTACTTCTCGCCAAACAGCGCCATCGCGCCTTTCGCTCTGGCTGCATCCAGCGCCATTACGTCGGTTTCTATCGACAGATTGCAACGAATCTGGGTATTAACGATATCTTCCACCTGACGAATCTGTTCCGGTTTCATCGCTTCAGGATGAGAGAAGTCAAAACGCAGGTAGTTATCATTAACCAGCGACCCTTTCTGTGCCACGTGCTCACCCAAAATCTGGCGCAGAGCCGCATGTAGCAAGTGAGTCGCCGAATGATTCAGACGAATACGGTCGCGGCGAGCGTGATCGACTACCGCATCGACATTATCGTTTACTCGCAGGGTACCCTGAGCCAGAGAGCCGACATGCCCAATAGCCTGACCATATTTCTGTGCATCGGCAACCGAGAAACGGGCAGCAGTTGACACCAATACACCCTGGTCGCCAACCTGACCACCGGACTCACCATAGAATGGCGTTTCACTCAGAATCACAACCGCATCGTCACCCGCCTGAATTTCCTGCACGGATTCGCCATGACGATAAATAGCCACGACCTTAGATTGCTGTTCGGTACGCTCATAGCCACAGAACGTCGTAGACTCATCGACACGGATCAGGCTGTTATAATCCGCGCCAAAGCCACTGGCATCGCGCGCCCGCTGGCGTTGAGCTTCCATTGCGCGCTCAAAACCCGCTTCATCGACTTTCAGATTACGTTCACGGCAGACATCCGCAGTCAAATCAACCGGGAAACCATAGGTGTCATAGAGACGGAATGCCGCTTCACCGCTCAGCGTATCGCCCTTGAGCTGCTTAATTTCTTCATCCAGCAACAACAAACCACGTTCCAGCGTTCGCGCAAATTGCTCTTCTTCATTCTTAAGCGCCTGCTCCACCAGGCTCTGCTGGCGTTTCAGTTCTTCGGCTGCCGATCCCATCACCTCAATCAGCGTACCCACCAGCTTATAGAAGAAAGTTTCTTTTGCACCGAGCATATTACCGTGACGAATTGCGCGACGAATAATGCGACGCAGCACATAACCGCGGTTTTCATTCGACGGCATCACGCCATCAGCAATCAGAAACGCACAGGAGCGGATATGATCGGCGATAACGCGCAACGACTTATTATTGAGATCATCAGTTCCTACCACACGGGCCGCTTTAGCGATCAGGGTGTTGAACAGATCGATTTCGTAATTGGAATTCACATGTTGAAGAACAGCGGAAATACGCTCCAGACCCATGCCGGTATCAACCGATGGTTTCGGCAGCGGCAACATTGTGCCATCAGCCTGTCGGTTGAATTGCATAAAGACCAGGTTCCAGATCTCAATGTAACGATCACCGTCTTCTTCCAAGCTTCCCGGCGGTCCACCCCAAATGTGATCACCATGATCGTAGAAAATTTCAGAACACGGACCACAAGGGCCGGTATCGCCCATTTGCCAGAAGTTATCTGACGCGTAAGGCGCACCTTTATTGTCGCCGATACGGATAATACGCTCACGCGGCACCCCCACCTCATTAGCCCAAATGTCATAGGCCTCATCATCGGTGGCGTAAACCGTAACCCACAGTTTTTCCTTGGGCAAACCAAACCACTGGGAGCTGGTCAACAGTTCCCAGGCATGAAGAATGGCGTCGCGTTTAAAATAATCACCGAAGCTGAAGTTACCCAGCATTTCGAAGAAAGTGTGATGACGCGCCGTGTAACCCACATTTTCCAGATCGTTATGTTTACCGCCAGCACGGACACAACGCTGGGACGTCGTGGCTCGCGTATAGTTGCGTTTGTCCAGTCCCAAAAACACATCCTTGAACTGGTTCATCCCGGCATTGGTAAACAACAGTGTGGGATCATTGTTTGGCACCAGTGAACTACTGGCGACAACCTGATGACCTTTACTATGGAAAAAGTCGAGAAACGCTTGACGGATCTCAGCGGTGCTCTTGCTCATAATTGTCCTGAAATCAAGCTAAAAGAACAGTCGCGGGCAAGGTGGATGCAACATACTGACGTGACCGAGCCAAACGCGAACAAAAAAGTGGGAATAAGATAAATTTTCTTAGGTGGGAAGTAAAATCCCGTATGCGTTCAATCGGAAAAATTCATATATACCGACTGAATTTCATCGTGGGAAAAACCGCGATAAAGCAAATAACGCTGAACTTTGGCACGCTCCTGCCAAGTGATTGGCAATGGTGAGCCGAATTTGCGGTTCGCCACTGTTCGCGCTTGCGAATACCAATCGATATTGCAGGACTGCAACGCCATACGTTGGATTGATTTATCAATTCCCCGCTGACTGAGTTCGGCACAGATACGCTGTGTACCATACCCTTTACGACAGCGGCCATGAATATAACGCTGGGCGTAGCGCTCATCATCCAGCCAGCCTTGTTGCCGACAACTGGCTACCACCTGCTCGATTTGCTTATTCAATTCAGATAATGCATAGCATTCATCTGCGTTATCGCATTCGAGATTTGTCTGCAAATACGCCGCAATTTTGCGGCGTAATTCTATCTCGCTGTGATCTCGCACAGCCAGCACATTCATCGCATAGCGGAGTATGTTAGACATGCCTGTCATCCAAAGAATGTGCTGTGCGCGCCACACCGACTATTAAAAGTCGTCGTTAAGTTCGCCAGCCGCTTCCTCATCATACTCAGCACTTTCGCCACTAACATTCGGCACGGCGTCATTATCCTTGTGCAGCAATAATTCACGTAACTTCTTATCGAGTTCAGTAGAAATGGCCGGATTATCCTTCAGGAAATTGCAGGCATTAGCCTTACCCTGACCAATTTTATCGCCGTTGTAACTGTACCAGGCACCGGCTTTTTCAATCAGCTTGTACTTCACACCCAGATCAACCAACTCACCAAAGGTATTAATCCCTTCGCCATAAAGAATCTGGAATTCGGCCTGTTTGAACGGGGCAGCAACCTTGTTCTTCACAACTTTGACTCTGGTTTCGCTGCCAACGACCTCTTCGCCTTCCTTTATCGAACCGATGCGGCGGATATCCAGACGAACAGAAGCGTAGAATTTCAGCGCATTCCCACCGGTCGTGGTTTCCGGGTTACCGAACATCACACCAATCTTCATACGGATCTGGTTGATAAAGATCAGCAGCGTATTGGATTGTTTCAGGTTACCAGCCAGTTTACGCATAGCCTGACTCATCATGCGCGCTGCCAGCCCCATGTGTGAATCGCCGATTTCCCCTTCGATCTCAGCTTTCGGTGTCAGCGCAGCTACGGAGTCAACAATGATCACATCCACGGCACCAGAACGCGCCAGCGCATCACAAATCTCCAGTGCCTGTTCACCCGTGTCTGGCTGAGAACACAGCAAATTGTCGATATCTACTCCTAACTTCTTGGCGTAGATCGGGTCTAGCGCGTGCTCGGCATCAATGAACGCACAGGTTTTCCCCTCACGCTGTGCCGCAGCAATCACTTGCAACGTCAGCGTGGTTTTACCAGAGGATTCCGGGCCATAGATTTCAACAATACGCCCCATTGGCAAACCACCAACACCCAGAGCGATATCGAGCGACAAGGAACCCGTGGAGATCGTTTCAACATCCATTGAGCGATCTTCGCCCAAACGCATGATAGAACCTTTGCCGAATTGTTTTTCGATCTGCCCCAACGCCGCCGCCAGTGCCTTTTGCTTGTTCTCATCAATAGCCATTTCTACTCCTGTCGCGCAGCCTGATGCTGCCTCTACGCTGTTGCTTATTCATGACTCACAGAAACCAATAGGCTCATTATACTGTATACGTATACAGCATCAAGCCTATTTTATAAAAATCTATCTAACAGCGTCTGCAAAGCAAAAGCTACCGCCTGCAGCCGAACATCATGGCGATCACCGTCAAACTGCACTCGCTGAGTCAGACTGTTGCCATCTTTATCGTTAAAGCCGAACCATACGGTTCCTACGGGCTTGTCCGGCGTTCCACCGTCGGGACCGGCAATACCACTGACTGATACGGCAACATTTGCGCCGGAACGGCTCAGTGCTCCCGCCGCCATTTCCCTCACCACTTCACAGCTCACCGCGCCAAACTGTTCCAGGGTATTTACCTGCACGCCAAGCAGCGCCTGTTTAGCCTGATTGCTGTAAGTCACAAAACCATAGTCAAACCATCCTGAACTGCCGGCCACATCAGTGATAGTCTTCGCCAACCATCCACCGGTACAAGATTCAGCACAGGTCATTTTCGCCTGACGCGCCTTAAGGCGCTCTCCCACCCGCACGCTTAGTCGCAACACTTCTGCTTCTGTCATCACGATGTCCCGTTTTCTTTAATTGCGGCAATTGCGGCTCAATATAATCGGCGCACTCCTCCTCAGGGTAGCATTTTTCCTGTTGCTCTCTTATTGATTAACAGGAATGCGAAGCAGCACGCAACATGACACTCAATGTTGTCGTATTATTGTCAACATGCCTATATATGCTTGATACACAATAATAACGGCGATAGCGTTTTTACGACATGCATGCCCCGCCTCGGGGCTTTTTTATTGGTGCTATAACCCGTCATATTTCAAGTTGCAGGACAACACGCTCGCGTGTTGAACAACGCAACGCACTGGTCCTTTAGGACAAGGCCCATTAGAAACTTGTCACGCGGCAAGTGAGTGACAACGCTGCCGGAAGCAAAGTTGAACAAGGCTGGCAATGACCCCACAAGGCTGAGGGATCCCCAGAAAACAAGACAGGCATAGAGTTTTATGATCTACTGATTTTCGCCAAAAAATTCAATGAGATCACCCTATGCCTGTCCGTAAAGTATGCCAGACTTTTTTCCGTAACGCTTTAGCTTCAACGCATCAATATCGACAACATGCGCTTATTGATTCTACCGCTGCGTTGATAAGCGGTGCGACGCTTTCACTCACCTGCATCGGGCGTTATTTACCCGGCCCTGCTCGCGTTAAAGATAAAATAAAACGGGTTGACCGCCTTTTGGGAAACACTGCGCTTCATAACGATATCCCGAAAATATTTAATCAGATTACATCCATGATGACCAAAAACATGCCGTGGTGTGTTATTGCCGTCGACTGGAGTGGCTATCCCTCTCAGGCTTTTCATGTCCTGCGTGCAAGTCTTGTCTGTGATGGTCGCGCTATCCCCTTGATGAGTCAGGTAGTTCCGTCAGAAAAACAAAACAATATTTTGATACAGAAGGCCTTTCTTGACGCGCTTGCCAGCGCCATAGCCCCACAAATGAAAGTCACCCTCATCACCGACGCGGGCTTCCACAATGAATGGTTTCGGCATATCAAAGCACTGGGATGGGACTTTATTGGCCGAATCCGGGGAAACGTAAAATTTTGCCTTCATCATGGCCCGGAACACTGGCTGAACGTGAAAGACTGTGCCGGGACAGCGCGGGCGGAATATCTGGGAACAGGTACGCTGGCGCGTTCAAAAAAAGCGCAATGCGATGGACATTTTTACCTTCACAAGAAAGCGTCAAAAGGGAGAAAAAGCAAACGTGCCAGAGGGAAACCGGGCTATCCGACCGTGGAAAAAGAGCAACGTGCGTCAGCCAAAGAGCCGTGGCTGATATTTACCAACACAGATGAATTTAAGCCCCGTGAAATCATGAAGCTCTACAGCAGGAGAATGCAGATTGAACAAAACTTTCGTGATGAAAAGAGTGAGAGATTTGGTTTTGGCTTACGCGCCTGTGGAAGCAAAACGGGTGAGCGGCTTTGGGTGCTGAGTCTGCTGGCGACACTGGCATCAATTGTTCTCTGGTTATTAGGATATCATTTTGAAAATAAAGGTCTTCATCTTCATTATCAGGCGAACAGCCTTAAAAATCGAAGAGTGATATCGTTTTTGACACTGGCGGAAAATGTACTGCGGCATTCACCACGAATAATCGGGCGGGTGAAACTGGAGAGTATTTTAGCCCAACTCACCAGCACCTACCGAAGCATGATGCTGGTTTATTAGCGGTGATTTTGTGGGGATCCCTCAGCCCACAAGGGCGATGCACAGGGATGGGCCGAGAATACCTGCAATTTGAAGTACGACGTGTCATAGAGCATTTAAAAAACATATTGAGCCATCCCTGCCTCTGACCATTTTTTTGAAACAAAAATCAATACCATTACCTTTTAAATGAATTTTTATTTCCCCACATGATTGTACCCTGATAAATTATTTTTATTTCACAATAAGCAGAATCGGTAATATATATAAAAAAAAACCCACCAACCGGTGGGCAAAGCTATTGAGTTTTTCAACAGCAAAAGATTAGTAGTACTGGCACGACAGTTATCCATCCACTGCGTATTTATAAATTTACCAGCCATTCCTTAAAATAACCTTAGTTTTTCCTTCATCTAATGAAAATTGATAAAAACAAAAAAACCGAAGTAACGCTATGTATTTAAAAAGCAAAAAAAAGCCCACCATAATGGTGGGCAAAATGACACTATTCTCTGGCATGAAGCATCCTGAAGACACAGGTCGGCGGTTTTCCTCCGCCTGTAAACAATTCTATGATATGAATATTAAGCCAACATTAGGAGCAATAAAAATATATCCCCTAACGCAGGACAACACGCTCGCGTGTTGAACAACGCAATGCGCTGGTCCATTAGGACAAGGCACGCTGATACCTCTCACTTCCCCACTCACTTGAAATAAGCAGGGAATTGCGGCCTTGCCATCTGTTTGCCACTGGCATCATTCTTATTATATGCACTGTAATGCAATCATTCGCTTATAGAAAACAGTACACATAAGCAGTACACATAAAAAAAGAAAAGCCCACCTGACGGTGGGCAAATATCATATTATTATAAAAACAAAACCCCGGTGTTTTGCGCAACAAAGTGATTACTTAAAAACAAAATTACACCATAGAGATTAAATAAACCTTAAAAAAATCGGGCATTTTATTTTTATGTGACAATAAAAACACAAAGATCACAAGCTCAAAAAATGGCTAATAATACTCATCGTCATTATCATCAGAAAACAAAAAGCCCATCAGTGGATGGGCTAAAAAATAATGAACATCGAAAGTACCCTAGTAACATGGCACAGCAGTCAATTAACTCTAATTAAAAGGATAACAGAAACTCAGCAGTCTGCCCGAAAATCAGTCACTATTCTCCGTTTTTGTGAGTGCACGCATTCTCTCCAGCCTCATGCAGGCAACAGCACCATGCATCTTAATGCAGTGCCGCCAATTTTTATTTCCTGCGGGTTTGCAGGTTTCCCCAGGCATCACGTACACTCGCCAGAAGAGATAACTGTACGTCAATACCACAAACTTATTGGGTCGGACTTTAATCACTCTACCGATATTACGTACGATAATAGCGGTATATCAGCTGTTTAAGGTGCTGTTTAAGATGACATAAAAGGGAGAAGACAACATGCCATCAACATTTTTACGCGGGCTTGGCATGACGGATAGCCACGCTGATGAACTCAGCAGTTCACTGATCATTCATCAGCCAGCTGAAGTGCTATTTGATTTATGGCGCAAACCCGAAACGCTACCGGTGTTGATGAACCATGTCGCCCATATCGACATCATCAATCGCACAGATTCTCTGTGGCGAATGAAAGCGCCCTTCGGCCAGTATATCGAATGGCGGGCGCGTATAATCGATGAACAACCCGGTCAGTTCATCCACTGGCGCTCACTACCAGGCGCCAGAATTCCCAATGAAGGTCGCCTCTCATTTCGTCCCGCTCCAAACGGCAAAGGCACCGCTGTGACTCTCAGCATTCGTTTCGATCCACCTGGTGGTTTTCTGGGACGAACCATCAGCCAGATGTTTCAACTGCTGCCCAAAGAAATGCTGCATAAGACGTTGTTACGTTTCAAACAAATGGCGGAACACCCTGATCCCATGCACTCCCCTGACCAGGAGTCATAAAAAAACGGGCGGCGGGTAAAGCCCCGCCGCCCGTCATTCATAGTGACGCCAATGACGATTATTTCTTGCCTGGCATCATTCGCAGCAACGTATTATCACGCACCACATAGTGATGATACAGCGCAGCCACCGCATGGAGTCCTACCAGAAAATACCCCGCGTTGGCGATCAGTTCATGGATGCTCAGCAATGTGTGTCTGATATCGTCATCCGGTTCTGCAGCAATCGGCATCGCAATACCGAATACCGACCAGTCTGCGCCGCGGTAGTACATCCCCAGCACGCCCAACACCGGCAACGCCAGGAATATCAGATAAAGAAAACCATGCACCGCATGAGAGATAATCACTATCAACCGATCAGGCTGTGGCGAGATCGGCGGAGTAGGATAACGAAAGCGCTGCACCATCCTCAGGACCATCAGCACCCACACGGATACACCGCAACTGTAATGAATAGTCGACATCAGTAATCTTGCATTACTCCCTCTGGGAGCAAAGCCACGCAGCTCCATCGCTGCGTAAGTAGCCACCACCAGCACGAGTGCCAACCAGTGTAAGACTATCTGGGATGAATGATACCTGGTCTTCATGGAATTCCCTCTCTGTATAAGCATACAAACACAACTAGCGTGATCTATAACCGATACAGACTACCTTCGCTCTATTAAGCCAACATTAGTTTTTGGCAGACTACCGCAAGATTTATTTGCGGACAAAAAAATCCCGCCTTACTCGAAGGCGGGAAAACAACATACTCTCTGACAGGGATGAATAACACAACATCAACAAGGGTTGATACAAACATTACCAGCTTCAGTGTATAGAACTGTCATTGGTCGGTAAGGTTGATTGATAGGATGTAAGTCGAATTTGGCGGGGACAATATTGCCGAACAGGCAATGCCACACTGGGAAAATGAGAAAAGTGCGAGGGGACGAGAAAAAAGTAGGTAAATAGTATTGGACCGAGCGTCCCCCGCTCACGCAATAGCAGCAAAGAGTATGACTATTTGGACACCCTCACCATCATTTACCTCGACAAATCACACATAGCCATTACTCCTCCGGCGGATAACGGTAATCCCACCGGAAAAAACCGTGATCCTGGAACGAACCAGACAGTAACGACTGTTTTCGCGTTTTGACATAGTTTGGCGGCGGACAGGTTACATTGCACATCCAGTATCCTGGAAACCACCCTTCCATACCAGGCAATCGTGCCATTCGTGTATCGAACGGATTAAGTTCCGGCAACGAGTAGTAAACAAATTCGCCAATAGAGTGTTCAATCCACTCCTCAGCGCTGCCCAATTCCGACAAGGGATTGGGGTGCAACGGCGAACGGGCCAGATCAACAAACTCCTTGACGTGATTCATTGACCAACCGCAAAACTCCAGCGAACGCGGCCTTTCCGCCATTTCGTACAATCTATCTACCGAAAGTGACGGCAACGGATCAGGCTGCTCTGGAAAAAATTCATTGTGTTTTTGCAGACATAACAACAGATAGGACGCCACCAGCGCCCCTAACTGATGGATAACCAGCGCCGGATGCTCGCCAGCGCCGCCGCCGATAATCAAATTGTCTGGCGTACATGAAAAATCATCCGCTTCCCAGGGAGAATCAGTCACCTCTTCGAGCGGATGATAGATTGGCAATCCGTTCAGGAAGCCAACCAGTTCGTGTTTGATGGTATCGATATAACTCATAGTTACCAGCTTTTAAACATTCATCAAGGCAAGTATCGGCGGGACATGACCCGAATGAGGGTCTTCGCAGGGTACACTGTGTTTATCGCCTTCTCCAGACCAATCTTTACAGCGCGCAAAACAACTCGCCTCACCACCGCTTTAGCATCAGAATAAAAAATCAAAAAATAAATACATCACAGTTATAAAAATCAAACTTAATTTATAAATGAAAAACTTAATCTATTTGACTGATAGTTATCGATATTTACTATAAGTTTTCATTCCTGTTGCCACACGTTAGCCTGCCGGTAGTAACGGTTCTTTCATTAACAACACAGGAAAAGACCATGAAACAAAAAGTCGCATTGGTCACTGGCGCAGGCCAGGGAATTGGTCGAGCCATCGCTCTTCGTCTGGCAAAAGACGGCTTTGCCTTAGCTGTCGTAGATTACAACGGTGATACGGCAGGCCAGGTGGTACAGGAAATCAGACACCACGGCGGTAACGCCATCGCATTCACCGCTGATGTCTCAGACCGTGACCAGGTATTTAATGCAGTACGTAGCGCGCACAAGCAACTGGGCGGTTTTCATGTAATCGTGAATAATGCGGGTATCGCCCCTACTACGCTGATTGAAGAGATTACCCCCGACATTGTTGATAAGGTTTACAATATTAATGTGAAAGGCGTCATTTGGGGGATACAGGCTGCGGTGGAAGCCTTCAAAGCCCAGGGACAAGGGGGCAAAATCATCAATGCGGCATCACAGGCAGGCCATGTCGGCAATCCGGAACTGGCGGTTTACAGCTCCAGTAAATTCGCCGTACGCGGCCTGACACAAACTGCCGCGCGAGATTTAGCGCCGCTCGGTATTACCGTCAACGCCTATTGCCCCGGCATCGTCAAAACACCGATGTGGGAAGAGATTGACCGCCAGATTTCCGAGGCGGCAGGCAAACCGCTCGGCTATGGTACGGCGGAGTTCGCCAAACGCATCACCTTGGGCCGCCTGTCCGAACCGGAAGATGTTGCCGCCTGCGTTTCCTACCTTGCCAGCCCCGATTCAGATTACATGACCGGTCAAGCCCTGCTGATCGACGGCGGCATGGTATTCAACTGATTGATAAAATTTGATTAATAGCGTTTCAGGGCATCAATAATTCCGCGTTGCCCTCCTGATCCTACGACGCCCCCATAGCACATTACTCACGCTATGAGGGGCTGTCTTCTGACTGAATCTTATTCCGATCCATAGAAGAAAATTTGAACAGACTTGTGCTATGGTAGCAATCCACTTGATACAAACCATGGTCAAAAAACACCGCCTTATGCCGGCAAGGTCGCACCGTGTCCCCTGGACTTCCAGACCGCCCTGTAGATGAAAAGTGACGCAGGCATCGAGTGGGCGGGGAGATCAGTGCTGGCTGTCGGTTGCCGTCATACGGTTTCACCGTCGAACAAAGGAGTCAAGGTGATGCAAGATGATGAAATCAATGCTGACGATCTATGGGAACGCCCCGGTTTCCTCATTCGTCGCTTAAATCAGATCCACCATACGATATTCTTTGAAGCACTCAAAGGTGAGCTTACTCCGCTGCAATACGGTCTTCTGGCGGTAGTCAACGCCAGAGGCGGGCAGGACCAGACCACGCTCGGCGCTGAGCTGGGAACCGACCGTACCACGCTGACCAGCACCATTGAGCAACTGGAACTCAAGGGGTATGTCCGGCGCGCAACTCACTATTCCGACCGCCGCCGCAAAATGGTCGAAATTACGCTCAAGGGAAGAAAAATTCTGAATAAAACCTCTGCCGACATGCATCGGGCACAGATAAAATTACTGGCACCGCTGCCACTCGCCTCAAGAAAAACCTTTATTCAGATGATGAGAACACTGGTTGAAGGCAACAACCACTACGGTAGTGTACCTATCAAGCGCTTTACATCGCAGGTAGCATCACTGGACTGAATATCGTACCGGAAAGCCTGTTTTTCCAAAGCATCGCGGTCTTTCCGGTACGCCTCGCCAACCGCTCCATTCTTTTCCCGTATTGTCCGTGGTGCCCATCACTCTTTTACCTATTCCCTATGAAAGACATTCCTATTAATTCGATAGAAATAACTGCCATTATCCATTATGTAAAAAACGGTAAAGTGTTTACAGTTGCTGTAGGCATTTAAGACTCTCCAGTAACAGCGACGGTTAACCATACCGCCGACCAGACGGAACACCATATCCCGTCATGACGACAGGTAAAGACCGGTAAACCGCATTCACCAACAGAGCACCCGTATTATCGACGTCTCTGATGGAGAATCTTCTCTGCTTATAGCTTCGAGCAGTGCAATGGAACCACAGCAATAACCAAACCTATTGTTGTTAAAAATCATATGGAAAATGAGGAAAGTTATGAGCAATCACACCGCCACATATCGTGTTCCCAGTTGGAAAAAATCGCTGGTGATCGTATCGTCGCTGTTGACGGCCTATCCTGTGCTGGCAGATACCCTGACCCGCGACAACGGCGCACCGGTAGGCGACAACCAGAACTCGCAAACCGCCGGCCCGAACGGTCCGGTTGTGCTACAGGATGTGCAGTTGCTGCAAAAGCTGCAACGTTTTGATCGTGAACGTATTCCTGAGCGTGTAGTCCATGCCCGCGGTACCGGCGCACACGGCACATTTACCGCTACAGCAGATATTTCGGACTTGACCATCGCCGAGGTGTTCAAAAAAGGCAGCGCAACCCCGGTATTCGTACGTTTCTCCAGTGTGGTACATGGCAATCACTCCCCGGAGACCCTGCGCGACCCGCGCGGCTTCGCCACCAAGTTCTACACCACCCAAGGCAATTGGGATCTGGTAGGCAACAACTTCCCCACCTTTTTCATTCGTGATGCCATCAAATTTCCGGACATGGTGCACGCGTTCAAGCCAGATCCTCGTACCAATCAGGATAATGACGGACGCCGGTTTGATTTCTTCTCACACGTTCCGGAATCTATCCGTACCCTGACTTTGCTTTACTCCAACGAAGGCACACCGGCCAGCTATCGCAATATGGACGGCAACAGCGTCCATGCCTACAAGCTGGTCAATGCCAAAGGGGAAGTGCATTACGTCAAATTCCACTGGAAGACGCTGCAAGGCGTGAAAAACCTCGATCCCAAACAGGTAGAGGACGTTCAGGGCAAAGATTACAGCCATCTGACTAACGATCTGGTCGCGGCCATCAACCGCGGCGACTACCCGAAATGGGATCTCTACATTCAGGTACTGACACCGGGCGACCTGGCTAAGTTTGATTTCGACCCGCTGGACGCCACCAAAATCTGGCCGGGTGTACCCGAACGTAAAATCGGCCAGATGGTGCTGAACAAGAACCCGGACAACTTCTTCCAGGAAACCGAGCAGGTCGCCATGGCCCCCTCGAATCTGGTCCCTGGCATCGAACCGTCTGAAGATCGTCTGCTGCAAGGCCGCCTGTTCGCCTATGCCGATACCCAGATGTACCGGCTCGGCGCGAACGGCCTGAGCTTACCGATCAATGCTCCGCTGAAAAAAGCCAACAACATCAATCAGGATGGCAGCCTGAACAGTGGCCATACGCAAGACAACGGAGTGAACTACCAACCAAGCCGCCTGTATCCACGCGAAGAGCTGGTTTCCGCCCGCTACAGCCAGACACCGCTCAGCGGCACCACCCAGCAGCGTAAGATCCAAAAAGAGCAGAACTTCAAACAGACCGGCGAACTGTATCGTTCTTACAGCAAGAAAGATCAGGATGATCTGGTGCAAAGCCTGGGTTCTGCTCTAGCGATGGCCGATACCGAAAGCAAAACCATCATGCTTTCCTATTTCTACAAGGCTGACGCGACCTACGGCACTCGTCTGACCGCCGTCGCCAAAGGCGACCTGAGCAAAGTGCAGTCACTGGCCAGCAAACTGGCTGACTAACTGAACGTCGCCGCCTGAGCACATTGTTCAGGCGGCACCAACGACCAGGGAATCGTCATCATGAAACCACTTCGTCTCATTTTTTGCCTGTTGGCGTTAGCCCAGGCAACGGCCCAGGCACAACAGCCTGTTGCCCCGGTAACGTCATCGCCCTCTATTGTCGCTAACGCCGCGCCTTCGACGACAGATGAACGGCAGATTCAAAACCAGCTCAATCAGTATTTATGGGATGCCGCCCGCAATGGCAACGACGCCGTGCTTCAGGAATTCGTCAGCGCCGGTTATAACCTAAATGCCCGTGATGACAAGGGCTTTACTGCGGTCATTCTGGCGGCTTATCACGGCCATTACGACACGGTATCACTGCTTATTAACCACGGCGCTGACCCTTGCCTGCAGGATAGTCGCGGTAATACCGCGCTGATGGGAGCAGTGTTCAAAGGCGAGCTGAAAATTGCTCACTTGTTGCTGAATGCAAAATGTAGCCCGGATACCCGCAATAATGCCGGACAAACCGCCGCGATGTACGCATCACTGTTTCAGCGCACAGAAATTCTTAAAGCGTTGCAGGAAAAAGGCGCGGATATGAATGCTACCGATGCGATGGGCAACAGCGTGCAAGCGTTAGGGAAAGGGGAAGTGAAAGGGCAATAACCGAAGCCTATCAGCTAAAGCAACACGCCCCGCATGAATCAATAACCTTCAGGCGGGGCGTATATTATCAGACTGGGTTAGCATTATTCAGTCATTCCATTTAGGACTCAGAAAGGCGGCCAGAAATCCCGGTACAACGATAACGGCCAGTATCGCTAAATAAACGGTAACTTGTTCGAGCATAACAACCTCCTACATCAACATGTAAAACGACCTCATAGTTCAACTACACATTCACTGACGACTCATTCACTACTACACCATGATTTTATCGGTAGAATGTTAAGCAAACATTAATGTCTCTTTGATGAATAAGAAATCGGATCAGGACGAAAATGGAAAAACTCGACGGTTTGATGACCTTTCTCACGCTTCCGTCAGCCTATTTTGCCATTAAACCTCACCGTGACCTTAGACCTGACGTTGCACAGGCCACCCAAAGGTTTACCACTCCTAATTACTCTACGAAACTAATATCAAATAAAATAATACACACCAATATGTATTTATACCGTAATATCGATTATTGATAATAATAAAAACGTATAGTTATTGTCAGGAAGCCAATAAACAAAAAACAAAATGTAATAAATTTTGACAATCAACACCTGACAACATTTACTTAAAAAAAGTAAGAAAAAAATGAACCATAAAAAACAGTTCTACCCTAAATAATTCGAGTTGCAGGCAGGCGGCAAAGCTCTGGGATGAGCCGAGTAATAAAGCCAACGCACCTGCAACGTGAAGTATGACGGGTATATAAGCCTTCGCATCACGTCAATAACACGTTTTCAATCCAGGTAATCAATAACAACGCGTGGATAACTACGCCTGTTTAACACGTCATTCCGGTAGTTGGCACCTGAAACATGACAGGAATAACGCGTTTTCATTAAACACGAGTGACATCAGCTGTGCATCGTTATTACATGGAGAAAACAGGGTGAAAAAACGATTATTACTTAACTCAGTGGTGATGCTGTTGGGTATTTATTTACCCGCAACGCAGGCGGCAGAAACCACCAACGAACCACCAGCCAACGCGTTTATGAATCCGCCGGTACTGACGGAGTCGTCGGTAAAATCCGTGGGAACGCTGTATCTGAAAAAACCGGACGCCTCAGCGCCGCATTCCGGTCGGGAACGCGTGCTTGATCTGAAAATACAATATACCGAAGGGGTTATCCGCAACCCGACTCAGGGCCACGCCGATAAAGTACGGCTGCGCAGTTACAGCGGTACCGGCATCGATCCGTACCATCCGTTCGTTGCTCCAACGATTGAAGCCACACCCGGCGATACCGTCAGAATCCGGTTGAACAACCAGCTACCGCCAGATCCTGACTGCTCGGCCCAACATACCACGCCTAATACGCCGCATTGCTTTAACAGCACCAATCTGCACAGCCACGGTTTATGGGTCAGTCCGTCGGGCAATAGCGACAACGTGTTGCTTACCATTAATCCGGGAGTGAAATTCGAATACGAATACAATATTCCAGCCGATCATCCGGCGGGAACCTTCTGGTATCACCCGCACAATCATGGATCTACGGCGTTGCAAGTAGGTAGCGGCATGGCTGGCGCACTGATCATTCGCGGTGATCGCCAGCCGACCACCACCACCAACGGTGATATCGATACACTGCTGACTACCACAGACGGCAAACCTCTGCCGGAACGGTTACTGGTGTTTGAACAGATTCCGTATGCCTGCTTTAAGGATGGCAAGCTGAAAACCAAGCCAGACCCTGAAAACCCAGGTAAAACCATTATCGACTGGTCTTGTGCCCCCGGTGAGATTGGCGAAGTCAATTCCTACGATCAATTCGCCCCCGGCGTTTGGGAGCAATCCGGTCGTCTTACCACGGTGAATGGCCGGGTACGCCCACTATTTAGCCATGTGGAAGCCGGTAAAGTAGAGCGCTGGCGTCTGGTACACGCTGGGGTGCGCGAAACCATCAAGGTAGAATTCCGCAAACTCAATAGCAGCGACTTTTTCTCCAGGGAAAAAACGCTGGGAGCTGCCGATCAGGACCGTTTCGTACGCGATCTTTGTACTGGCGCGCCAGTCCCTTACGCGGTTATCGCGGCTGACGGTTTGACTATGTCACAGGCTCAACCCCAAACCGACATCACTATGCAACCGGGGTATCGTAACGACTTGCTGCTCAACTTCCCGGAGGAAGGGATCTACTGCATTGTTAATCCGCCGGTTTCTGCTGCGGATAATGTATCTCGCTCAGAAAAGCAGCGCTCAGTACTCGGTTTTGTACGGGTCAAAGGTGGACATGCCGTCACCGACCCCATTGCGGCAACAACCGCTTATCTGGCCGAGCGTGCCGGGAAAACCTATCATCCCACCGCGCTGGCCGACAGCATCCGCCACGACCTGAACAACGGTTTCAGGCTGACAAAATTCACTCCTCATCCACCCATTACCGATAAAGAAGTAGCGGGTTCCCCCGTTCAGCAATTGGTCTTCTACATCAAGCTGCCCGCAAAAGACGCCAGTGCTCCGCCCCTTTTCGAAGTCGGCAATGCCTTCAATGTCGAGAAACTCAGCGATGGCACGTTCAATCCACAGGGAGCCAAACCCTATTCCCCGCATCAGATTGATCGCTCGCTGGTGTTAGGCAGCGCACAGGAATGGCAACTACGTTCCTACTTCGTTAGTCACCCGTTTCATATCCACGTCAATCCCTTCGAAATCATCAAAATCATTGACCCAAAAGGTAATGACGTCAGTTTACCGGGAGCCAAAGAAGCGGATGGTTCCGTTTCCCAATACGCCGGGCTAAAAGGAGTATGGAAAGATACGATTTGGGTTAAAAGCAACGTGCCGCCAACGGAACAGCTCTCATCGCAGACACCGCCGCTGGATAAAATCTATACCCTTTATATCCGTACCCGTTATGAACGCTATATTGGGGAATTCGTACTGCATTGCCATATCCTTGACCATGAAGATCAGGGCATGATGCAGAATGTCATGATTGGGTTGCCTGACGGCAACGGTGGTCTGGCTCAGGGACACCATTAGCCACTCACAAAGCGGCTGGTCGAGCCAGCCGCTTTTAACTACTCACATCGCACCTCCTGTATTAGCCATAAACCTTCAAACCGTTTTAACCATGAATAAAATCATTGCGCTACTCCGGTGGTTATAAATAACGAGTCTCCCTCACATTTCGCATAATTTATATTCCGCAGGCCACTGATGTCCTCGCTGAAAAACACGCCAAATATCCATATCATTCCTATACGCCTGGAATAAAAAGCGCGCTATGAATCAATACACCACTACTCACCCTATTTCATCAGACGTAATAAATACCACTAGTTAAAAAACATGACGCCGATAACAGAATACAGCACGCCGATGCCTGACACCGAAAAAATGACTTAAAACAATATTTGCGTGGGGTCACAGATTCCCCGCTGATGGCCATTTTATCCATAAGATCAGCGAATACGCCCTGACCCTCTTCCCATGACAAAAACTACTGTTTTGTTATGAACGTTGAGTGGAGGAAAAATAATGCCGCCTGTCGTATCCCGATACAGGCGACAATGTTGAATACCCAATAATACCGCTGTCCCCAAGAACGAAAACCGATAGCCAATGATTACCAGAGAGGACACTTTTATGTGGAAACGCGTCATTTTAGCTTCAGCTGTATGTGCGTCACTGTCATCAGTCGCGCTGGCAGCGCCATTGACAGTGGGATTTTCTCAAGTCGGATCGGAATCAGGCTGGCGCGCGGCTGAAACGACCGTGGCCAAAGAGCAGGCAAAAGCGCGCGGTATTAACCTGAAAATTGCCGATGCCCAGCAAAAACAGGAGAACCAGATCAAAGCAGTACGCTCCTTTATCGCACAAGGGGTGGACGCTATTTTCATCGCTCCCGTGGTAGCGACCGGCTGGGAACCCGTGCTGAAAGAAGCCAAAGAAGCCAGGATACCGGTAATCCTGCTGGACCGCGGTATTGACGTCAAAGACGACTCGCTTTATCTCACTACCGTACGCGCCGACAATATCAAAGAAGGGGCATTAATTGGCGAATGGCTGATTAAAACCGAAAACGGCAAGAATTGTAATGTCGTTCAATTAGAAGGCACCGTCGGTGCCAGCGTCGCCATTGACCGTAAAAAAGGGTTTGAAGACGCTATCGCTAAAACACCGAATATTAAAATTATCCGTTCCCAGTCTGGCGACTTTACCCGTAGCGGAGGCAAACAGGTAATGGAAAGTTTTATCAAGTCAGAGAATAACGGCAAAAATATCTGCATGGTTTTCGCCCATAACGACGATATGGTGATTGGCGCCATTCAGGCTATTAAGGAAGCGGGGTTAAAACCGGGAAAAGATATTCTGACCGGATCGATTGACGGTGTGCCGGATATTTTCCGTGCCATGCTGGCAAACGAGGCTAATGTCTCGGTTGAACTGACGCCAAATATGGCCGGGCCGGCGTTTGATGCGCTGGAAAAATATAAAAAGGATGGCACGTTGCCAGCCAAACTGATTCTGACGCCGTCCACCCTATTTAAACCAGACAGCGCACAGGCTGAGCTCGATAAGAAAAAGAACATGGGATATTGATAGCTCACCACCGCCATGGCCACTACCGCCATGGCGGACATCGCCTGTTTTGTGAGGGAGAATCGCATGAACGGTTTCGACAACCAGGAAATCTTGCGTACGGAAGGGCTGAGCAAAATTTTTCCTGGGGTGAAAGCACTGGACAAGGTCGATTTCAGCCTGCGGCGCGGGGAAATCATGGCATTGCTGGGGGAAAATGGCGCGGGCAAATCTACGCTTATCAAAACGCTCACCGGCGTATACCAACGCGATGCGGGCACTATCTATCTCGAAGGTCAGCCCATTTCACCGAAAAATACCGCTCACGCCCAACAACTGGGCATCGGCACGGTATATCAGGAAGTCAACCTGCTACCCAATCTGTCAGTGGCGGATAATCTGTTTATTGGCCGCGAACCCAGACGCTTCGGATTACTGCAACGCACCGAAATGGAAAAACGAGCGGCGGCACTGATGTCTTCCTACGGTTTTGAGCTGGATGTCCGCGAACCGCTGAACCGCTTTTCCGTGGCGATGCAGCAAATCGTCGCCATCTGCCGCGCCATTGACCTGTCCGCCAGGGTGTTAATCCTCGACGAACCTACCGCCAGTCTCGACACTCAGGAAGTAGAGATGCTGTTCACCCTGATGCGTCAACTGCGCGATCAGGGCGTCAGTCTGATCTTCGTCACCCACTTTCTCGACCAGGTTTATCAGGTGACCGACCGCATTACCGTGCTGCGCAACGGCGCATTCGTCGGCACCCACGACACGGCATCGCTGCCGCAGATAGAGCTGGTGAAAATGATGCTGGGCCGCGAACTGGAGCAAAACGCGCTGCAGCGCGCCGGACGCACGCTGTTGAGCGACAAGCCGGTAGTGGAATTCAAAGGCTACGGCAAAAAAGGGGTGATTGAACCGTTCGAACTGGCGGTACGGCCCGGCGAAATCGTCGGTCTTGCCGGGTTGCTGGGTTCCGGGCGCACAGAAACCGCCGAAGTGATCTTCGGCATCAAACCAGCTGATCGCGGTGAAGCGGTGATCAAAGGCAAATCGCAGACGTTGCGCTCGCCGCATCAGGCCTCCTGCCTTGGCATCGGTTTTTGCCCGGAAGATCGCAAAACCGACGGCATTATCGCTGCCGCGTCGGTACGGGAGAATATCATTCTGGCGCTGCAAGCCCAGCGCGGCTGGCTACGCCCCATCCCCCGCAAGGAGCAGCTAGCCATTGCCGAGCGATTCATTCGCCAGCTTGGCATCCGCACCCCAAGCGCCGATCAACCCATCGAATTGCTGTCCGGCGGTAACCAACAGAAAGTGCTGCTGTCTCGCTGGCTGCTGACCAAGCCGCAATTCCTGATCCTGGATGAACCGACCCGCGGCATCGACGTCGGCGCTCATGCCGAGATCATCCGGTTGATCGAAAGTCTGTGTGCCAACGGGCTGGCGCTGCTGGTGATCTCGTCCGAACTGGAAGAACTGGTGGGGTACGCCGACCGGGTACTGATTATGCGTGACCGGCAGCAGGTGGCGGAAATCCCGCTCGACCAGCTATCTGTTTCCGCCATCATGAATGCCATCGCGGCATAAGGAGGGCATAGTGATGCCTCGATCACTGAGCAAGCCGGGTTCTGATAAACACCCGTTTCGCTGGCCGTCATTACGGTTTTCACAAGGTATGCCGCAGATAGCCGCGCTGGCGCTGGTACTGCTGGTAGACAGCCTGGTCGCCAGCCACTTTTTCCAGATTGTCGTGCAGGATGGCCGCTTGTTCGGCAGCCCTATCGATATTCTCAACCGGGCAGCGCCGGTGGCGTTGCTGGCTATCGGCATGACGCTGGTGATCGCCACCGGCAGCATTGACCTGTCGGTCGGGGCCATTATGGCGATTTCCGGAGCGGTTGCAGCATCGCTCACCGTACAAGGCTACAGCCTGTCGGTAGTGCTGCTGGCGGCGCTCGGCGTCGGCATGTTGGCCGGGTTGTGGAACGGTATTCTGGTTGCTGTCCTGAAGATTCAGCCATTCGTCGCTACCTTGATCCTGATGGTAGCCGGGCGCGGTATCGCCCAGTTGATTACCGCCGGGCAGATAGTCACCTTCAACTCGCCGCCGCTGGCATGGCTTGGCAGCGGCGCGCTATTCTACTTCCCAACGCCGGTCATCATTGCGCTGGTCACACTGCTGTTGTTCTGGTTGCTGGTGCGGCGCACCGCGCTGGGGCTGTTCATCGAATCAGTGGGGATCAACATCCGGGCGGCGAAAAACGCCGGTGTCAGTACCCGCGCTATGGTGACCATGACGTATATACTGAGCGGGCTGTGTGCCGCCATCGCCGGGGTGATCGTCACCGCCGATATTCGGGGTGCTGATGCCAACAACGCCGGTCTGTGGCTGGAGATGGACGCCATTCTCGCCGTGGTGATCGGTGGCGGTTCGCTGATGGGTGGTCGCTTCAACATGGTACTTTCCGTGTTAGGCGCGCTGATTATTCAGGGTATGAACACCGGTATTCTGCTGTCAGGTTTTCCACCGGAGCTCAATCAGGTGGTGAAAGCCGTCGTGGTATTGTGCGTACTGGTCGTCCAGTCGCCACGTTTTGTGACCTTGCTGAAAGGAGCTGGCCGCCATGATAAAGCGTAACTTGCCGCTGATGATCACACTGGCGGTATTCGTGCTTGGGTACCTGTACTGCCTGACGCAATTTCCAGGTTTCGCCTCCACGCGTGTCATCTGCAACATTCTTACCGATAACGCCTTTCTGGGTATTGTCGCCGTCGGCATGACCTTTGTGATCCTCTCCGGCGGTATCGACCTGTCCGTCGGCTCGGTGATCGCGTTTACCGGCGTGTTCCTCGCCAAAGCCATCGGCATGTGGGGACTGTCGCCGCTGGTGGCGTTCCCATTGATCCTGCTGATGGGGTGCGCCTTTGGCGCATTCATGGGCCTGCTCATCGATGCGTTAAAAATCCCGGCGTTTATTATCACGCTGGCGGGAATGTTCTTTCTGCGCGGCGCCAGCTATCTGGTATCGAAAGAATCCCTGCCGATTAACCACCCGATCTACGAGACGCTCTCCAGTCTGGCATGGACTATCCCCGGCGGCGGTCGGCTCAGCGCCATGGGGCTGTTGATGCTGATGGTGGTCGCCGTCGGCATCGTGCTGGCGCGCCATACCCGCTTCGGCAATCAGGTTTACGCCATCGGCGGCAACAGCACCTCCGCCAACCTGATGGGTATTTCCACCCGCAGCACCACCATTCGCATTTACATGCTGTCCACCGGGCTGGCGACCCTCGCCGGGATCGTATTTTCCATTTATACCTCGGCAGGTTATGCGCTGGCGGGTGTTGGGGTCGAGCTGGACGCCATCGCCTCGGTGGTGATCGGCGGCACGCTGCTGAGCGGCGGCGTCGGCACCGTACTCGGCACGCTGTTCGGCGTGGCGATTCAGGGGTTGATCCAGACCTACATCAACTTTGACGGCACGCTCAGTTCCTGGTGGACCAAGATTGCCATCGGCATATTGCTGTTTGTGTTCATTGCCCTGCAACGCGGCCTGACCGCACTGTGGGAAAACCGCCAGAACGCGCCGGTAAAACGTGTCACTCCAGCGGTGAAAGCAAGTTGAACGACCAGCTTACGCCTCGCGGTGTCTCGCAATAAGGTGTTAAATATGACCACAAACGCGCCGGCCCCTCATCACAGGGTCTGGCGCGTTTTCAATTACCCCACTTCTGCCCTACTTTTCTTTTCGTGATCTCTTTCAACCTTTACGCCGACTTGCCGAATTTTGTTATTCGCTTTGACCTGCCATTGCCACAATGACCACAAGTCAACACAGGAAACACCGGGCCGCCCCATCAGAACAGGCGCGGCATTAAAATGGAAGGGTTCTCTCAGGGATGAGAATCCTCCGGGCGCGGCACAATCCTTCTGGCTTCCCTGGTTGGAATGGCGCCCTCTGCGCGTACCGAGCCGAACGCAGCCGGACTTGAATAATACGCCGAATCCGCATCCGTACTTTTTCCATACTTTTGGCCACGGCACTGTTGATCAACGCCATGTAAACCGATGATCAGCGTGGTTTAAACAAGTTACATAACAAGAGGATAGACTCTATGGAACACTCCTTGATCGAACCGACCGTACCGATGCCCGCCCCGGTGATGTTTGATGCACCGAGCGGTATTTTCGACTCGCTTGACGACGCGGTTCAGGCTGCAGCGCACGCTCAGCAGCAATTGAGCAGCGTCGAACTACGTCAACAGGTGATTAAGGCGATTCGGGTTGCTGGCGAGCGCTATGCTCAGGTACTGGCGGAAATGGCAGTGGCCGAAACCGGCATGGGACGCGTGGTCGATAAGTACATCAAGAACGTGTCGCAGGCGCGCCATACGCCGGGAATCGAGTGCCTGTCGGCGGAAGTGCTGACCGGCGACAACGGGTTGACGCTGATCGAAAACGCGCCATGGGGGGTCGTTGCATCGGTCACACCCTCTACCAACCCGGCAGCGACGGTAATCAACAATGCCATCAGCATGATCGCAGCGGGCAACAGCGTGGTGTTCGCCCCTCATCCATCGGCGAAAAATGTGTCGCTGCGTACCATCAGCCTGCTCAACAAAGCGATTGTCGCCACCGGCGGCCCGGAGAATTTGCTGGTCAGCGTCTTCGAACCCAACATTGAAACCGCGCAACGCCTGTTTTGCTACCCCGGCATCGGCCTGCTGGTGGTCACCGGCGGCGAAGCGGTGGTGGAAGCGGCACGCAAACATACCGACAAACGGCTGATTGCCGCCGGAGCGGGTAACCCACCGGTAGTGGTGGATGAAACCGCGGACATTCCGAAAGCGGCCCGCGCCATCGTTAAAGGCGCTTCATTCGACAACAACATCATCTGTGCCGACGAGAAGGTATTGATCGTAGTGGACAGCGTGGCTGATGCTTTGCTGGCAGAAATGCAGCACAACCATGCCGTGCTGCTCACACCGGAACAAACCGAACAATTGCTGCCGGTGCTGTTGAGCGATATCGACCCGCAGGGTAAAGGTCGCGTCAACCGCGATTATGTTGGCCGCGATGCCGCTAAACTTGCTGCGGCTATTGGTCTGGAAGTCAGCGAACATACCCGCCTGCTATTGGCTGAAACCGACGCCAGCCACCCGTTCGCCATCACTGAACTGATGATGCCGGTACTGCCGGTAGTGCGGGTGAAAAACGTGGATGACGCCATCGCGCTGGCGCTTACGCTGGAAAACGGCTGTCGCCACACTGCCGCGATGCACTCCACCAATATCAGGAATCTGAACCGTATGGCGAACGCCATCAACACCAGTATTTTCGTCAAAAACGGCCCTTGTATCGCCGGGCTGGGGCTGGGCGGCGAAGGCTGGACCTCGATGACCATCTCGACGCCGACCGGTGAAGGCGTGACCTCGGCCCGCACCTTTGTTCGCCTGCGGCGCTGTGTGCTGGTGGATATGTTCCGTATCGCCTGAATGGGGTCGCTGCGTTATTGCCGCTGGTTAACCTCAGCGGCAACATCACCACGTAACCGGACATAAAGGAGATAAACAGAGGACGAGGAAGCAACGGACGGGTCATACCAGAATAAGGCTAAATGTGCTTTAGCGCCTGTTCCTCCCCAATCGAATGCCGTATAACGGGCTAATGTATGGGTCTGCCTGAGTGTCGTCCACCGACATGGCGCAGCCATCATGCAGAGTGGACCCCGCCCGACATTGTCACGGAGGTGAGCTGACGATGAAACACAATCCGGTCAACCTGCATCATCTGGATGCAGAGCACCGTCTCCCGGCAACAACGCCAGTGTCGCCAGACGATAACATACACCAATGTCAGACACAGGATGTCTACGCCCAATCCCGCACCATTACCGCCTGGCAGCAGATTTATGACCAGGTTTCGCCGGGGCATTTCACAGGGGAATTACGAGAAATTCTGCTCGATGGCATCCAGCTTTGCCACGAATACACCAGTCTGGCGTTGCGCCAGTCCTGCATGATATGGCCGGATTCCTTCTGGTTCGGTATTCCCGCCCGCCATGCAGGAACCGGCTTCATCGGTTCTTATCCCATCAGCAACAGTGCGATTGCCGTCAGCCCCGGAGGTAAAGAATTCGAGCTGAACACGCCGGATGACTACGCCATTCTGGGCGTGGCTATCTCCCGCGACGAACTGCTGCAATACACCGATGTGCTGGAAGAACCGGAGCCATTGACCCGCCTGCTGGCGCAAAGCTCCACCTTACTGGTGGAGCCGCACAGGCGCGAGATCTTCTGGTCGTTTGTACGCGAAGCGCTGTGGTATGGCTGCAACGAGCCGCAACGTCTGCAACATAGCAATGCGGTCAAAGTACTGAAACACAATCTGCTGACTACGGTGATTTCGTTTCTGGAAAGCGCCCAACCAGCCGATGTCAACACTGCACATACCGGCAGACGCATCGGCTACCGCAGCCTGATTGGCTGCGCCAGAGAATATGTACTCAGCCAGCAGTCGGAACCGGTCACGGTGCTTGACCTGTGCCGCCGCCTGCATGTCAGCCGCCGCACGCTGCAAAACGCATTCTGCAATGTGATGGGCTGCGGTCCTAACGCCTGGCTGAAGATGATCCGCCTCAACGCAGTACGCCGCGAGTTAGTCAGCCCTTACTCCCGTCATCACACCGTGCAGGATGCCGCGATGCAATGGGGCTTCTGGCACCTGAGCCAGTTCGCCTGCGACTACCAGCGACTGTTTGGTGAAAAGCCCTCGGTGACGCTCAAGGCTCGATTAGCAGGATAAGTGAAAACAACTGTAAGCTGAAATAAGGAAGGTAGGTATTGCCGGATTTTCATCCGGCAAGCCTGGATCACGCATTCAGCGCATCAAACGCGCGGCGGATATCGTCTTCCGGCAGACGAATACCGATAAACACCATGACACTCTCGCGTGGTTCATCATCGTTCCATGGGCGATCCCAGTCGGCACTGTAGAGCCGTTGTACCCCTTGGAATAACAACCGACGATCATCCCCCTCGATTGCCAGCACCCCTTTGTAGCGCAGCAGGTTATCAGCACAGTCAACCAACAGTTGCTCCATCACCGCCGATACCGCCGCCATATCTACCGGACGCGTCAGTTGCACCACCAGCGAGGTGATGGCGTTATCCTGTTCGATCAGCGGTCGAAAACGCGGTAAAGACACCTGTAGCCGATCATCTAACATAAAACCATCGACGCCGAAGATCTGACGGTGGTCGATCTGACCGTTCACCACCCGATACAGGCTGGCACGGGCGTTGATACGCGCCAGTCTCTCCTCCAGTGCCTGCGTCTCACCTGCCAGATCAGTCTTGGTCAGCAATATCCGGTCAGCGTAGCCTACCTGCGCCTGTGCTACGGTGTGCCGGTTCAGTTGGTCATCGGCGTGCACCGCATCTACCAGCGCAATCACGCCATCCAACAGGAAGCGTTGGCTCAGGCGTTCGTCAGAAAAAAAGGTTTGAATCACCGGCCCCGGATCGGCCATACCGGTACATTCGATCACCAGCCGGTCAAACGCCAGCTCGCCGCTGTCGATGCCGTCCAGCAGTTCATGCAGCGCATCGGACAGCTCATTCGCGCTGCTACAGCAGATACACCCATTGCTGAGCGTGGTGATACGGGTCGCCCGGTCGCCCAGCAGGGCATCATCAATTGCCACCGCACCGAATTCATTTTCAATCACAGCGATCTTTTCACCGTGGTCGGCATACAACAGGTGCCGCAGTAGCGTGGTTTTACCCGCGCCGAGAAAGCCGGTAAGAATAGTTGCGGGTAATACCGCTGCCGGTAATGAATGGGTCATAATCGAAAAAACTCCTTCGCCCCTGGCGCGTCAACAGCACCGAAAACCGCCTTTGCCGCTGCCGCCATAGCGCGCCTGCTGGCGTTCACGGAAAAACTCCTCATAGCTCATGACATCCTGGTCCGGGTGGTTAGTCTGCATATGCTGCACGTAGTTATCATAATCCGGGATGCCCACCAGCATTCTGGCGGCCTGCCCCAGATATTTTCCCGCTTTACCAAGATTTCCGAACATATCGCCCTCTCTTCGTATGAGCGCCTGTAGTATGAGCCGACAAATATAAGCGCCGACAGGCCCGCACAGGCGCCTGTCGGCGGTATGTTCCTCACCGTCTGTTAATGATGGGAAGAAATCTTCACGCCACCTTCCGGCACCGGTACATAAGGCGTTTCCCGGTCGGAACGCTCCGACTGGTTACGTTCCCGCAACGCTGTACGAATACCATAGAAGATTATGCTATACACCACCACCAGGAACACCACGCTCAGCACCGCATTGGTGTAGTTGTTAACAACGATGTGATGCATGTTGGCAATCTGCTGCGCGCTCAGATCCGTCCCTTCGGCAATGCGCTGTTTGTAAACGCGCGCCAGGTACAGGAACCCTTCCATCTGGGGATTATTGCTAAACAACTTCAGGCCCAGCGCCCAGGTGGTGCAAATCAGCAGCCAGACTGCCGGCAGCACCGTTACCCAGATATAACGCGTACGTTTCATCTTGATCAGCACCACGGTGCCCAGCACCAGCGCTACGGCGGCCAGCATCTGGTTGGAGATGCCGAACAGCGGCCACAAGCTCTTGACGCCACCCAGCGGATCGACCACGCCCTGATACAACAGGTAGCCCCACAGGCCGACGCAACCGGCAGTACCAACAATACCGGCGATCAGCGAATCGGTCTTTTTCAGGAATGGTACGAAGTTACCCAGCAGGTCCTGCAACATAAAGCGGCCAGAGCGGGTACCGGCGTCCAGCGCGGTCAGAATAAACAGCGCTTCAAACAAGATTCCGAAGTGATACCAGAAACCCATGTTGGCGCTCGGAATGATCTGGTGGAACACATGGGCGATACCCACCGCCAGCGTTGGCGCGCCACCGGCACGGTTGAGCACCGACGGTTCGCCGATGTCTTTCGCCGTTTGCAGGATCTGCTCCGGCGAAATCACAAACCCCCAGGCACTGACAGTGGCGGCGGCCTGTGCGGTGACATCATGCAATTGCGCCATAATCGCCGGCGCATTCGCGCCGCCTAGCTCGTGCAGGTTAGGCATGGTGATACCCAGCCCAACCGGCGGGGTGTTCATCGCAAAGTACAAACCCGGCTCAATAATCGACGCCGCAACCAGCGCCATAATGGCAACGAAAGATTCCATCAGCATCGCGCCATAACCGATAAAGCGGGCGTCGGTTTCGTTAGCCAGTAGTTTCGGCGTCGTGCCGGATGCAATCAGCGCATGGAAGCCGGATACCGCGCCGCAGGCGATAGTAATAAACAGGAATGGGAACAGCGCGCCTTTCCACACCGGACCGGTGCCGTCGATAAACTGCGTGATCGACGGCATTTTCAGCTCAGGGTTGATGATCACGATGCCAATCGCCAGACCGACGATCACCCCAATTTTCAGGAACGTCGCCAGATAGTCACGCGGCGCCAGAATCAACCACACCGGCAGCAGCGCAGAAATAAACGCATAACCGATCAGCGCAAAAGTGATGGTCGTGTCCTTGAAGGTCAGTGCCGGCCCCCAGTACGGGTCGTGAGCGATGACGCCGCCAAACCAGATGGCCAGCAGCAGCAGCACGATACCAATCACTGAGACTTCCCCCACCCGACCAGGGCGCAGGAAGCGCATATAAATGCCCATAAACAGTGCGATAGGCACGGTGGAGCACACGGTAAACACACCCCATGGGCTTTCCGCCAGCGCTTTCACCACGATCAACGCCAGTACCGCCAGGATAATGATCATAATCAGGAAGCAGCCGAACAGCGCGATGGTGCCGGGCACCGGTCCCATTTCCTCTTTGATCATTTCCCCAAGCGATACTCCATTGCGGCGGGTTGACATGAACAGCACCATAAAGTCCTGCACGGCACCGGCCAACACCACCCCGGCCAGCAGCCACAGCGTGCCGGGCAGGTAGCCCATCTGAGCCGCCAGCACCGGTCCCACCAGTGGGCCTGCGCCGGCAATCGCCGCAAAGTGGTGACCGAACAACACATTGCGGTTGGTCGGCACATAGTTAAGCCCGTCATTGTTAACCACTGCCGGCGTGGCACGGTTAGCGTCAAGTTGCATCACCTTACGGGCGATATACAGGCTGTAATAACGGTAAGCCACCAGGTAGACCGCCACCGAGGCGACCACTATCCACATGGCGCTGACGTGCTCACCGCGACGCAGCGCGACTACCCCCAGGCAACATGCCCCAATGAACCCCAGCAACGCCCAGGGAAGATGCCTGAGAAGTTTATCTTTCATAGCGTTTACCCTTCTTATAATGTCGTTATTAATGATGTAGTCACGTTTCGTGACTGTAAGCGGGCCACAAGTGAGGTCATAGCTGAATTTGGGTAAGTGGTCGGATAAGCCGATGACCGGTCACATATCAGGATAAGCGGTGAAGAATTTTTACTTAATTTGAAGCAATTCACCCTGCAGTGAGCAACAGACGAGATGTCATGCCAACGCGTATTCACGCATCAGCCAAACAAGAAGCTAACAAGGCAACAGCAGCAAACACAGAAGACAGGCAACGCAGACAATTGCCGGGAGCAGTTCAGCCTTTGAGGCCAAGCCATTGCTTGAGGGTTTTCAGATAGCGACGGCTAACCGGTAACGCCAGGCCGCTTTTTAGCAGAATCTCCGCCTGGCCGCTCTCTTCCAGCCGGATTTCGCGCAGATAGTCCATATTGACCAGATATTGCCGATGACAGCGCACCAGCGGAGTACGGCTTTCCAGCGTTTTCAGCGTCAATTCGGTAAAGCACTCCTCCCCTTGCGGCCCCGTCACGTAGACGCCGCTCTGACGTGAGCTGGCAAACTGCACCTCGCTGCTTTTCATCAGGTAGATCCGGCTATGTCCGGTGCACGGGATGTAGTCAAGACCAGCCTGATGATCAGACAATTTGTCGATACTCTGTGCTGGCCGCTCACGATGCAGATTGCGCAAGGTTTTTGCCAGCCGCGGCGGATCGATAGGTTTAAGCAGGTAATCAAACGCCTGTTCCTCAAACGCCTTGATGGCATATTCGTCGTAGGCGGTAATGAACACAATGTAGGGCATGTTGTCCGGATCGATCATGCCGATCATCTCCAGCCCACTGATACGCGGCATCTGAATATCCAGAAACACCACATCAGGATGCAAGCGGTGAATCGCGCTGATCGCCTCTATCGCGTTCGCGCACTCGCCCACCAGCTCAAGACCATCATCCTGTTCCAGCAGGCAGCGCAGGTTGTCCCGCGCCAACGGTTCATCATCAACAATCAGTACGTTCAGCATGACTGGCTTTCCTCACAAGGCAGCGTCACATGGATATGGGTATAACGCTCAGGCTCACACTCCACGCTCAGGCCATAATCATTGCCATAGCGGCTGCGAATGCGCTTATCCACCAGATTCATCCCCAGCCCGGTGCAGTTGGTTCGCGGCTGGTACAAACCAGCATTATCCTCAATGCTCAGCAACAGCCTGTCACCCTGCCGCCTGGCGCTGATGGTGATAATCCCCGTCCCCAGCAGGTGTGCCGTACCGTGTTTTATCGCGTTTTCCACCAGCGGTTGCAGTGAGAACGCCGGTAACCGCATCGACATTAACGCCCGCGGCAGGTCAAAACGAATTTGCAGCCGTTCCTGAAAGCGGGCTTTCTCAATCTGCAAATAAGCGTTCACATGCTCTATCTCATCGGCCAGCGTAACCACTTCCTCAGAACGTTTAAGATTTTTACGGAAAAACGTCGAGAGCGACTGCACCAATTTACCAGCCTGTTCACTATCGCGGCGAATCACCGCCAACAGCGTGTTGAGCGCGTTAAACAGGAAATGTGGATTAACCTGCGCGTGAAGCAGTTTGATTTCCGATTGCGTCAGCAACTGCTTGCTGCGCTCATACTGGCCGGCCAGAATCTGCGCGGCCAGCAGGCGGGCAATGCCTTCGCCAAAGGTACGGTTAATTGAACTGAACAGCCGATTTTTGGCCTCATACAGTTTGATGGTGCCGATCACCTGCTGATTCTCGCCGCACAGCGGGATCACCAGCGTGGACCCCAAACGGCAACCGGACTGCAACGAGCACTGGTAAGGTGTTTCGTTGCCGTCGGCGTACACCACCTCGTTGTGCTCAATGGCTCGCCGGGTATGGCCCGATGCGATAGGTGTTCCCGGAAGATGGTGATCGTCGCCGATACCGATAAAGGCCAGCAGTTTTTCACGATCAGTGATCGCCACCGCGCCGATATCCATCTCCTGATAGATAACCTGCGCCACCTTCATGCTGTTTTCTTCGTTAAACCCTTGATGCAGGATACCTTCGGTACAGGCGGCGATTTTTAATGCTCTGGCAGAAAACGCCGAGGTGTACTTTTCGAACATGGCGCGCCGGTCCAGCAGGATTCGCATGAACATCGCCGCACCAATGCTGTTGGTAACAATCATCGGAGCGGCAATATCTTTAACCAGCCTCAGCGCATCATCAAATGGTCGCGCCAGCAACAGAATAATCGCCATTTGCAGCAATTCGGCGATAAACGTCACCCCAGCTACGGTAAACGGGTTAAATAATCGGTCGATTCGGCCACGACGCATCAACCAACGGTGCGCTATGCCGCCCAACAGTCCCTCAACGATGGTTGATACCATGCAACTGAACGCGGTCATGCCGCCGAGCGAATAACGGTGCAGCCCACCGGTCATCCCCACCAACACGCCAACGCCCGGCCCACCGAGCAGACCGCCCAGCACCGCCCCCATCGCACGCGTATTGGCGATGGAGTCCTGTACATGCAGCCCGAAATAGGTCCCCATGATGCAGAACATAGAAAACATGGCATAACACAACAGTTTATGTGGCAGCCGGACCGTGACCTGCATCAACGGAATGAATAGCGGCGTTTTACTAAGCAGATAGGCGATCACCAGATACACACACATCTGCTGGAGCAACAGTAAAACCAGTTTGAACTCATACATGATAGAAACTCGGACGGGGCAAAAACCGGGAACCGGGCGATTCCCTAAGACGCATACCCTACCACAAACTCACGACGTTACCTTGACGAGTTTCACTGATTTGTATACTGAGGTTCCTAAAATAAAGACCCCGAATGACAACATCCGGGGTGTTGAAAGATACAAATATTCCCCGTTTATCAAGGCTTAGCCACGATGCTCTTCGATGTAGCGAGCCAAATCCGCCGGAGTCTTCAGAACGTTGGCGACTTCGGTCGGCGGGATCATGCAGCCGTACACGTCCTGCACTTCCAGCACCAGATCGACCGCCAGAATCGAGTCGAGGATATCGGACTCAATCAGTTCATCATTAAACCCCACTTTACGAGATAAGACCTTTTCAAACAGGGCGAGTATTTCTTGTTCCATCATTTTTTCCTGGTGTAATTAATTCGTGCGGGCATGAGTATCCAGCAACTTACGGTCAATTTTACCGTTAGGATTAAGCGGCAACGAGTCTTTAATAATAATCTGAGAAGGCACCATATAGGGAGGAATTACCTTCGACAGCGAGGTTTTAATCGCTTCAGGGGCTAAGTGCGTCACACAGAAAGCAGCGATACGCAGAACGCCGCCCCCTGATTTCATCAGCGGCAGGACAACGGCTTCCCTGATGTCATGCATAGCCAGCAGGCGATTTTCAATTTCATTGATCTCGATACGATAGCCGTTGAGCTTGATCTGGCTGTCGTTACGGCCCTGACAATACAGGATACCGCCTTCTTCATAACCCAGATCGCCGGTTCGGTAGCCCCGGAATTCCTCGCTCTCCCGGCGTAACAATTTCTCCGCGTTCTCCTGAGCTAACCCAAGATAACCGCGCATCACGTTTTTACCCCAGATAATCAGCTCACCGTCCGCCGTAATTTCCATTCTGGAATCCGGCATCATCGCCCCCACCGGCAGCAGGTCCTGCTCGCTGTGCAGGATTTCATCCGTAATTTCAATCACAGTGGTAGCGATAGTCGCTTCCGTTGGACCATAGGAATTGAGAATTTTGGCGTGTGGGAAGCGGCGACGTAACTGTTTTACCAGCGCTTTGTTCAACACTTCGCCAATGAATACGAACACGTTGAGATCAGGTAAATAGTCGCTGTTGAACTGAGGGGAGAGCAACCGTTGATAGGCAAAAGACGGCGTGGAAACCCAAACGGACACTCCGTTGATTTTCAGTCTATCCAGCCAGTTTTCCGCTGCGATATCCTCTTTCGCATTCAGAACAATGTGCCCACCGGTTGCCAGATTAGCCAGCAGCGGGATCAGGGAGAGATCGAAGCTGAATACCGCATGGTTCATCAACACCGGCAGTTCAGGCAATGAAAAATCCTGACGTACCCATTTCATGAAGTGCCACAGGCTTTCGCGGCCAATCTGCACACCTTTGGGTTTTCCGGTGCTGCCGGAGGTGAACATGATATAGGCAAGATCCTGCTCAGCTAGTACCTGCCCCACCTCACCGGTAGTCATAAACTGCTTTGTGGCCACATCGTAATAGTAAGGAGCCTTCGCCTGCTGGCAAATCTCTTTGAGCCGCTCCTGCGGATAGATGCAATCCACCGGAATGTAGGGAATGTTATGCAACAGGCAGCTATAAATCGCTACGGCAAATTCAGCCTGCTGATGCCCGTATAACACTACCGGTGTACCGGCAGGCTGCTGGCAGTGCTGATAGCGCTGCGCCCAATCGGTCACCGCGGCGGAGAGCTGTTGCCAGGTCATCGCGTCGTCGCTACCGCTAATCGCCAACTGATGTGGATTCGCGGGCTTGAGTAATGCTGTGTGCAAGAAATCTTGCAGTTCCTTAAGCTCGGAGTGATAGTTCATAGAGGTGACATTCCGCTAAAGATGTAAAGGGAGACAGCGGCGCTTGCCAGCGTCAGAATTCGTCCCAAAAACACAATAACTGGATAATGTAACCAGTTGCTGAGCGTCGGACTGCGTTTGGCTGACCACTGCAACATGTTGTGTGCAACAGAAATGGCGCCAAACAGCGCGCCGCTGATGATATAGTGTCGTTCAAGCCCGTTCCATGCTCCCATGCAAAACAGGGTGCAAAAAATACCAATGTTTTGTGCCAGCGTTTTGTTTTGTCTGAAAAAATCGATCTTCATCAAATTCATATAAATCGGCATAAACACCACATCCCTTAGCCATTCAGACAAGCTAATGTGGAAGCGGCGCCAGAAATCCTGCGGATTCTTAGCCAAAATGGGCATATTGAAGTTTGCCGGAATATTCAGGCCAAATAAGCGCCCGGCACCGATAGCCATATTGCTGTAGCCGGCAAAGTCAAAATAGAGATAAGCGCTATAGGCCAACGACATAACGATGCCTACGCTTAAAGTAAACGGGCGCTGGCTCCAGGACTGAATAATCTGGGTATCTATCAGCATGGCGAATAAGAATTTCTGGATAATGCCGACAAAAATTTGCTCCATGGCAGCTAAAAACTGCTCGCGGGAGAGTGTGAAGACCTGCTTATTAATATCACTCATCCATGACCGCCAGCGATACATCGGACCAGCCTGAATGACAAGGGGCATAAAGAGATAACAAAGATAATTCAGGAAATTCTGACCATCTTTTTTGGTGCGGTAGAGTAATACATCAACGGCGCGGAATGTCATAAACGACAAGCCGATCATACCCCAGTGATTGTTAAGGTGTAATTTCACCAAAAACAACGGCAACAGAGTCAGGATTACTGACTGCCAGGTTTTTAACCATCCCTTCTCTTTTAGCGTAACAATAATATAAAAACTCAGGAAAACTGCCACGGGTACAATATAATCACCCTGGAAAATATATCCCCAACCGCACGCCACCAATACAGAAATAGCGGATAAATACGTCAACCGGTAATGCAATACCCGGTTAATCAACGCAAACAGCAACGCTGATGAAAACAGAAAGAAAAAAAATGTTCCGGAGCTATACATCATTTATCCTTCAGAACTTTTGATATTCAAAATGCACTTTTAAGCTCATGCTGTCATCAACAGAGGTCCACGCAACGATGGTCACCGCCAGCAAGAGATAAAGAAAAAAAAGGCGAATAGCGTGTTTCATCGTTTAAAGCTCTCAGCAATAAAGCGGTCCATCACAACCCATGCCGGGTCTGTTGGGTGCAGGCGATCCCAATTCCAGCCGTTCTGATAAGGTTGTGCATACATATCCAAATAAGGGACCTGATTTTTCTCCAGTACCGACCTGATCTGGCTATCAATGGACTGAAATTTTTCTGAATTGACAATCGCCCACGGATTAATCGCATCAACAATCACCACAAGCTGGACGTGGCGCTCTTTGAGCAGTTTGATAGTCGCCAGAAACGCTTCCATTTGTGCCGGAAAAAGCGGCGCGTTATCCCACTCATCCTTGGTTGGATCATCATCGAAAACCGACTTGTCCATCCAGAATGTCTGCGCGCTTTGCTGACGGTACTGATTCAACTCATGGGCGTGGGCCAGTTCGTGATCCCAATCGGGAATGATGTCTGTGGCGGGTCGCTGAGGCCACGGTTGCGCAGGCTGAGGGGCAATTCCCAGCATTGCCAGCCAGTCTTTCTTTATCATTTCGCAGAAAATCGCAAACTGATAGCTCACTTCCTGCCAGATAAGTTGCGGATGCCAGCCATAAATTTTCATTTGAGCGAAAGTTAAATGACTGAGCTCTTCTTCATTAATATGTTGCAAATAATCCACCAGCAGGGGGCGCGTCTGCGCATCCTCCATCAGGGGATTAAACATCGGTGCCGGAAAATGGTCGGCAAAAACCGATGCAGGAATGCCATCGCCATAAAAGCTATCGGGAGCAAGTTGTAAAACAACCTTACTGTTTTCGTTAAGATCATTTTTAAAACGTGACAACAGTAAAAAATGCGCAATATTATCGATATAAATATCGCCATAGGCGACTACGGGTCGATGCAGCTGGTTATTAAAGTAATTATATACTGCGTAATATTCATCTTCAGACGTGGAAACCTCTGAAGCGCCGATGAAGAAAATTGCATTTCCTTGTAAAGCATGGGAAATGGTCGCTATTTTTTCCCGCAGCTCCTTTGGCGTTCCTTCCATGGTTTTAATCAATGGTTGAAATTTTAGCGGCGGATCAAAGCTTGTCACCAACGGGTGAACACTAAGGAACACGATGGCCAGAACAGCCATCAAGATATGTAGGCAGAAAGTATTCTTGATTTTTATCATAAAAGTAAAACTACATCACATCAACTTGTTTGGAATTTGTTAATTTTCATCTTTACAGTCAATCAGCCACTGTTTTTTTTGACACTATATACCAGCCTAATCTTCAATGATGAGCGTTGCTGTGTAACGGTATGTACAGTGATTATGCCCGTTGTGTGATAACGATCCTGATTTAAAAATACTCCCCCCCTTTATTGAGTAATTGAGAAACTCATTTCACCAAATAAGGCAAATTCTCCCCCTTTATTCGCTCAATTAATAAACCGACACGCTGAAGGCAATCGTCATCAGGCCCCCCCGATGGCGGTGCGCTTTACCTTCTGATTCCCCGCCTCCAACATTTAGGATAATGCCGGAGGCGGAGATGATTGACTTATCTGTCACGCCCTTCCCACTGCATTACCAGGCTGATTGCCGCCGGTAATACCGTCAATGTCAGCAACGTAGCAACCACCAGCCCACCGATAATGGCATAGGCCATCGGTCCCCAGAACACCTGGGTAGCGATAGGGATCATCCCCAAAATCGCCGCCAACGCCGTCAGCAGAATCGGTCGTGAGCGGTGGCGGGCCGCAAGGATAATGGCGTCGTTGGCTGGCATACCTGTCGCTGTGTTCGCATCGACCTCGCTAATCAGGATCACCGCATTACGGATGATCATTCCCGCCAGCGCAATTACCCCCAGCAAGGCGACAAAACCCATCGGCGTCCCCGTCGGCAACATCGCCGCCACCACGCCAATCACCCCAAACGGCGCCATCAGCAGCGCCAGCATCATGCGCGAGAAGCGCTGTAACTGCACCATCAGTAAAATCAGCATCACCAGCAGCGTCACCGGCAATACCTGATACACCGAATTGTTGCCCTTATTAGACTTCGACACCACCCCGCCTTCTTTGATGCGATAACCCGCCGGCAGCCTCGCCTGATACGCCGCTACCTGTGGTGCCAGCGTGGCTGATAGCGTCTGAGCACGAACGCCCGGCGCCAGGTCGGTCTGCACGGTAATAAACGGCAGTCGCTGACGACGCCAGATGATCGGTTCATCTATGCCATACCGGACGGACGCTATCTGTCGCAACGGCACCCGCTGGCCATTAGCGGCGCGCAATTGCAGGCTGGCGACGGTATCCAGATCCTGACGCTCTTCATCCCGCGCACGCACCACCACCCCAACCATTCGGTTGCGATCTCGCACGCTGGTTACCGTCGTGCCGGAAAAAATGGTCGCCAGTGCGCTGGCTACATCCTGCGAGCTGATGCCGACCGCCCGCGCTTCAGTCTGGTTGATGTCAACGCGAATAGCGCGCTCTGGCTCGCCAGCGGTCAGATTGACCTCCCGTGCGCCGGGGGCGTTGCCAATCAGCGCCGCCAAACCGGTGGCATACTCACGAACTTTGCCGATATCCGGCCCGGTTACCCGATATCTGAGCGGCCAACCGACCGGTGGACCCAGTTCCAGCGGCGACACCCGCGTCACCAGATGACTGAAATCCTGCTGCAGGCGTTTTTCCAGCCGGGCGCGCAGCGCATCCCGTGCTGTTAACCCTTTTGCTACCACCACCAGTTGCGCGATGTTTTCATTCTGTAGCAACACATCCATCGGCAGATAGAAACGCACCGCGCCAGCACCGACATAGGTCGAGAAATGGTCCAGATCCGGATCGTCTTTCAGCGACTGCTCCAGCCGCACCACTTCCCGCTCAGTAGCCTGCTGCGAAGCATTGTTCGGCAGCGTCAGACTGACCAGCAGTTCCGGCCTGTCCGACGCCGGAAAAAACTCATCCTCCAATTGACCGGCGGCTACTATCGCCAGTCCCAGCAGCGCTACCGCCAGCAACAACGTACGACCGCGATAGTGCAGCGCTGCGGACAACAGCCGGTCATACGCCCGCGATAGCCGACCTGCGTGCAGTTGGTGTTTATGCGCACTCATCGTTTTTGGCAGCAGCCAGACACCAATCAGCGGCGAAAACAAGATAGCCACCACCCAGGAGCAGAGCAGCGCGATCATCACCACGATAAACAGCGAGTAGCAGTACTCGCCAGCGCTGGATGCGGCAAACCCGACCGGAATGAAGCCCGCCACCATCACCAACGTGCCGGTCAGCATCGGAAACGCGGTAGTTTCATAGGCGCGGGTGGCAGCCTGCTCGCGGGCCTCGCCCTTCTCCAGGCTGGAAACCATCGCCTCTACCGTAATCATGGCGTCATCCACCAGCAGCCCAAGCGCAATGATCAACGCGCCCAGTGAAATACGTTGCAGGCCGATGCCGGCTATTTCCATGCCAGTAAACGTCATCGCCAACACAATCGGTATCGAGGCCGCCACCACCAGCCCGGCACGACTGCCCAGCGACACGAACGACACCGCCAGTACGATTACCACCGCTTCCAGCAATACCTTAACGAAACCGTTGACCGACGATTTCACCACTGCTGACTGATCCGCCACCTTAGTGACTTCAATACCGTATGGCAGTAATGCGCTAATCGTCGCCATCTTGCTACGCAACGCCTGACCGAAATCCAGCATGTTGCCGGTCGGCGACATTGAGATAGCCAGCCCGATGGCCGGTTGTCCATTCACGCGAAACGCCGGCGCTGGCGGCTCGGCTGCCTGACGATAAATAGTGGCGATATCGGTCAACGGAATAAAACGGCCACCAATGCGCAGCGTTACCTGACGCAGACTCTCTTCGGAAACAAACGCACCGCTGACCCTCAGTTCCACCTTGTCGTTTGCCGTACGGATAGTACCTGCCGGGCTAACAGCATTCTGTGCCTGCAACGCCGCCGTCACCTGTTGCAGGTCCAGCCCCATGCCAGATAGTTGTCTGGGTGAAAATGCCACGATGATCTGCTCGTCCTGTGCGCCCAGCACATCAATTTTGCCGATATCCGGCGTAGCAAGCAGCGCAGTGCGAATGTCATCCACCTTGTCGCGCAGCTCACGCGGCGAGTAACCATCGGCGGTAAAGCCATATATGGTGCCGAATGTATCGTCAAACTCATCATCGACGGCGGGTTCAGCCACCCCTTCCGGCAGACTGGGAGCAACATCCTTCATCTTTTTGCGGACGGTGTACCAGATGTCCTTTACTCTGGATGGCGGCGTATCGTCGCGCAGATTAACGAAAATCACCGCTTCGCCGGGGCGGCTATAACTCTCAAGAACATCAAGATAAGGCGTTTCCTGTAGCTTCTTTTCCAGCACATCGGTCACGAAGCTGACGGTGTCCTGCACCGTGGCCCCCGGCCAACTGGCGGACACCACCGCTGTTTTAATGGTAAAGGCCGGATCTTCGTTGCGCGGCAACCGCTGGTAGCTCATCACGCCCGCCACCACAATCACCAGCATAAAAAAAGCCACCAGTTGCTGATGAGCCAGCGCCCAGGCAGAAAAATTCCACTTTTGCTTGAATCCGGATGGCATTATTTCGCCTCCGCCAGGGCGACCTTCTCACCAGCCCGCAGTTTACTCACGCCGGCGGTGACCACCTTGTCACCAACAGCAAGACCGCCTGCGACAACGATCTGTGTCTCGCTGTAATGACGCAGAGTGATCGGTTGCAGCCGCAGCATCTGCGTCTGTGGGTCAACCACAAACACCGCTGGATTATCGCCCTGACGGGTCAACGCCGAGGCGGGTAACTCAATAGCGCTGTTGCCGGGCAGCGTGATTCCGCCTTCCACCGTTGCGCCCAGCACCATTTCTGGCGGCGGGTCGATGAGCGAAACCCGCACCCGCCAGGTACGGGTTTCTGCATCAGCCTGCGGACTCACGTCACGCACATGTCCCTGGGTTTTGATAGCAGGATTGGACAACAATGAAACCATCACCAGCGGATCTTTCAGGCCGCTGGTAATCAAACGTTCGGAAACATTAAAAACTGCATCACGGCCTGCAAACGTCGCCAGCCGCACCACTTCCTGACCCGCATTCACCACCTGACCGGGATTGGCGCTGACCGAAGTAATCACCCCGGCAACAGGCGCGTACAACCGGGTATAACCGAGACGATCCTGAGCGGTTTTGACGCTGGCCTGCGCACTTTCACGCACAGATACGGCTGATGCCCAGTTAGACCTTGCCTCATCCAATTGCGCACGGGAAATCGCACCGTTAGGCACCAGTTGCCTCATGCGGTTAAGGTTCTGCTCCGCCAGACGTTCCGCAGCAACCGCACGGGTCAGATCGGCTTTGGCGCTCTGCAACTGGTTTTCGCTATCACGGCTATCCAGCGTAGCGACCACCTCGCCTTTCTTTACCATCGTCCCTACATCGACCGGGCGTGACACCACGCGTCCATCAAGACGAAATCCGAGCAAGGTTTCTTCCGCCGGGCGAATCTCCCCGACTTGCGACAACACCTTACCGGCAGTAGACGGCTCGACGGTAACCGTGCGAACCGGGCGCAGCGGCGCAGCCGGAGGCTCACTGCTGGCACCATCGCAGCCAGACAGCAGGCTGACAGCCAGCAACAACAAGGCTGCCAAACCGCCAGCGCGAAAAGTCACGCGCCTTCCTTGACGGGCCAGGCAATGAAGGGGAAAAAAGGTGAACTCGGTATTCATCATGAAGGGGTCCTGTTACCAACTGGCTACTATTACACCACGCACATTTCCAGATTATTTCCACACTTCATCAATAACCCGTCAAGATTGCTAAAAAAAATCGGTTTTATCCCAACCTATTACCGCCTATCCCATTGGGAAACCTATAGTCAATCGTGCACATCGTCAGCAGCGCCTGAAAATTATTGCGCTTCAGGTAAGTCTCCAGCACGTTGGCAGCATCCGCGTCATCTTCAATTATCAACATGCGTTTCGGACTCATCGTCGTTCTCTTAATAATTCTTCATAAATTCGCCGACAGGAGAGTGATGCAGAGGTGTATACTTCAACGCCTTCGTGCAAGGAGGCACGAAAACGCCAGTATCAGGCAACATCACTTTCCCGCTTTAAGGAGTTCCGACAGGATGATAGTGCGACATATTCCCTTTTACATAGCGACTCTTTTCTTAGTCGGCAGCAACGCCTGTTGGGCTGACGACACCGCGCCCGGTCAACAGGATGGCGTTACCCTTGGCCTCGCCGCCCACAATGCGCCGCGCTACAGCGGCTCTGATGAACGAGCCTGGGATCTGCTGCCAGTGATTCAGGCCCGCCAGGGTGCCTTCTTTTTCGATACCGCTAAAGGCGCTGGCTATGACCTGCAGTTCGGACAGTTTTATCTTGAGCACACGCTGGGTTACGCCCCTGGACGTACCGACAAAAAATCCTCTTTCCGCGCAGGTTCCGACAAATTACGCGGAATGGGCAAGATTGATGGCGTACTGAACACCGCCGTGGCGCTAGGCTGGCAATTTACCGATCAGTTGTCGGTGGAAGCGAAGGCAATTCTGCCGTTGACCGACAGCCAGGGCGTGCAATATCAGGCATCGCTGACCGACATCTTGTTCCAGAACAAATCGGATACGCTGGGCGCACAGGGCACATTGCTGTTCGGCGACGCGCGTTATAACAATCTGTTTTACGGCGTCAGCCAGCAGCAGAGCCAAAACTCCGGTTATCGCGCCTATCAGGCCGAAAGCGGTTTGTACGGCCAGTCTGTTTCGCTGTTCTGGATGCATCAGTTTGACCCACACTGGGCTGCTACGCTCAGCGGCAGTTATACCCGCCTGAACGATAAAGCATCAGACAGCCCCATCGTGTTTAGCGCCAATCAGAGCGAGGGCACGTTTGCGGTAACGTATACGTTTTAGGTCGCGCCCCGTATCATGCGTGATCATAAGCTATCCATATGAGTTGACTGTCATATGGCCGTATAACCGGGCGGGGTTCCTGCACATAGCGACTTCGTCTGGTATGTTCTGCCAGGTTTTATACCCAAAATAATTCGAGTTGCAGGAAGGCGGCAAGGGAGTGACAAATTCGTTGGGAACGAATTTGACCAGCCAACGGCTGGCCTCCGGTGAGAGACAAGATGTCTCTCATTTCATCCCGATGAGCTTACTCAGGTAAGTGATTCGGGTGAGCGAACGCCGCCAACACACCTGCAACTTGAAGTATGACGGGTATATCCATTAAAAGACATTTCATATTTACCTTAATCCACCATTATTTTTTGCTGTCTATGCGTTTCCCCCACCCCCATCATTTGGCCGGTGACAATTGAAAATTCCACTTAATATTTGAATAAAAATAAATAATTAGAAAAAATCACAACAGCACAAAAAAGCTAAACAGAGAGACAACAGAACGAGAAATGTTGATTATGAAATTGAAAACCTGGAACCTCATGAAATAGAATGTCACCGTTGTACCTGAGTGCGATTCATACAACACTACCCTTTACATAAAATGGTCTTAACATTATGAAAAAAATCCTCATCACCGGGGCCACCGGTTTCCTGGGCGGTGCGATTATGGAAAAAGCGCTTCAGGACAAGCAGATTGAAAATATATTTATGCTGGTCAGAGCTGAGACTAAACAAGATGGTCTTGAACGAATCTTAAATAACCTGCGTAAATTTGATATTTCGGAATTATCATTATCTCGTTTAACACAAGATAATATTATTATTGGCGATTTGGCCGAACCTGCCTCTTTCCTTCAGCATCCAGCACTGGATAGCATCACGCATGTCATCAACAGCGCAGCAATTGCCTCTTTTGGCAATAATCCGTTGATCTGGAAAGTGAATGTAGAAGGCACACTGGCGTTTGCCAAACGCATGAGCCAGGTTAAATCACTGCGTAAATTCATTCAGGTCGGCACTGCAATGTCCTGCGTACCGGATCAAGACCAGGTGGTGGTGGAATGCGGCCAGTTGGATACGGAAAAATCGCACATCGTCGAATACACCCTGTCCAAAGCTACCATTGAAAACCTGATGCGTGAGCACTGTCCGTCCATGCCGCTACTGATTGTGCGCCCGTCTATTATCGTCGGCCATTCGCGTCTGGGCTGTAAGCCTTCCAGCAGCATCTACTGGGTGTTCGAAATGGCGATGAAACTGAAGAGATTCATGTGCTCGCTTGATGACAAAATCGACGTCATCCCGGTGGATTTCTGCGCTGAAGCAATCCTGATGCTGCTGAACTCAGAACAGGCGGTTAATGATATCTACCATATTTCCGCCGGCGAAGCTTCCAGCGTAAGTTTCAGCGAAGTGGACCAGGCAATGGCACTGGCAGCGTCGCGTCCTCCTATGGGGGAAGACTACCGCCAGGTGAGTTATCACGATCTTATCAAGCTGCGCAGCAGCTTCAGCGATCTATACGGACCTTGCAACGAGCGCCTGATGCTGCGTGCGATGCGTCTGTACGGTTCGTTTGCCCAGTTAAACGTGAAGTTCAGTAACCGCAAACTGCTGCAACTGGGCATGAAAAACCCGCCGCGCTTTACTGAATACGTGGATAAGTGTGTGGAAACCACCCGCCAGTACAGTGTGCCAGAACTGATGACGGTAGATTTTAAATAATCTCGTTCACCACCCAGCCCTGCTGTCACCGCCGGAGATAGCAGGGCAAGTACAGATTAAATCAGACCATCTTCCCGCGTTTTACTACTCATTAATCCGCTTTGTATCGATAAATCTGTTTAGTATCGACCAGTAAAGAAATATCTTTTCGATAATAACCGACAAAAAACAGCTGCCGCAAAAAACATTCCCGCAAAGAAAGAAATACAAAAATGAAACAGCGTAACGGATAATATTAATCCGACACCGTATTACAAATCGGATTGAAAATAGATAACCTGCTGCTTATAAAACAGTTACCGAACCCATTCTAAAGCAAAAATAATGTTTTAATGATTGCCTCGGCAATCATTAAAATAACGCCCTGCAATTGGCAGGGCGTATGAGTTATCAGGCAAGGATATTTCACGCCTCATTGATAGGCTGGCGGGAGCCAGGGCAAACCAGTTGCCTGCTCTTAATGTGATACATCTCCAGATTGGGCCGCAGGAAAAACGCCATTTCCCACGGGTTCTTATTGATGAACGCATGACGAACTTCTTCAAATAACGGCGTCGCCGGGTCAATCAGATGCGCATCACCTTCAATCAGGGTGTAATTCCATTCGATTGAACGCTCAAAAGTGTAATGTGAGCGCTCATCCATAGCGAAAAAGCAGTGTGGGTTACGTTTAAGCAGTTTGGATTTGAACGTTTCCGGAAAGGTAATCAGGAAAATATCGTCCTCGACGGAGGAGAGAAACGCCAGTACCGTGGTATGCGGCTGCTGCTCCGCCATCGTCACCAACACACCGACTTTATTGGTAAAATCTTTACGCTCGGTATCCGGCAGTGCGGTCATCGATGTAAACGGCACGGGTCGTTCAGGCCGATTATCGGTTGGGAACACATAGCCCGGCTCACGAATATCCACGACCGGCGTGAAGCCATGCAGCAACTGGCATTCGCGCGGCGCCAGAATCACCCAGTCTTCATCCACGCTGACGACCCGGCCTTTATACGACGCACGATATACAGAAATATTGGCGTCAAACTCATCAACACCGGTGCGATTATCAAGGTGCACCGTCGCTAAATCCCCTACCGTCAGCTCATGTCCTTTCGGGAAAAACACCCGCAGGCTGTTGTCGGCACGCGGATAAACCCCGCAAATATGAATTACCACATTTCCTTGTTGGTAACAGGCCAGCACCCCCAGCACCTGTTTGCCCAGATACGTCGTCAGAAGACTCATGTTGCAGCACCTTAATTTATTATTTTCGTACCGAATACGTCAGGCTATGGCTATGTGTAAAGCTAAAGCCGCCGTTAGCGTCGGCTGGCAGAACGTGGCCCGTCAACCGCCATTGTCGTTTCCACCCTATGCGAGCAACAGATTGACTGTCAAGGCGTTTAGGGTCTTTACCACCGTACTGATTGATGTGTGAATTTCACTCACATGTTCGTGATTTTTTCGTCAGCGATCTTCATTCGGCACTCAGGTATGTCCGCCTCAGAAAAACCAATAAACACGATGAGGCGACATCCTGATGTTTCTCCAATAACCGGGATGTATATCGGTAAACGCTGTCCGTACGCTAACGCGGCGATGATGGTAATGACAAAAAATACTCAAGATAGTCGCGGTACTCATCACCCAGTGTCGGTAACGCCTGAAGATCGAAGAAACGTACATCGTGCGATTCAGTTTTATCTACCACGATATCTCCCTGCCAGTCACGGGAGACATACAAGGCCGTGATGACGTAGATTTGGTCCTGATTCGGTAAGGTAAAAAAGTGCCTGGGACCAGAGAACATTTTCAGAAAATCGAGTGAGTTCAGTTGCAAGCCGGTTTCTTCGCGCACCTCCCGGATCGCCGCCTCCTCCAGCGACTCGCCCAGCTCCAGCAAACCACCGGGTAACCCCCAAAAGCCCTCCAGCCGATGCTGTAGCAATACGTGTCCGCACGCGTTTAGCACAATCACGTTAGATCCTGCCAGCATTAACGGACGATGCCCAATCAGCTGGCGCATTTCCTGCACATAATTCATTGCGTTCTCCTCCTGATTCACTCCTTTCGAGCAAGGTACTGCTGGTGCATGACAGTAGTGTGAGCAAGCTGCTGTCATGACCGCGGCTTGCTCTGGTAGCCATGCCAATCGAGAGCGAAGCCTCCGTCAGACTGTATCACAGCCCGGAAATAACACCGTTATGGCCCGATATAACACATGTCTGATTGGAATAAGAGCTGACTGGTCTGCTCCGTAGCAGACTTGTATGATGGCAAATAAATAACAGGCTACCTAATAGGTTAGCCCTCATCTATACAGGCACAGCCTGCCCACCGAGGATGTTATGACAATCAAGCGTTATCCACATCTCGCCCATTGGGGCGCATTCACCGCAGTCGTTGAGGACGGTCGGCTTATCCGCTGCGAACCGTTTGCCAGCGATCCAGACCCGTCGCCCATGCTTGATTCCATCGTACCACTGGTCTATTCCGACAAGCGTATTCGCAAACCGGCGGTGCGCCGCTCCTGGCTTGCGAAACGCGAACACAGCGACCGCACGCTGCGCGGCAAGGAACCATTCATCGAGGTGGAATGGGATCTGGCGTTGGATCTGGTGGCGGAAGAAAACCGCCGGGTACGTGATCGCTACGGTGCTGACGGCCTGTTCGCCGGGTCATATGGCTGGTCTTCCGCCGGACGTTTTCATCATGCCCGCTCACAAGTGCGGCGTTTCTATTTCTCCGGCGGCGGCGCAGTAGACCAGACCGGCAATTACAGTTGGGGAGCCGCGCAATTTTTCCTGCCATATGTGATAGGCACTTTCCACCCGTTGACCGGCAAAGTCACTGAGTGGCGTAGCGTGGCGGATCACTGTGAGCTGTTCATTGCCTTTGGCGGACTGGCGCTGAAAAACGCTCAGGTAGCTTCCGGCGGTGCCGGGCATCACACGCTAAAACCGGCGCTTGAGAAACTGGTAGCGCGCGGCATTCCGGTTATCAACATCAGCCCGATGCGGGAGGACTGCCCGGCGTTCGTCAACGCAGAGTGGATTCCTATCCGCCCAAATACCGACGTGGCGCTGATGCTGGCGTTGGGCTACGAGATCCAACGACGGGACGCGGAAGATCACGATTTTCTTGCACGCCACTGTGTCGGTTACCCGCAATTGCGCGATTATCTCACTGGCCGCAGCGACGGCATCGCCAAAACCCCGGAATGGGCCAGCGCCATCACCGGTATCCCGGCGGCACGCATCGAAAAACTGGCTCAGCAGTTGATCGGCATACGCAGCTTTATTACCTGTTCTTATTCAGTACAACGCGCCCATCGTGGCGAGCAGCCTTACTGGATGATGATTGCGCTGTCCGCCATGCTCGGCCAGGTAGGATTACCCGGCGGCGGCTTCTCTTTTGGTCACGGTTCGATGAACAGCGTCGGCAACGAGCGCATGACATCGCCCGCGCCCGCGTCGCCCTCCGTTCCCAATCCCGGCCAGTCGATTCCGGTCGCACGTATCGCCGACATGTTGCTGCACCCCGGCGAAGCCTACACCTTCTGCGGCGAGCAGCGTACTTACCCCGATATCCATCTGATTCACTGGGCCGGCGGCAATCCGTTCCACCATCACCAGCAGCTCAACCGACTGGTGGAAGGCTGGCAGCGCCCGGATACGGTCATCGTGCAGGATATCGTCTGGACTGCCGCCGCGCAGATGGCCGATATCGTGCTGCCTGCCACCAGTTCGCTGGAAAGAAACGATATCGGCGGTTCCTCACGTGACCGTTTCGTGTTCGCCATGCATCAGGCGATTGCGCCGCAGCATCAGGCCCGCCATGACTACGACATCTTCAGCGAACTGGCCCAGCGTCTGGGCTACGGTGAAACATTCACCCACGGAGGCCGTACCGAGCGGCAGTGGCTGGAATCAATGTACCTTGCCTGTCGGGAACGTCAGGGCCGTGCCGGCGAAGCATGGCCTGATTTTGACGGTTTCTGGCAACAAGGGTACGTAGATATTCCGATGGATGACCAACCGTTCGTGTTTTTCGACGCATTCCGCCGCGACCCGACGGCTCATCCGCTCAACACACCCAGCGGTAAAATCGAGCTATTCAGCAGCACCATCGCCGATTACTGTTACCCGGATTTCGCGCCGCACCCGCAATGGCAGCCACCGGTGGAATGGCTGGGCGCTGAAGCCACACAACGCTGGCCGCTGCACTTTATCTCCATCCAGCCGGCTGATCGGCTGCACAGCCAGCTCGGCAGCACACCGCACGTCGCCGCCAACAAAACTGCCGGACACGAAACCCTGTACATGCACCCTCAGGACGCCGCCGTGCGCGGCATTCACCACGGTGAGAGGGTGGAAGTACGTAATGAACGCGGACGCATTTACGCCGGGGTGGAGGTGACCGACGGCGTCACGCCGGGGGTAGTGATCATGGCGACCGGCGCCTGGTTTGATCCGGGTTTCGGTCAGGCGCAATGGCACGCGGTGGAACAGTCCGGCAATGCCAACGTGCTGACCCACGATATCGGCACATCACCGTTAACCCAGGGCCCCAACGCCATGAGTTGTCTGGTGGACGTGATCGCACTCTGAAGCCACTTACGATAAGCAGAAAAAACGCGGCGGAAGAAAAAACGCCCCCGGTGGTCGGGGGCGCTTCATATCAACATACCGTTTTCATCAATGCTTATCGTGAGCGTTATCAGCACCGTGATGGGCATGATGGTCGTGACGAGACAGCCAGTCCAGATAGCCCATCACAAAAGCAGACAACACAAACGTCAGGTGGATTATCACATACCACATCAACTTGTTGTCCGGCACGTTTTTGGCATCCATAAACACCCGCAGCAAGTGGATGGACGAAATTGCCACGATCGAGGCCGCCACCTTGTTTTTCAACGAACTGGCATCCATTTTTCCCAGCCAGTTCAGTTTCTCCTTGTCCTCGCCGATATCCAGTGCCGATACAAAGTTTTCATAGCCGGAAAACATCACCATGACCAGCAGCCCGCCCACCAGCGTCATATCCACCAGTGACAGCAGTGTCAGGATCAAATCAGATTCTTCAATGGAAAAAATGTTCGGCAGAACCAGCCAGATTTCTTCAAAGAATTTGATAGCCAGCGCCAGTAATCCCAGCGACAGCCCCAGATAAACCGGAGCCAGCAGCCACCGTGCAGCGTACATCGTATTTTCCAGAAAACGTTCCATAGCGCCTATCAGGTACAGGTTTGAGAGAAATGCATAATAACGAAAAACGCCGCAAGGGTGTTATTCAATTGTTTATCGATATAGTGTGTTGATTTTTAATAACATTAACCACATTTCGCCACATTATACCGACAATTGCCCAGACGCAGCCACGCAGCGCCAGAATCAACAAACGGTACTCATCTTCGCGCCGCTGCCATATGGCAACAGTGATATCACGCTGGAACCAGAGGAAAAAATCATACCAGCAAGCTAATAAAACAAAAACGCTGCGCATAAGCGCAGCGTCATAAAAGGGAAAATACGGCGTATTTTCTACGCCTCCCTGAAGCGATAACACATCCGTTCTCGGTTCCCTGGTGTCGGATGTATGACTATTTACGTCAGTGACGTCAGAAACAATAATTAGTCTATTTAATTATATCTTATGGTTATTAGCGATTATTCGCGTTATGCACATTAATTAATTTCATTAAACCTTATAGCAATAAAAACAGGCAAGTCAACAAATTAATATACAAATTATGATCTTTAATGTTCATTTTTCATAGCTCCCTTACAGGAACCAACAATCCACTGAATAAATCCATACGATTTCTCTCGTTTTTTCCCGTCTCAACCGCCCACGACACGCCAGGATAGCTAACTTTTTCTACCTGATGGGGATAGGTGAAACTAACGCGTTATCGTAAGATGAACCTGTCTGAGAACTGACCTGAGAAGGGACGCCCATGAAAACAACCAATGCTCAGCGCAAAACCAATATCATTAAAAATATTGAATATCTGATGCGTACCAGAGGCGAAACCAAAGCCTCATTTTCTAATCGTACAGGTGTAACACGTACCACTATCTACAAAATTCTTGAAGGTAGGGTCAATAAGGTTCAGCAATCTACCATCAATCGCATCTCCGACTTCTTCGGCGTGTCCTGCGAGGAAATTGAAGATTACGATCTGGAAAAGGTTGAACGTCTGAACAACACCATCTCTTTTGACGGGAACAAAAATCCGGCGGCAATTCCTGTTATCCCACAGTCACAATTATTATCAGTACGGCAACACAAGATTGGCCAGTTAGTGGTTCAATATCCATTAACCTGGTTTTTCGCAGAAGAAGCCAACATGGTGGCGGTGAAGGTCGAATCACCGATTGGTGATATCTTCAATCCCGGCGCGTTGCTGCTCATCCGTAGGCCGCCGGCGCTGGTACCCAATACGCCGATGCTCTGCCACTCTCCTGCTGCGGGATTTTTCATCGAAACCCCGGATTCGCTGGACATAGCGGACAAAAAGCGCCCGGAGGACACCATCCTGCTGGGTTATATCATAGAGGAAAGGATATAGAGGAAAGGATATAAATGGATGCAAACAAGAAGTTCAAGCTGCTGGGGTTCAACCACAGCGGCGAGTTGTCCGCTAATATCATGGTGTTATCGACCGGCAAGATGATCCACATGGATCTCAAGGAGCTGGTTGATAGCGAAATCTCTGATGATCTGAGTCGGCACGAACTTAATGCATTGTACAAAAAGCTCTACGCCGGCAAAGACATCACTACCGCCTATGACATCAGCGACAGGAACGAACGCTCCTGGTATGCCTACCTTCTGATCACGGTGATGTTAAGCGTCATCTATATTTTTTCGAACGTCGCCGGTTCCAAACCCATTTTCATCCCCTCGCTGAACATGGTGGTTCCAGTCGCAATATTTATCTATCCCTTCACCTTCATACTGGTAGATATCCTCAATGAATTCTACGGATTACGTCTTGCCCGGCGTACCATTTACGTCGCGTTCTTCTCCAACCTGTTCTTTGTGCTCAGCTTGTGGTGCACCAGCCTGATTCCCAGCCTGCCGGAATGGGAATTTGGGAAAACGTACAATGGCATAACTGAAAGCATCATGTCCGTGCTGGTCGCCTCATCGCTGGCTTACCTGATCTCTGAAAACATCAATGCCTGGGTGCTGCACAAAATCAAGATCATGACCAAGTCCCGCTATTTGTTCATCCGCGTGATCACCAGCACCGTTACCGCCTCTGCCGTCGATAGTGTGATTTTCTGTATCATTGCGTTTTATAATGTGCTGAGTTTTGACGTGATCCGCACCATGATCCTGTCACAATTTCTGATCAAAGTGGTGTATGCGGTGTTGGGCGTCGGCCCTATTTACGGTACCCGCAGGCTGTTCAGAAAATACATTCATGCCGTACCCGTACCAGCAAGGAACTGAGCGATATGCATATTACAGAACACGATAGCATTACCCATCTGGGGGTGCGCTCCAGCTACCCGGACAAATACGACCCGACACTGCTGGAAGCGCTGCCGCGCGCTCGTGGCCGTGACCTTATCGGCCTGACCGGGTCAGCCCTGCCGTTTGACGGCTACGATTTGTGGACCGCCTTCGAACTGTCGTGGCTCAACCGTAAGGGAAAACCGCTGGTGGGCATCGCCGAATTCATCATCCCGGCCAGTTCGGAAAACCTGATCGAGTCCAAATCATTCAAGCTGTATCTTAACAGCTTCAACCAGACCCGTTTTCAGGATATCGGCGAAGTACACGCCACGTTAATCAAGGATCTGTCCGCCGCCGCCAACGGCGACGTCAAGGTGACGCTGTACCCAGGGCTGACCGGCTATCCGTCACAGATCGACACCCTGCCCGGCATCAACATTGACGAGCTGGATATCGAAGTGAACGATTACGGCTTCAATCCCGATTATTTGCAGCACGCGGTGCGTGATAATGCGCCGCACGTTAGCGAAACGCTGTGCTCCAACCTGCTGAAATCCAACTGTCTGGTTACCTACCAGCCGGACTGGGGTAGCGTGGTCATCAAATACGAAGGCCGGCAAATCGACCAGGAAGCGTTGCTGCGTTACCTGATCTCATTCCGCCAGCACAATGAATTCCACGAACAGTGCGTTGAGCGCATCTTCAATGACCTCAAACGTTACTGCCAGCCGGAAAAATTGACCGTGTTCGCCCGTTATACGCGTCGCGGCGGTCTGGACATTAACCCGTTCCGCAGCGACTTCGAAACTGAAGCCGCTACCGGTCGTCTGGTTCGTCAGTAATGCCCTGCGCCTCTCCATCGTCGGGGAGGCGCAGCCCCTCACCTTGCGGTAAATACTGTTTCAACCAGGCGATAAACGCCGAAATACGCGCCGGTACATGCCGACGCTGCTGATAAACCGCGTAAATATCCGCTTCCGGCATGATGTAATCCGGCAACAGCGCCACCAGTTCACCGCTGACCAGCCAGGGGCGCACATCCCACAACGAACGCAAAATAATGCCGTGCCCGTCCAGCGCGTAGCGCATGATCACCTCGCCATCGTTGGCGGAAAGATTGCCGAAAGCGCGATGGGTAAACTCGTGGCCATCACGATAAAAACGCCATAAGCCGTAATCGCTCTCATACTGACGCAACACCAGACAATTGTGGTCGGCAAGGTCAGCCACTGTCTTTGGTGTACCACAACGTGCCAGATACACGGGTGAGGCACACAGTACTCGCGGGTTTGCCATTAACCGATGTGCGACCAATCGGGAGTCTGGCGGTGCACCGAAGCGAATATCAATATCGACACCGGCATCCAGCATATTGAGTGGCTGGCTGGTGAGCTGCAACTGCACTTCCAGTTCCGGGTGCAGGCGGGCAAATTCGGAAATCAGCGGCGCGATATGCCGGCGCCCGAAACCGAACGATGCATTCACGGTCAACCGTCCGCGCAGCGTCAGTTGGTTACGGCGCACCTGACTTTCCAGTTCCTCTATTTCATGCAAAATCGGCAACGCACCGTCAGCGTATAACTGCCCTTCCGGCGTCAAATCCAGCCGTCGGGTAGTACGCCTGATCAGTTGCACCCCCAGCCGTTGATCCAGTTGCGTCAAACGCTTACTGACAGCCGGCAGCGACAGACCACTTTCACGCGCCACCGCCGTCAGGCTACCGAGCGCGGCGATGCGGCTGAAGAACAACAAATCATCGATTGAACGCATTTATTCTTCTCTTTTATTCAACAATGCCTTTACCGGAAGCGAAATTGTTTACACCAAATAGAGTAAATACACTCTCTGTTATCCGAGTGCAATCGTTCAAAAAAACGTTCAGGAGTTGTCATGTCTCAACCACATTACCGTATCGCCGTTATTCCCGGCGATGGCATCGGCAAGGAAGTGATGCCAGAAGGGGTACGGGTACTGAGCCGTACTGCCGAGCTGTTTAATCTCAAGCTGGAGTGGGAATGGTTTGATTTCGCCAGCGCCGATTACTACCTCCAGCACGGCAAAATGATGCCGGATAACTGGTTTGCGCTGCTCAAAGGCTTCGATGCCATCTACTTCGGTGCAGTGGGCTGGCCGGAAGTGGTGCCGGATCATGTGTCGCTGTGGCAGTCGCTGCTGTTATTTCGCCGTGAATTCGACCAGTACGTCAATCTGCGCCCCTGCCGCCTGATGCCGGGTGTGAAAGCACCGCTGGCTGGCCGCCAACCCGGTGATATCGACTTTTACATCGTGCGTGAAAATACCGAAGGCGAGTATTCCAGCGTCGGCGGTAAGATGTTCGCCGGCACCGAACGCGAAGTGGTGATTCAGGAAACGGTGATGACCCGTGTCGGCGTCGATCGCATCCTCAAATTCGCCTATGAACTGGCGATGCGACGCCCGAAAAAACACCTGACCTCAGCCACAAAATCCAACGGCATCGCCATCACCATGCCTTACTGGGACAGCCGCGTCGCCGAAATGGGTACCCACTATCCGGAATTGAAGGTGGACAAATACCACATTGATATTCTTACCGCCAACTTCGTGCTGCACCCGGACTGGTTCGACGTGGTGGTCGCCAGCAACCTGTTCGGCGATATTTTGTCCGACCTTGGCCCAGCTTGTACCGGCACCATCGGCATTGCGCCGTCGGCCAACATCAATCCGGACCGCACGTTCCCCAGCCTGTTTGAGCCGGTACACGGCTCAGCGCCAGATATCGCCGGCAAAGGCATCGCCAACCCTATCGGTCAAATCTGGTGCGGGGCGATGATGCTGGAACACCTGGGTCATTACGACGCCAGCGCGGCGGTACTCAGTGCAATTGAACGTGTGCTGGAACAAGGGCCGGAAAATGCACCGTTAACACGAGACCTTGGCGGCAGCGGCAGCACGGCGGCGCTGGGTAAGGCGATTGCACAGGCATTGAGCCGCTCACCACATCAAAATGAAGTAAAAGCAAGGTGAATCAAAACCGAAAAACATGAAAAGGCCGCTGTCATAGCGGCCTTCAGACTATCACAAGGTAAATATTGCACGTTTACGTAGGTTGAAGTTACATCAGGCTGCTGATTTGTCTCGTTTGCGTTCAGCCACCAGTACGACCCCTTTTCGTGATTCATTCGGCGCAAGGCTCCAGATGTCGCTCTCCGGGATACTGTGTCCATCGTATCGGACACGTTCACCATCATACGGCCAGAAAGCACGCCGTTCTGAGTCAAACACAAACACATCAATGCCAATCTCTTTACGTGCCATACGCGCCCACAATGCCTTCCCGCCAGGGAATTGAAGGTTATCACTTACCAGCACAATACCGTCATTAATGAGTGCTTTATACATAGCACTGGCGACATTGGCATTTCGTTCGCGCTTGGTGACAATCACGCCTTCAACCTGCGCAGAATGCGCATTCATCGGCTGCAGATTCTCGTAATAACCGATGACAGCCAGAATGGTTTCGGTTTCATCGTCGCTGTTACGGGATTTCAGGTCAATCTTTGCTACCACAACATGCCGTAAATCACCAGCAACGTCATCGGGTTCGCCATATATGGCAACGGCATGGTGTTGATCATTGTGAATATAAATATCCACAGCTCGACCGTTTACACTCGTTTCGCCAATTTTCCGGTATTCCCGCGCCATAGTGGCAGGGCTATATGACATAGGAATAATCGCCATATCAAAACTCCCGCTATCGTTGAGAACTGGTGACATTGTAAGCATAGCCTGTTGTAGTTGTTGGGATTGATAATATCAAACATCATGCCTATCTATTAGCCATTTAAGCGAGAGTAGCAAAACGCGCGTGTTAACGCTGCGTCCGACCATAACGCAATAACCCAGGAGCATATACATAAGATGAATATGTTCATACCCAACGAAAACAAGAAGGCCGCTGTCATAGCGGCCTTCTGTTTAATTCTGATCTGCTCAGAGCAATTAATGCATACCACCCAGCGGGATGTCTTTATAGGCATTGATATAAGCGACCAGAAGTTTTTTCAGTAAATTACGCATGTTGATCACCTTGGTTGACGAGAGAATTTGTGAACTTTCTGGTAAAAGATTGTACGTTTTGTTGAATGTCAGCGCAATGTTTTTGTGATTCAAATCACAAAAACATCATATGATACTCTGACCTTCCCGATTTACCCCGCAATGCAACCTGGTCAACCGGTTAATCCTGTGCAGCGTCGTTGCAACCAAAAGCATATGAATAACCGGGTTTGGATTATTCTTTGATCTATAAAATTATTTCCCGGCTAAGACAAAAGCCGCCATACTAGTCATGCCGCGTCATTCAGTGCGGCACTGCCGCGGGGGGCGCCCCACCCTTTCACTGACGATGTAAAACCTGCCCTATGGAAACCTGGAAACTCAACCTTTTCTCCGCCTGGCTGGGATGCTTTTTTACCGGCATGGCCATGAGTCAGATATTGCCGTTCCTGCCGCTCTATATCGAACATCTCGGCGTCAGCGATCACACAGCCCTTAATTTATGGTCAGGACTGGTGTTCAGTTCGGCATTTTTGGTTTCAGCCATTGTTGCGCCGATATGGGGCAGTCTGGCTGATCGCAAAGGCCGCAAGCTGATGCTGCTGCGCGCTGCGCTCGGCATGTCGCTGATCATGGGGCTACAAGGCATGGCGACCAATGTCTGGCAACTGTTCATGCTGCGTGCACTGATGGGGCTGACCTCCGGTTACATTCCTAACGCCATGGCGCTGATTGCCTCGCAGGTGCCGCGCAATCGCAGCGGCTGGGCGCTAGGCACGCTATCCACCGGGCAGGTGGCAGGCGTGCTGATTGGCCCATTACTCGGTGGTTTCATGGCCGATACCATCGGCCTGCGCATGGTGTTTTTCGTTACCTCCGCCATGCTGTTTATCTGCTTTCTGATTACGCTGTTCGCCATCCGCGAAAACGCGATTACCGTCAGTAAAAAAACACAGCTCAGTGGCCGGGCGGTATTCGCCTCGCTGCCTTATCCGCTACTGATTATCAGCCTGTGCTTCACCACGATGATGATTCAGATGGCGAACGGTTCCATCAGCCCAATCCTGACGCTGTTTATCCGTGACCTCACTCCCAGCACGGATAACATCGCCTTTATCAGCGGCGTTATCGCCGCCGTGCCGGGGGTGTCTGCGCTGTTATCAGCCCCTCGTCTTGGCCGCTTAGGGGACCGCATTGGCTCTCAACGGGTGTTGATCGTGGCGCTGTTTTTGTGCGCACTGCTGTTTTTCCTGATGTCGGCGGTGCAAAGCTCGGTCCAGCTCGGTCTGTTGCGCTTCGCGCTGGGGTTCGCCGATGGCGCGCTGATGCCTGCCGTACAGGCGCTGCTGGTGAAATACAGCAGCCAGCAGGTCACCGGGCGCATTTTCGGTTATAACCAATCCTGTATGTATCTTGGCAACGTGGTAGGGCCGCTGCTCGGCTCTACCGTTTCCGCCACGCTGGGTTACCGCTGGGTGTTTATGGTGACTGCAATGCTGGTCGTGATTAACGGCATCCAGTTGATGGTAAGTTTCGCTCGTCTGCCGAAAAAAGCCTGACCGTTTTCCGGGAAGCCGGGCTTCGGCTTCCCGTTTTCATCACCGCATCTCAGATTATTCATACGGCTTTCATGTTTCTGTCATTCTCATCGCCAAAGATAACGCCTGTGCAAACGTATGCACTCCTGACAAAAGGCGCTCACTATGTTTGGCAAAAATATGTTTGGCAAAAATACATCTGGCAACACCACTGGTTCACACAGCAAACACTCCTTTTCCCGCCTGCTGCTCGCCGCCGGTCTGGCCTGCAGCATGGCATCGCAGGCTGCCGACCTGGTCATCGCCGGACGCGATGACGTTTACGGCAAAGCACTCGACAGCACGCTGGCCCGTTTCCAGCAACAGCACCCTGGCAAGCAGATCGAACTGCTGAAACTGCCCTACGCCAACCTGTATGAAAAACTGGTGATTTCCCTGCGGGAAAACGCCTCATCCTACGACCTGATGTTGATGGACGACAGCTGGAGTCCGGAATTCGCCGGTAACGGCTGGCTGCAACCACTGCCGGAAAGCCTGCAAAGCAGCGACTTCATTCCTGCGGTACTGAATGTCTCGCGCGTGCCGGAAAACAGCGGCTCGGCGTACAGCCTGCCGGTAGTCGGCAACGTGGCGATGTTCGCTTATCGCCAGGACCTGTTCGATAAACACCAGCTCAAAGCGCCCGCCAGCTGGGATGCCGTATTAAGCGATGCCAAAACCCTGCAACAGCAGGAGCCAGGCGTCTCCGGCGTGGTGTTCCGCGGCATGAAGGGCAACCCGATTGTGTCCGGCTTTATGCCGATGCTGTGGGCCTACGGCGGCAATGTGGTCACCAATGGCAAAGCCTCGCTGGACTCTGCGCAAGCACTACAGGCACTCAATACCCTCAAGGCGCTGAAAGCCTTCGCGCCGACCGGGGTTGAGGTGTACAACGCCGCCGATGTCCGTCAGGCGATGGAGCAAGGTAAAGCGGCGATGGCGATCGAAGTATGGCCAGCCTGGGCTTCGACGCTGGACGACGCAGATAAATCCAAAGTGGTCGGCAAAATGACGCTGCAACCGGCACCGGGGCAGAACGCCGGTCCGTCGCCGATGCTGGGTATCTGGCAGATGGCTATCGCCAAAAACAGCCAGCATAGCGAACTGGCACAGCAGTTTCTGAGCTACCTCACCAGCGCGGAAAACCAGAAAGCGCTGGCGCTGGAACTGGGACTGCCGCCAACCCGTCGCAGCGTCTATCAGGATGCGCAAGTGGTGCAGAAATACCGCTGGTATCCGGCACAGTTGGCGGCGCTGGAAGCGGGCAAGGCGCGTCCGCGCATTCGCAACTGGCAGGAAGTGGAAAGCATCCTCGGCGACTACCTGCAACTGGCGTTGATGGATCAGATGCCGGCACAAGTGGCGTTACAGCAGGCCAATCAGAAGATTGCGCAGGTACTGAAGTAACCAGCACAGAAACCACCGTTGTCGGGCGGGCTACGGCCTGCCCACTCAAGGACACCCCATGCATTTTGATTCCCGCTGGCAACGCTGGCTGCTGCTGATGCCCGCCGCCTTGCTGTTGCTACTACTGACGCTCTATCCTATCGGCCAGATGTTGCTTTACTCCTTCAGCAAGGTGGATTACGCCGCTGCCAGCCGCAGTTGGGTAGGGCTGGAAAATTACCGCCAGCTGTTCGCCGACTGGTTCTTCACCACCAGCCTGAAAAATACCCTGCTGTTCTCGTTCGGCAGTTCGTTGCTTCAGGTGCTGCTGGGGCTGGCACTGGCGTTGTTGCTGTACCGCCATTTTCCCGGTCGCCAGTGGGTGCTGAGCCTGCTGATTTACCCGATGATGATCTCCACGCTGGTGTGCTCGGCTATCTGGCGCGTGTGGTTTCATTACGATTTTGGTCTGCTGAACAATTGCCTGACCGCGTTGGGGCTGATGCCGCAGCCGTGGCTGTCCAGCCCGCATCTGGCGCTGTGGTCGCTGATGCTGGTGGATATCTGGCAGTGGACGCCGATGGCTTGCCTGATAATCCTCGCCGGGTTGCAGGGCATCCCCAAAGACGTGCTGGAAGCGGCCGAGAGCGACGGCGCCAATGGCTGGAAACGGCTGTGGTACGTCACGCTGCCCTTGATCCGCCAGCCGCTGATGCTGGCGCTGCTGCTGCGCTCCATCGACACCTTCAAGCTGTTCGACAAAGTGTACGCCCTGACCGGCGGCGGCCCCGGTTATGCGACCGAAACCCTGTCGCTGTACATCTATCAGCAAGGCTTCAAGTTTTTTAATCTGGGACTCGCCAGCGCGGGGGCGGTCATCATGTTGCTGTTCGCCGCCGCCATGAGCCTTATCTACGCCTGGCAGTTACTGCGTGGAGGGAAAACGGCATGAGACTCCGTTACTGGCTGACGGCACTACGTGCCCTGGCGCTGGCTATCGCGTTACTGTTTTTCACCTTACCGATCCTGTGGATGGTAGCGGCGGCGTTTAAGTCTACCGCCGAATTCACCAGCCTTAGCAGCCCGTTCTGGCCGCAACAGTGGACGCTCACGCACCTCAAGAGCCTGCTGGAGAACGGCGCCGTCGCACGGCTGTTTAATACCCTGTGGGTCGCGGCGGGTGCCACGGCGCTATCGCTGCTGACCGGGTTTATGGCCGCCTATACGCTGGCGCGCCACCGCTTTCCGGCGCGGCTCGACAGCCTGTTCCTGCTGCTGGTGCTGTTGATCAAGATGATGCCGCCAATGGTGGTGGCTATTCCGCTGTATTCGTTGCTCAAATCGCTGCATCTGCTCAACAGTCTGGCCGGACTGATGCTGGCTTATCAGGTCTATACCCTGCCGTTTTGCATCTGGATGTTGCTCAGTTTTATCCGCGACGTGCCGCTGTCGCTGGAAGAAGCGGCGGCGATGGACGGTGCCGGGCTGTGGCGTCGGCTGCGTTACATCGTGCTGCCGGTGTGCGCCCCCGGTCTGGTCGCTACGGCGATCTTCACCCTGATCATGGCGTGGAACGAATTTCTGTTCGCCTTGCTGTACCTGCAAACCCCTCAGCAGTTCACGCTGCCGCTGTTTATCGCCAACTTCATGACCGAAAACCAGATCTACTGGGGAGAACTGATGGGCATCGGGTTGCTGTCTTCGCTGCCGGTGCTGCTGGTGGCGGGTTTTGTTCAACGTTATTTGCTGCGCGGCTTCGCCGTCAGCCAGAAATAGGACTTGCGGATGAGTGAATTACGATTACATCAAGTCGCCAAGCACTATGGTCGTCAGCCGGTACTGCACGGCATTGACCTGCATATCCGCCAGGGGGAATTGGTGGTGTTCGTCGGCCCATCAGGCTGCGGTAAATCAACGCTACTGCGTACCATCGCCGGGCTGGAAGCACAGGATAGCGGCCAGATTCTGCTGGGCGGCGACGATATCTCGCGCCAGCCGCCGGGACAGCGGGAAATGGCAATGGTGTTTCAGTCTTATGCGCTTTATCCGCACATGACGGTAGCGGAAAACATGGGTTTCGCGCTGAAAATGGCGGGCGAACGGCATCACGTGATTGAAGAGAAAGTGGCGCAGGTGGCGGAGATGCTGCAACTCACACCGTTGCTGAACCGCAAACCCGGTGCGCTTTCCGGCGGCCAGCGCCAGCGAGTGGCGATTGGCCGCGCCATCGTGCGTAAACCACGCCTGTTTCTGTTTGATGAACCGCTGTCTAATCTGGACGCCAAACTCCGCACCCATACCCGTGTGCAGTTAAAAGCACTGCATCAGCAACTGGCCGCCACCATGATTTACGTCACCCACGATCAGGTGGAAGCAATGACGCTGGCCGACCGCATCGTGGTGTTGCATGAAGGCCGTATCGCACAGGAGGGAACGCCGGAAGAGCTGTATCACCAGCCTGCCAACACCTTCGTCGCCGGGTTTATCGGCACGCCGGAAATGAACTTTTTTCAGTTGTCGCCGAGGATTACCCTGTCGCCGTGGCTGCAACGGCTGGTGCGTGATGAACGTGCCGCGACTCTCGGTATTCGCCCGGATGCCTTTGAGATTGCCGACGGCGTCCCAACCTTTCAGGTTGATCTGGTGGAAAACCTGGGCGCGCAGTATCACCTGCATGGTCACCTTATCCACTCCCCCGGTATCACGCTGGTGGTAGAAAGCCGCACTACGGCGCGTATCGGCCAGGAATTAGCGTTGCAGGTAATGCCGGAACGCTGTCACTGGTTTGATGCAGAGGGTAAACGTTTACCAACTACCCGGCAGCAGGAGAACGCCTATGGAGCTTGATATTCTCGGCAGCGGTGAGGCCTACGACAGCCAACGGGTCAACGCCGCAATACGGGTCAGCGAGCGCGGGTTCCAGTTGCTGGTGGATTGCGGTCCGACCGTGCCGCAAGCACTGTGGCAACGCCAGAGCGCACCGGACGACCTCAACGCCATCTACCTGACCCACGCGCACCCCGACCACGCACTCGGCCTGACGACCTGGCTTAACTGGTGCGAATCCTGCGGGCGCACCGCACCGCTGACGATTATCGCACCGCGTCAGCAACTGCCGCAGTTGCAGCATCTGGCGGATTTCGCCTTCTGGCCCACAGCCAAACCACTGTTTACCCTGCACTGGCAAGACAGCGAGAGCCTGAGCGAACTAGGCCCGTGGCGTTGTCAGACCGCACCGACCCGTCACTCAGTGCCCAACCGTTCACTGTGGCTCAGCAGCGCACAGGGTTCGCTGTTCTACAGCGGCGACGGTCAATTGACGCCTGCGGGCGCCGCCCTGCTGGCGCAGGCGGATCTGGCGCTGGTGGAGTGTTTTTCACCGCAGTCAGCGGACAACCCTTACCACGGTAACTGGCCGCAGGTACAAACACTGATGCGTAAACCGGGCGCGCCGTTGGGCCTGTACCACGTACAACAGTCGCAAAAAGCGGCACTGCGACAGATTATCGCTGGCTCGTCCGGCGTATTTCTGCCGGAACAGGGCGACCGGGCACAGTGCCGCGATGGCTACTGGCAGCTAATCAAGGGACCATGGCATGAATAAGACGCGCATCACCTCGATTGACGTCGCCCGCTACGCCGGCGTTTCACCCTCAGCGGTGTCACGCACCTATTCCGCGCCAAACAAGGTCAGCCAGGCAACCCGTTCGAAAGTGCTGGCGGCGGCGGATGCGCTGGGCTATCGCCCGAATGCACTAGCACGGGCGCTGGTCAATTCCAGGCGGCAAGGCTCCGGTATCGTGGCGGTGGTGATGGGCGAGTTCGACAACCCGTTCCAGCCCTGGTTGTTCCATCTGCTGACGCAGGCTCTGCAACAACACCGTCTGGTGCCGATGCTGGTCAGCGTCACCGAACACGATGACATTCGTGCCCGGCTACAACAGGCGCTGTCGTGGCAGGTGGAAGCGGCGATCATTTCCGCCGGTAGTCTGTCACGGGAGACCACCGAGCGCTGTCTGGAGCTGTCGCTGCCGATGGTGTTGATGGGCCGCGAGGATCAGCGTGAAACCGTCACGGCGGTGCTGTCCGACAACCGGCTGGCGGGCGAACTGGCAGCCGACCACCTGATGTCACAGGGGCTGACCCGGCTGGCGTATATCGCGGGTCGTCGGGACGGACAGGCATCACTGGAACGGCTGGCTGGTTTTCGCCAGCGTCTGCTCAGCCGTGGTCTGCCGGAACCGATTGTGGCCGATAATCCGGATTATGCTTACCACAGCGGCTACCGCGCCATGTGCTGGTTACGGCAACAGCACCCGGCGGTGGAAGGCGTGTTTTGCGCCTGTGATGCATTGGCCTTTGGCGCACTGGATGCGCTCAGGTTAAACGACGGCCCCGTCTGTAACGTGCCAGTCTGTAAAGTGGTAGGTTGCGACGATACGCCACAGGCCGCCTGGGAAGGTTACCGCTTAACCACGGTGCGTCAGCCGGTGGAACAGTTGGTAGAGCACGTGATCCGCCATCTGCAACGGGGGCTGAGCGGCGAAGCACAACACGGCGACACCGTTCGCATTAAGCCAACGCTTATCGTGCGTTAGGTTAACGGTTATCGGCGCTCGTCGTCGCCCGATAACCATATTCCCTTGCCATGCACCTTTACTCACGCAACATGGGGTGATTCCGCTCCATGAAGTCCAGAAATCGACGCACCACCGGAATACCCGCGCTACGTTTGAGATAACTGACGGCAAAGGTGCGGGTAATCGGCGTTGCCACCGGACGAATCACAATATCGTAGCCCTTAAGGCTGGTCGCCACCGAGGTACACAGAAACACCACGCCGCCGTGGTGCATCACCAGATCCATGATGATGTCGAGGTTGCTGCACTCACGAAAGCTGGTTTCTTCAAGCCCGGCGCGGCTGAATGCTGCCGATACCGCCGCATGTTCGCCGGTCCCCTTCTGCGGCACAATCGGCCTTTCCTGTGCCAGTTGAGTCAACGTCAGGCTGGGGTGATCCGCCAGCGGATGGTTGGCCGCCATCACCGCAACCAGATTCTCGTCCAGAAAAATGGTATGACTGAACAGCGGGTCCTGCAGATAGTCATCAAACGGCGTAGAGAGCGACACATGAATCTCAGCGTTTCTGACCTTTTCCAACAGGTCACTGCTGACGCCATCGATAAAAGATAACTCGATATTCGGATGCTGTTTTTGAAATGACGTGAAGACATCATAGTATTTCAGCCGGTTGAAGATGGGAATCACCCCCACCATCAGCGCCCCATCCTGACTCTCCTCGTACGACTGCACAAATTGCTCAACGTCATAATACTCCCGAATCAGCGGCTTGATTTTTTCGTCAAATGCTTCGCCAAATGGCGTTAACGCAAATTGACGGGTGGTACGATTAATCAACTTCCGTTCCAGCTCCTGTTCCAGCCGGGATATTTCCTGAGAAAGAAACGCCTGAGAGATATTGAGTGCTTTGGCGGCACGGGTAAAACTCCCTTTTCGCACCAGCTCATGGTAATAAAGTGCTCGCTTTATACTGATCATAATTATTTTTATTTATAACCTTATCGAATATTAATTATATGAATTTGTTAAAATACAAATGTGAGTTCAAGCACATTTGCATTAATCTCAGCCATGGTAGCCTGCCCGCTGGTTTTTCCCTCGTTCAGCTATCTATTAGTAAAGTTGTTCAAGAAACAATAATTGGAAAATTATTTTTAAGGAATATTCAATGCGCACCCCACCGCTCAAGATGATACTGTTATCCTCCGTGATGATCGCCGGAGCCTCCCAGATTACTAACACCATGGCAGCAGACACTATCCACGAACTGACGATAACCCCGCGCCAACCCTCGGTTAAACTGATTTCCGATGTGGTTTACGCTCAGGTGCCAATGCGCGGCTACCCCAATGTCGCATTGAAAATGGACATCCTGCAACCGGAAATGAAATCACCACAGCCTGCGGTTCTGTTTATCACCGGCGGCGGCTTCATTAACGCCAACAAAGACAACTACATCCAGCAACGGCTGAAACTGGCGGAAGCGGGTTACGTGGTCGCCAGCATGGAATACCGCGTGGCGCCGACCGTCATGTTCCCCGCCCCGCTGGAAGATGTAAAATCCGCCATTCGCTACCTGCGCGCTAATGCAGGCAAATTCGGCATCGACGCGGCGCATGTGGCGGTATTCGGTTCTTCCGCCGGTGGCTATCTGGCGGCATTCGCCGGTACCAGCAACGGCAACAAGCAGTTTGACCGCGGCGAACACCTCGACCAGAGCAGCCAGGTACAGGCGGTTATCGATTTCTACGGCCTGTCGGACCTGACCCGCGTCGGTGAAGGCTTCCCGGATAAGGTGGTGCAGAAACACGCGTCGCCATCCTCGACCGAAGCTATCTGGGTCAACGGCACATCCGTGTTCAATGAGGGCGGCCCGATCACCCGCTTCCCGGAAAAAACCGCCGCCGCTAACCCCATCAACTATATCAGCAAGAACACGCCGCCATTTTTGATCATGCACGGCAGCGCCGATACGGTGGTTTCACCCCATCAGACCGAGATCCTGCACAAGGCGCTGATAGCCCACGGCATCGACAGTACCTACTACATGGTGAAAGGCGCAGAGCATGGTGGCATTTACTGGCTGCAACCAGAAATCATGCAGAAAGTCATCCAGTTTTTGGATCGCCAGCTGAAGCCATAATCGGCTGATAGTGATTAATCGGCTAAGAGTCATTAATCGGCTGAGAGTCATTGTGCTGAAACGCCTCTAACGAGGCGTTTTTTATTCTTCGCTTTTTCTGTTTCGACGGGAATAACGTACCGCGCACGTTAATTATTGCGCTACATCATTTTTATTTATTTCAGCGACGGCGCGCCTTTATTACATAAATCAAAAACACCCCACAAACGACAAAAAAGAACAATTAAATAACAATAAAAATAAAAAAATACGACAATAATAATACCACCATATCGATTATCGTATTTTGCTATTATTTTTATCCCAATATACAAAAAATGAAATGTGAAGCGTGCCACACATCCTACCAGGAACGCATGTTTCAATTATTCCACCAACATATTTTATTTTCCGACACGCTGACCTTTTCATTATTTACCGTACTCATTCACCACTAATGAGTCAGAAAATAAAAAAATAGATTTATTGCTGAACAGATGTCGGCTACGCCATACCGATTTTCGATTTCTGAAAGGTTATTTTATGGAAAATTATACCCGACGCCGGTTTATTGCCATTATGGGCAGTACGCTGGCCGTTTCCGGCAGCGCTTTACCAGTCCTCGCACAGGAAGCAGCAACGCCTTCCGTCGGCCCACGCCCCGTCAAATTCGGCATACTACACAATGAACTACGCTGTATCGGCTGCAAAGCCTGCATGACCGCCTGCCGTAAAACCAATCAGGTACCGGAGGGCGTCACGCGGCTGGACATCATACAAACCGTTGATATCCCGGCCACCGATACCACCAAACCGATAAAACAGTTCTTTCGTCAGTCCTGCCAGCACTGCGATAACCCGCCCTGTGTCTCGGTCTGCCCGACCGGCGCCTCATTTAAAGACGCACTGACCGGTATTGTGGATGTCAATGACAAACGTTGCGTCGGCTGCCGTTACTGCATCGCCGCGTGTCCATACCATGTGCGCTTTATCAACCCGGTAACCAATACTGCAGACAAGTGCAATTTTTGCCGGGAAACCAATCTGGCGGCAGGCAAGAAACCGGCCTGTGTCGAGATCTGCCCGACCAAGGCGCTGGTGTTCGGCGATCTTAACGATCCGGAAAGCGATATCTCGAAAATGATCAAAAGTAATCCTATCTATCGCAGCAAAGTCTATCTGGGCACCGGCCCCAACCTCTACCGCATCCCCGGTAAATACGGAGAGAGCGACCATGCATGATGCCTTTCACTTTCACTCGCTGGTATGGGACTGGCCCATCGCCGTCTATCTGCTGCTGGTGGGGATTTCCTCCGGAATGATGGTGTTAACGCTGCTGTTTCGCCGCTATCTGCCTGCGGAAAATCAGCACCCCAACCGGTTGATTACCGCCACGGCAATCGTCGCCCCGCTGTCAGTGATAGTCGGGCTGGTGATCCTGATATTTCACCTCGCCCGCCCTGTCACTTTCTGGTATTTGATGTTTTTCTATAATCCTCATTCCATCATGTCGCTGGGGGTGATGCTGTTTCAGGTATATATGCTGGTGATGTTCCTGTGGATTGCCAGCCTGTATCAGCAACCGTTGCTGGCCTGGAGCGAGCGCCATTTACCGGGTGCGTTGCACAGTTTACTGAATCGCATAATCGCGCTGGTGACCCGCAGTCTGCGTCCGCTGGAGAATGTATTGCTGGTGCTGGCGCTGCTGCTTGGTTGCTATACCGGCTTTCTGCTCTCTGCACTGAAATCTTTCCCGCTACTGAATAATCCGGTGCTGCCGGTACTGTTTTTGGTGTCCGGCGTGACCTCCGGCATCGCGGTACTGATGCTGGCCAGCGCATCGGCGCACAGTCAGCGCGATTGTCCTCACACCCTGCATCTGCTGCACAAACTGGAAAAACCGGTCGCGTTGGTCGAACTGTTCCTGCTGTTCGCCTTCTTTATCGGCCTGATGCTGGGCGGTGGACAGAAAGCGGTGGCAGCGCAGGTGGCACTGAGCGGATTCTGGGGCGGGGTGTTCTGGATAGGTATTATCGGCATCGGCATGTTGGTGCCGCTGGCGGCAGGTAGCCTGCCCACCCTACAGCGACATGTGCGGTTTGTGCCGCGAATTGCCGCTGGCCTGACGCTGCTGGGTGTATTCCTGCTGCGGCTGTTCGTGCTGTACGCCGGACAGATGACGGTAGCCTGACCATGACCGGCCCTCGCGCACTCTTCTGGCTGGCATCGGTGGCGTTCTTCATGCAAGCGCTGGACACCACCATGCTGTATGTCGCCGTACCGGCGATAGCACGCTCGCTGCACCAGCCAGTGCTGCGTATGGAGCCTATCGTTATGGCTTACATCATCACCGTCGTGGCCTTTACCCCGATCAACAGTTGGCTGAGCCAGCATTTGGGAGAGCGACGCACCTGTCTGGCGGCGCTGACTATCTTCACCGGCGGCGCACTGCTGTGCTTTCATGCCGACTCCGCTCTTCACCTTGGTCTGGGGCGTTTTATTCAGGGAGCCGGCGGCGCGTTACTGCTGCCGGTGATCCGCACACAAGTACTGCGATATACCCCCGCCGATACCCGGCTGTCATTCCTCAACCGCATGACGCTGCTCGGCATGTTCGGCACCCTGACCGGACCGTTACTGGGTAGCCTGCTGACTGACTGGTTATCATGGCGAGCTATCTTTATCGCGCCGGTTCCGCTGGCGCTACTGTGCCTGTGGCTGGCATGGCACACCCTACCGACGGATGCTCGCGTCCGTACCTGCCGGATTTCCATGCGCAGCTTGCTGCCACTGATCGGCATTCTGCTGACAGTCACGCTGCTGCTGGTGGCCGCGCCGCGGCACCTGCTGTCGATACCGGTTATCGCGCTGCTGGGTCTGGCCGGCACCCTTTGCACCCTGTTCTACCTGCGCAGCGATTTACCGGGACGCGAAGCCCTGCTGCCGGTTTCCCTGTTCAGTATCCGTTCCTTTTATGTCGGCGTATGGGGCGGCGTACTTACCCGGCTGCTGCTGGCCTCGCTGCCGGTGGTGATGTCGTTGGTGATCCAAACCTCGCTGGGCCTGCCCCCTGCCATCGCCGGTTTTATCATGCTGATGTTTTCCACCGGCGCCTTGCTGGCCAAGCTAATGTTTGAAGCGCTGGTCCGCTGGCTGGGTTACCGCAATTTGCTGATTTACGGCACGTTGCTGGCTTCCGCGCAGGTACTGCTGCTCGGTCTGGCTATCCAGCACCATTTACTGCCGGTGATTGGCGTCTGTGCTGTCGGCATCGGCGTATTGACTGCGCTGCTGCACTCGGCGGAAAGCACACTGGCTTGCTGTCATTTGTGCAGCGACACCTACAACAGCGGCAATAACATCATGATTCTCAGTCAGTTGATTGCCGTCATGCTCAGCATGGCGCTGACGTTCCCGGCGTTACGCCTGTTTTCTCAACTCGAACCGCTGCTGAACATCAACCATTTCAGCCTGCTGCTGTTACTGCTCGGAACCGGATTACCGCTGAGTTGCCTGTTGTTTCGTCACCTCAGCCATGAAGAAGGAAAAACGCTGCTGGCACCCTAGCCCGGTGCGTTTTGCCGTTTATTGATGATGTCAACCACACAGAGTGAATGCACGTTATGAAAAAAAGCTCCATCAAATTATTAGGTTGTCTGTTGCTGGTCGCCGGGGCGGCGATTGCCGAAGACGCAGGTCAGTTCAAAGCCGGAACTTACTCGGCCACCGGGCAGGGCATCGGCGGTGACGTGACAGTCACGCTGGATGTCGATGCCACAGGCGTGGTGCAGAAAGCCACTATCGATGCGCCCAACGAAACCCCGGAAGTGGGCGGGGAAGCCGCTAAAGAGCTGGCTAAGACCATGACGGAGAAAAAGACTATCAACGTCGATGGCGTTTCCGGCGCCACCATGACCAGCGGTGCAGTACATGAGGCGTCTCAGGCGGCGTACGCCAAAGCTAAAGCGAAATGAATACCGGACGACGCGCTGGTTTTTGGCGCGTCATTCCACGCGTAAAATAAAAGGAAAATAATATGGTTCAATACCGAAAAAAACTCCTTGCGGCTTTGTGCCTCTCGGTGCTGGGAATTACGTCTGCTCAGGCATCAGGACAGGCCGAACCTGCTGCCGAACCCGCTAAAAGCGCTGAGCCGGCCAAACCGGTCGAGCTTCCTAAAAGTGCTGACGTGGTCGTGATCGGCGCAGGCGCTGCAGGCACCGCCGCTACCATGGCGGCAGCCGAGAAAGGCGCCAGCGTGGTGTTGCTGGAAAAACAACCCGCCGTCGGCGGCACCGGCAATTTTGCAGAAGGTATCTTCGCGGCCAACAGCTCGATGCAGAAACGCCAGGGCATCGTGGTTACGCCAGACATGGCCTTCAAGACCATCATGGAATACAGCCACTGGATGGCCAACCCGTATGTGGTGCGCACCTTCGTGAATCGCTCTGCCGACACCATCGAGTGGGTGAAATCCAAAGGCATCAAGTTTGAATACATCGGCCCCGGCGGACCGGGCGGAATGCTGACCTGGCACGTTATCGACGGTCCCGGCCACGGTCGCTACCTGATCAAAACCTTCCACGAACAGTTCAAAAACATGAAGGTCACCACGCTGGTGAAAACCGCCGGTAAAGATCTGGTGATGAAAGATGGCAAAATTACCGGCGTAATCGCTGAAGGCAGCGACGGCAAACCGTTCCAGATCGACACCAAAGCGGTGATCGTCGCCACCGGCGGCTACGCCAACAACAAAGAGATGCTGCAAAAATATGTCGCTATGCCCGACACCATCATGGTCGGCAACATTGGTAAAGACGGCGACGGCATCAAAATGGCATGGAAAGCCGGTGCCAAGGAAGAAGGCATGGGCGTGGTGCAGTCTTACCGTCCCGGCCTGCCGGATTATGCACCCAACTCCCAGATGCTGGCTGCGGCTCGTCAGCCGTACCTGTGGGTGGACAAAACCGGACGCCGCTTCACCGATGAGTCCATCGTCATCATTTGGCCGCACGCAGGTAACGCACTGGCTAAGGCTGGCGGCGTGATGTATTCCATCTTTGACGACGATACCCGCAAACACGTAGTCAATGATGGTATCGATGTACCTATCGGCGAATGGGTTATCGCTAATACCAAACTGGTGAAATTTGATGACGAGTTCGCCAAAGAGAGCCAGAAAAACCGTGGTTTTGTCTTCAAAAGCAACAGTCTTGACGACCTGGCTAAACAGATGGGTATCGACCCGGCAGTGCTGAAACGCACAGTTGAGGACAACAACCGCTACGCAGCCCAGAAACGCGACGACGTCTTCAACAAGAACATGGATTATTTGCGTCCGGTGAAAACCGGTCCGTTCTATGCCGTGAAGATGATGCCTGCGGCGCTCGGTACGCTCGGCGGCGTGAAGATTAACGAGAAAATGGAAGCTGTTAGTCCGAACGGCAGCCCGGTGCCAGGCCTGTATGTAACCGGCAACGATGCCGCCGGTATGTACGGCGACACCTATGACCTGCTGCTGGGTGGCGGTACGTTCGGCTTTGCGCTCAACTCTGGCCGCATGGCTGGCGAAAACGCCCTCGAATACCTCCACTTCACCGCCAAGTAATGCCTTTCGTCCCCCACGCTGTGGGGGACTTTCACACCTCACGAAACGTCTTCACACTTTACGAGTCTTCACACTTTACGAAACGTCAAATTAAAGCGCACTTCATCCGACATTCCCGCCGGCAGCGGCCCGCGTTTAAGCGGCAAAATGGCGTGGTAATACAGTCGGGACGGACCACCCCACACCACCACATCGCCGTGCGTCAGCGCCAGCCGCTGGCATGGGTCACTGCGTTTCCTCCCGCCAAACAGAAATACTGCACCTAACCCCAGTGAGACTGAGACAATCGGCTGGCGTAAGTCCTGCTCGTCTTTGTCCTGATGCAACGACAGTTTGGCACCCACCGCGTAACGATTAATCAGGCAGGCATCTGGCGAAAAGCCGGGGTATCCGGCGGCACTGGCCGCCGCCTGCGACAGTTGCAAAAAGCAGGCTGGCATAGCAGGCCACGGCTGGCCGCTCCGCGGGTCTTGCGTACTGTAGCGGTACCCCTGCTCGTCGCTCACCCAACCCTGCGGCCCGCAATTGCTCATCGCCACCGACATGGTATGTCCGCCCGGCGTCACCATGTGGCGAAACGGCGCACGTTGCGTCACCATTTCCAGCGCGGCCAGCAATTCACCGGCCTGTTGCCAGGCAAAGCCTCGCAGCAACATCGCACCGGGTGCCAGCGTTTCATTCCGGCGTTCCGGCGGCTCATCGGCAAACAGTTCGAAATTCATGCAATGACCTGTTCAAATAACCAGTATAATTGAGTATATCTCTCTTAGCAGAGCATTGCCTGCTGAAATGAATCACCAACTAGAATCACCCACAATAAGGATACCAATCAATGACGCCATCGCGGCTCCCATTCAACGAACCTCAGGCTCTCGCCCATTTGTCCGCGATTGACGGGCACTGGGCACGGTTGATCGACGGTGTCGGACATATTCGCTTTGAAAGCCGCCCGACACGGGAACCTTACGAGGCGCTGATTCGGGCGGTTGCCAGCCAGCAACTCAGTAACCGTGCTGCGGCTGCCATCATCAGCAAGCTACAGCAACGTTTTGAAGTGGAAGAAAACGAGTTTCCCTCCGCCAGACAACTGGCAACATGCGAACCGGCAGTGTTGCGCCAGTGCGGTTTTTCCGCCCGTAAAATCGACACGGTTACAGCTATTGCGCAAGGGGTGCTGAGCGGGCTGGTGCCAGGCAGGGCGGCAGCAGAACATCTGGATGACGACACGCTGATAGAACGCCTTTGCACCTTGAAGGGTATCGGACGCTGGACGGTAGAAATGCTGTTGATCTCTACACTGGAGCGGATGGATATCATGCCGGTGGACGATCTTGGCATCAAACAGGGGTTTCGTTACCTGTATCGCTTAACACAGGACCCGACGCGTAAAGCAATGCTGGAGATGAGTGAGCCATGCCGCCCCTATCGCACGTTGGCCGCCTGGTATCTGTGGCGCATTCCCCATATGCCGGATTACGCCGAATACCGGGCGTCGTTGCGTTAGTCAATCGGCGCATTATGCAACCAGCACGGACGCAAGAAGAAATGACACCATCCCGCTACACCTTGCGTCGTGCCATAGGGCTAGCGCCCCTGTACGACGGCCGCCAGCAACCGTTCACGCAATACATCGTATAGCCAGTTGTAGGCCATGGTGTACGGCAGGAAAAACAGGAAGAAACCGATCTCCACCATCAGCGCTTGCCGCAGCGTGATATTCAACATCCACGCTGCCAGCGGCAAGCCAATCAGGATAAAACCGCCTTCAAAGCCCAGCGCGTGGCCGATACGCACCCACAGGCTACGTTTAACGCGGCTGACCGGCCACAGGCTATCAAACAGACTGTTGTACGCCACATTCCAGACCATCGCCACGCCGGACAGCATGACAGACAGCATACCAACCTGAAGGATAGAACGCCCAAGCACCCAGGCGCCGATGGGAGCACAAATCAGCAATGCCATCACTTCAAAACCGATGGCATGTACTACCCTCTCACGCCATGTTTTTTGCTGATGACGCGCTTTCTGCTGGATTCGCTGTTGCATGTTTTCCTCCTTCTGATGGCATGACGGCGACAACGGGTTGCCATTCTCATCGAAATAACCAATAGTATTAAATTAGTTTCCATCTAAAAAACCGATAGAGTGCGCAATGCGTTATTCCCCCGAATCCCTGCTGGCGTTTATCGCAACCGTAAACACCGGTTCGTTTTCCGCCGCGGCACGCCACCTGCAAAAAAGCCAGTCCACCGTTAGCACCGCGGTAGCGAATCTGGAAGCCGATTTGGGCCTGACGCTGTTCGACAGGCGCGGTCATCAACCGGTGCTGACAGATGAAGGACGCAAGGTGCTCAGCCACGTCAAAGCAATTCTGTCTGCCAGCGAGGCACTGGACGAGCTGGCGATTCGGCTGGCGGACAAGGTTGAGCCGCGGCTCACCTTTGTGTTGTCGGACACCTGGCAGTGCCGCTACTACCATCCGGTATTGCGACGCTTCGCCGAGCGTTTTCCTGATGTAGAGTTTGAATGCTTGATTGCGGAAGACGAGGACGTGGTGGACCTGTTGCAGTCGCAGCGTGCTCACGTCGGCGTATTGCAGGCTCAGGCGCATTACCCCATCGATATTGCGGTGTCCCGGTTACAGGTGAAAACCGAAATGGCGGTCTATGTGGCCCGCAACCACCCGCTGGCACAGCAGCCGCAGGTAACGCAGGCACAACTCGCCACGGAGCGCCAGCTGTGCCTGCATACTTATACTCAGCACGAGCGCCCACGTTCCGAAGGCGCCACCTGGTCAACACCGTCGTATCTGATGCTGCTGGAAATGGCGGAACAGGGATTTGGCTGGAGTACGCTGCCGCGCTGGCTGGTGGACGAATACGCGCAAAACCGACTGGTGGAACTGGCGCTGTCAGGCTGGCCGCGGCAAATTGAGGTGGATATCGCCTGGTCACGCCCGTCGCCCCCCGGCCCGGCAGGGTTGTGGTTGATAGATACCCTGCTGGAGCAGCGTGAATGAATATCGGTCAGCCCAATGTCATTGAGCTGACAATAAACCGGTATTTAATGGAAAACTACCTGTCATGCCTCGCACTTAATTAATTTAAATAAATGATTTAATATGCAGGGTGCCAGAGGAATTGTTGCCAATAGCGACGCTGGGTTGCTGCCTGAGATATATTTTCGACAAAAACATGACGGAGATAAAAATAATGTGACTTGTCAGCGTGGTGCTACCTGTCATAAAGCCATAGTATGTGAGGTGGTATCCCTCAAGGGGCGCGGTACTGGCGCACGTTAAGGAATATCACCCAACGTTTATTGCTTTTGTCGCCGAGCCAGAGACGATTGACACAACAATAAGACCGACACAAAAGCCTGAACGGAAAATAAGACCCGATAAATCACTCAATTATGCAGCTGCAAGTGAGAAGAAAATGTCGAATAAACCGTTTTATTACCAAGAGCCGTTTCCATTAGCGAAAGATAAAACCGAATACCGTTTAATCAGCAGCGACTTTGTTTCCGTCAGCCAGTTTGAAGGCCAGGATATTCTCAAAGTTGACCCGCAAGGGCTAACGCTGTTGGCCCAGCAGGCATTCCACGACGCCTCTTTCCTGCTGCGCCCTTCCCACCAGCAACAGGTTGCCGATATTCTGCACGACCCACAAGCCAGCGAAAACGACCGTTATGTCGCCCTGCAATTTCTGCGTAACTCCGAAATCGCCGCCAAAGGCATCCTGCCCACCTGTCAGGATACCGGCACCGCCATCATCGTCGGCAAAAAAGGCCAACGTGTGTGGACCGGCGGCAACGATGCCGAAGCGCTGTCGCGCGGGGTATACAACACCTTTATCGAAGACAACCTGCGCTATTCACAGAATGCCGCATTGGATATGTACAAAGAGGTCAACACCGGCACCAACCTGCCTGCGCAGATAGACCTCTACAGCACCGAAGGCGATGAATATAAATTCCTGTTCGTCACCAAAGGCGGCGGTTCCGCCAACAAGACCTATCTGTATCAGGAAACCAAGGCGCTGTTGTCACCGGGCAAACTGAAAAACTATCTGGTGGAGAAAATGCGTACGCTGGGTACCGCAGCCTGCCCGCCGTACCATATTGCCTTCGTTATCGGCGGCACCTCGGCAGAAACCACCCTGAAAACCGTTAAGCTGGCCTCCACCCGCTACTATGACGAACTGCCGACCGAAGGTAATGAGCACGGCCAGGCGTTCCGTGATGTAGCGCTGGAGCAGGAACTGCTGGAAGAAGCCCGTAAGTTAGGGCTAGGCGCCCAGTTCGGCGGCAAATATTTCGCCCACGATGTGCGGGTGATCCGTCTGCCACGCCACGGCGCTTCCTGTCCGGTCGGCATGGGCGTGTCCTGCTCGGCGGACCGCAATATCAAAGCCAAGATCAACCGTCAGGGTATCTGGCTGGAACAGTTGGAAACCAATCCCGGCAAATACATTCCGGAACACCTGCGTCATGCAGGCGAAGGCGAGGTGGTGCGCATCGACCTGAACCGCCCAATGGCGGATATCCTCAAAACGCTGTCGCAGTATCCGGTTTCCACCCGCTTGTCACTTAACGGCACCATCATCGTGGCGCGCGATATTGCCCACGCCAAACTGAAGGAACTGCTGGATAACGGCGGCGAACTGCCGCAATACGTGAAAGATCATCCGATCTACTACGCGGGTCCCGCCAAAACGCCGGAAGGTTACGCCTCTGGTTCGCTGGGTCCCACCACTGCGGGCCGCATGGACTCCTATGTTGACCTGCTGCAATCCCACGGTGGCAGCATGATCATGTTGGCCAAAGGCAACCGCAGCCAACAGGTCACCGACGCCTGCAAAAAACACGGCGGCTTCTATCTCGGCAGCATCGGCGGCCCGGCAGCGATTCTGGCGCAGAATAGCATCAAGAGCCTGGAATGTGTGGAATACCCGGAACTGGGTATGGAAGCTATCTGGAAAATCGAAGTGGAAGACTTCCCGGCCTTCATCCTGGTGGATGACAAAGGCAACGACTTCTTCCAGGTGATCCAGTCTCAGAAATGCACCCGCTGCGGCTAAGATTACCGCCCATCGGATGCTGATCAACGGGGATGGCTGATGCCATCCCCGTTTTTTATCAAACCGCTTCAGCTCTTAATTCAGTTCTATCCCGCTCGGCCCATCGGCGACGCATTGCCACCATTATTTAATGCATTTTAAATGCAACTTATAGATATCCCGCTAAACAACGCATAAAATGGCGTCAGGAACTGAATCAACGAGGCCACTATGCACGAAACCACCAGGCAAGAACCACAAGACTTGCTGTGCTATAAACAGATGCCAGTCTGGAACAGCAGCACGCTGCCTGCCGCATTTCAGGAACAGCACAACACCAAACAAGGCACCTGGGCGAAGCTGCATATTTTAAACGGTGAGCTGACGTTCGACGTGCTGACAGAGCAAGGGGAGACGAAAGAACGCTTCCACTTCTCGCCGCAACAGCAACCGCCCTATATTGAACCGCAGTGCTGGCATCGTATTGTCTCGTTTTCAGACGATCTGGAGTGTCAGTTGGGCTTTTATTGCACGCCAGAAGACTATTATCACAAGAAATATGAGCTGACGCGCACCCATTCGGAAGTGATCGATGCCCTGCGTTATCTGCAACCGGGAAAAGCGCTGGATCTGGGCTGCGGCGGTGGTCGTAACGCGCTCTACCTGAATCTGAAAGGGTTTGATGTCACTGCCTGCGATAAGAACGCCCTGAGCATTGATAAGCTCAATCACATTATTGCCGATGAATCGCTCAGCCGAATTGACGCTTTCGTCCACGATATCAATCAGGCTGACATTCGCCATCAGTACGATTTCATCCTGTCAACGGTGGTGTTCATGTTTCTGGAGCGCTCGTGCATTCCGGCGATCATCAGCAACATGCAGAAACATACCGTCGCTGGGGGCTATAACCTGATTGTCGCCGCCATGTCCACCGACGATTTCCCCTGCCCAATGCCGTTCTCGTTCACTTTTGGGCACAACGAATTACACGACTATTATCATGACTGGGAGATAGTGAAATACAACGAAGATGTGGGAGAGCTGCACAAAACCGACGCCAACGGCAACCGCCTCAAACTGCGCTTTGCCACATTGCTGGCACGCAAACCTGACGCCTGAAAAACACAGGGCCGGAAAACCGGCCCTGCGAAAAAAGTGTGACATTGCCTGGCGGCAATCAGCTCGCTTTACGCTCAGCCGCCTGACGATAAGCCACCAGATCGTCGATAGTCAGCACCGGCATATTGTGCTGTTTCGCAAAGGTGATCACTTCCGGCGCACGAGCCATGGAACCATCATCATTCGTCAGTTCGCACAATACGCCGAATGGTTTAAACCCTGCCAGACGCATCAAATCCACCGTGGCTTCAGTATGACCACCACGCGCCAACACGCCGCCCGGCTGTGCACGCAGCGGGAACACATGACCTGGGCGATTAAGATCGCTCGGACGGGCGTCATCGGCAATCGCCGCGCGAACCGTCGTCACGCGGTCAGCGGCGGATACACCGGTGGTCACGCCTTCAGCAGCTTCAATCGTGACAGTGAACGCCGTCTGATAATGGCTGGAATTATTTTCCACCATCATCGGCAGCTCCAGCTTCTGGCGGCGCTCTTCGGTGATGCACAGGCATACAATACCGCTGCCGTGACGAATGGTGAGCGCCATTTGCTCAACGGTCATGGTTTCAGCCGGGAAAATCATATCACCTTCATTTTCCCTGTCTTCATCATCCAGCACCATCACACCACGACCGCTACGCAATGCGTCCAGCGCACGTTCAACACGTTCAACAGGGGTACCGAATTCGGAAAGTAAAGTCTGATTCATGGTAAAAAAACCTCATTATTAATATGGATTACCAGAATCAGGGCGAGCTTGAGGAGTCGTTTTTGCACTGAAAAAGCAAACAGGCATAAACGCAAAAATAACGCGGGCAGGTGCAAACCTGTCAGAAACCGTTACTCTCTCCCATCCGGACTATTACCGTCGGCCCCGGAATTACACCGGATCTGCTGACCTCAGATGATACTGTCTGAGCGCTCGCGGGCTTCCAGCTAGCCTGATGGCACAAACTGGTTTACCGCCGGTGGGGAATTGCACCCCGCCCTGAGAATAAGCGGTTCTACTATAACGCTAACCTGAGGTGCGGGCAATCTCTAACCCCGCTTATGGATCGCAAAATTCGTCGTATTGAAATCACTTTTTGTTTATACGACACAGGTCTGGCATTACACTTGTGGTATTCCACCATTTCGTCAAAACAGTTCAGGAAAGCGTCATGATTGACCCGAAAAAGTTAGAGCAGATTGCCCGTCAGGTGCAAGAATCCATGCCGAAAGGCATCCGGGAATTTGGCGAGGATATGGAGAAGAAAATCCGTCAGATTTTACAGTCGCAGTTGGGCAAGCTAGATCTGGTCAGCCGTGAAGAATTTGATGTGCAAACCCAGGTGTTGCTGCGCACTCGTGAGAAACTCGCACTACTGGAACAGCGAGTAAGCGCGCTGGAAACGAAAACGACAGACAACGAGCCAGGGCAACAGCCTCCCGCCGACCCGCAGTAATCCTGCAATGATACTCAGCCAGACAGGCTTTAGCCCTGTCTGGCTTCAGTCAACCGCCACAGCCTCACGCCTTTCTGGCAGCATAAGCCACAGTACCGCCAACATTCCTAACGCATACAGAGCCTTCCAACCGAGCGTCAGCAATAGCGCCGCGCACAGTACGATGCCGATACCCGCCATCACGCGGGAGCGTCCCTGCAACAGCCGCCACCCCGCCAACATGCACAGCAAATAAATCAGAATGAAAATACCGTTGGCGTAAACGATCAATTCAGACAGCGGCAACCGCAGCCAGTAAATGGCCAAACAGCAGAGAAGACAACAGGCCACGACCAACGACAACGCATTTACCGGCACACGCGATGCAGATAGCCGCGCCAGACGGCTTCCTTCTGGTGCTTGTGACCACACCAGCCGGGCAAAGCCCTGAGTATAGATGTTCACACTGGCAAAACAGGCAAGGTAACCGACGATGCAAGCCAGCCACAATGCGTGACTGCCAAACAGACGCACCACCACAGTGGGCAAAGACGCCGTTGCAGCCTGATGAGGACCGTAAGCGCCGAAATGCAGTACCGCAACAGTACACCCCCAGTAGACCGCACCCGCCAGCAACATGCCTATCAGCAGCGCACGTGGAAAATCACGTTCGGGTGATCTGAACTCGGTCGCCAGATGAGCAAACGCTTCCAGCCCAACGAAACACCAGAACATGACTGCCAGCGCGTCCAGCATTTTCGCTCCGCTAATCTCCGTCAGTGCAGGCCATGGAATCTGGGATGGCATAATCCGACCTTGCCACCAGATCCCCACGACCAATAACACCACCAACAGTGCAATCAGCGTCTGCACCGTAGCGCTGGAACCGGCGCTACGCATTCCCAGCAACCAAATCACCACCAGCGTCAGCAATTGCACCAGCAGCAATCCCCCTGAACTCACCCCAAAGGCTGCTTGCCAGAAACCAGAGGCAATCTGCATTGCCGCAGGCAAACCAACCGGAATAACCGACAAAAACAGCCACCCAGTCACCCTGGCCAACCGAGGTCCGAATGCCAGCCGGACAAAATGCGCTGCGCCGCCAGCATTCGGAAAATGACGACCAAGCGACGCAAAAACGATGGCAATCGGAAACACCAGCACAATCAGCAGCGGCCAGGCCCAAAGACTATCGCCATGCGCTTGTTCTGCGACTAATGCAGGCACAGCAAATACGCCAGTCCCCAGTAATGAGGTCGATAACAACCCAATGCCCTGAACCAGCCCCAACTCCTGCTTTAACGTATTATTGCCGCTCACAATCTGTGACCTTATCGCCAGTGGGTATGTTTATACCCGTCATACTTCAAGTTGCAGGTGTGTTGGCGGCGTTCGCTCACCCGAATCACTTACCTGAGTAAGCTCACCGGGATGAAATGAGAGACATCCTGTCTCTCACCGGAGGCCAGCCGTTGGCTGGTCAAATTCGTTCCCAACGAATTTGTCACTCTCTTGCCGCCTTCCTGCAACTCGAATTATTTTGGGTATATGCTCAACGCTGACACAATCAGCGTGTTCGCCAGTTGAACTATCATGGTAAAAACAAAAAGCCTCCACTTGCGGAGGCTTTTAAAAAATACAACGACCAACGACACATCGTCATTATTCGCTCTGAACGCTGTTCGCCCTGATAACTTCGCGGATACGCGCTTTATAGGCTTCCACTTTCTGCGGCGTCATCAGGCGGCGCTCGTCATCCAGCACCACGCCACCGACATCATCGGCGATACGCTGAGCGGACTGTAGCATCAGCTTGAAATTCTGGCTGGCATCGCCATAAGACGGCACCATCATGAAAATCGACACGCCCGGCGTGGAAAATTCAGACATGGCTTCCACATTAAAAGAACCGGGTTTGACCATGTTAGCCAGGCTGAATAACACTGGCCCACTGCCCGCCGGGTTAACGTGGCGATGGAAAATGTTCATTTCGCCGAACTGAAAACCTGCCTGCAGCACGCTTTGCAACAACAGTTCACCACCAATCACACTGCCCTGATGCGCTGCTACATGCAACACCAACACCGCTTCTTGCTGTTGCAATTCATGTTGTTGATGCTGTGCGGCCACTGCAACCTCAGGCGTCGGCTCAGGCTGTGAGTTATACGCTTGCGGTTCCGGCTCATCAACCGGCTGCACGGGTTCTGCGCGCTGAAAGGGTGATGAACGATGTGGAGATTCGACGTGCACCGCTGCAGGCTGAACAGGCTGACGCGACGGCGCTTGCGGTTCAACATCATCCAGTAACGGATCAAAGACTGCAGGCTCTTGCCTGAAAGAAGGTTCTGAACGATCACCTGAAGGTGCAACGTTGTCTGGCGACGCGTTTTTTTGACTGCGAGAAGGCGTTACCCGCACTTCACCGACACCGTCATCAAGCTCTTCAAGCGGGGTATCACCACGCTTTGGCTTCAGGCGCTTTACCGGACGCTCACGGAAAAGGGACGAACGCTCTTTACGGCTTGTCCAAAGACCATGCAGTAACAGTGCTATAATTGCGATCGCGCCAACAACAATCAAGATCAGACGCAGGTCCTGCATCATTGCTATCCCAGTTATTCCAAACATTGCCACTACGGCAAATACACATACCTCTAACTGTATTTGCCTGTGTAGCCAAGTGCAAGTCCGTGCACCAGTTTATGAGAATAAAGATCGACAGCAGGCATTTTTTTGCCGTTTTTTCATGCAAACCGCAACTAGCCAGCTGAAAATCATCCCGATATGATGCCGTAACCTGCATATCATAAGGTGAGAACCGCATCATGTCTTACACGCAACACCTTGATCCCAAACACAGTGGCTTACATTATTTTCTCAAAGGCTGGCAACTTCTTTCACTGCCCGGCATCCGCCGTTTTGTCATTCTTCCCATGCTGGTGAATATTCTGTTGATGGGCGGAGCCTTCTGGTGGCTGTTTCACCAACTTGGCGCCTGGATTCCACTGGTGATGACCCACGTGCCAGAGTGGCTGCAGTGGCTGAGTTACCTGCTCTGGCCGCTGGTGACCGTCTTCGTACTGCTGGTGTTCAGCTATTTTTTCAGTACTGTCACTAACCTGATTGCCTCGCCGTTCAACGGGTTGCTGGCGGAACAACTGGAAGCCAGATTAACCGGCCAGCCTCTTCCTGCCAGCAGCATTGTTGATATTGCCAAAGATGTCCCCCGCATCATACGGCGAGAAGTTCAAAAGCTGGGCTACTATTTGCCGAGAGTACTGGTGCTGCTGTTACTCTATCTCGTGCCCGGCGTCGGCCAGACGTTGATACCCGTATTGTGGTTCCTGTTTGGTGCCTGGATGTTGGCAATCCAGTACTGCGATTACCCATTCGACAACCACAAAATTGGTTTTTCCGCTATGCGTCAGGCGATGCGGCAAAACAAGCTGACGAATCTGCAGTTTGGCGCGCTGGTCAGTCTATGCACCATGGTGCCATTACTGAATCTGTTGATCATGCCAGTCGCCGTCTGTGGGGCGACAGCCTTGTGGGTGGATCGCTATCGCCATCTTTCCGGCACACCGCATCGGAGCTGAGCGCTCCAGGATGTTAGCGTTGATGTTCTATAACTGGATATTAGTGAAAATATATTTCCTCAGAACATATCGATATAGCGATTCTTTACTTCACTGACTTTCCTGAACGAGTATTCTCTCTGAGGTTCGCAAAATTTTGATACAGCTATTAAGGACGGGCTATGAGTAAGATCTACGAAGACAATTCTTTCACTATCGGCCACACGCCTCTGGTTCGTCTGAATCGCATCGGCAATGGGCGAATTCTGGCTAAGGTTGAATCACGTAACCCCAGCTTCAGTGTAAAATGCCGTATCGGCGCCAACCTGATTTGGGATGCTGAAAAACGCGGTGTGCTGAAGCCCGGCGTCGAACTCGTAGAACCGACCAGTGGTAATACCGGTATTGCGCTGGCGTATGTGGCCGCCGCACGTGGTTACAAACTGACGTTGACAATGCCGGAAACCATGAGCCTTGAGCGCCGCAAACTCCTTAAAGCACTGGGTGCCAACCTGGTGTTGACCGAAGGCGCCAAAGGCATGAAAGGCGCTATCGCCAAAGCCGAAGAGATTGTGGCCAGCGACCCGGAACATTACCTGCTGCTGCAGCAGTTCAGCAACCCGGCCAACCCGGAAATTCATGAAAAAACCACCGGCCCGGAAATCTGGGAAGATACCGACGGCGAAGTGGACGTGTTCATTGCCGGCGTAGGCACCGGCGGCACGTTAACTGGCGTCAGCCGCTATATCAAACAGACCAAAGGTAAGGCGATTATCTCCGTTGCCGTTGAGCCGACCGATTCGCCGGTCATCACGCAGGCGCTGGCTGGCGAAGAGATCAAACCCGGTCCGCACAAGATTCAGGGCATCGGTGCAGGATTTATTCCTGCCAACCTGGACCTGAAACTGGTTGATCGTGTTGAGCGCATCACCAACGAAGAGGCTATCAACACCGCACGCCGTCTGATGGAAGAAGAAGGTATTCTGGCAGGCATCTCTTCCGGTGCTGCGGTAGCCGCTGCCCTTAATCTGTTGAAAGAAGAAGAATTCGCCAACAAGACCATCGTCGTGATCCTGCCCTCTTCCGGTGAGCGCTACCTCAGTACGGCACTATTTGCTGATCTATTCACCGAACAGGAACTGCAGCAGTAAGCGCTTCCTCCCACGAATGTGATTTAAAAGTTAAAAAAGCACCCTTCAGGGTGCTTTTTTGTGGCAGAGCTCAAACTTTCTGCTACTTGCACATTGCTTTTCACTGACAGGTTTAGTATTTAAGCGGACAATTATTTTGATGCGTGAAATTAATATTCGTCGGAGCCCACGCATACGGATATCATTCTTGCGACATGGAGCAGCATGGCCGGACGCTTTATCTCTCGCAGGAAAATTACAAGGGCATTGCCGACTTAACCAGGGGTAAGCGCATTCCGTTTCCCTTAACCGCATCCCGGCCTGTCCTGAACCATTCAGGGCAACCAAACAGGCTAAAGTTTAACCCATACACTAAACTTTAGTTCCACAACATGAACCTAATCCAACAAGTTGGGGAAAACAGAATGTTCCAGCAAGAAGTAACGATTACCGCTCCAAATGGCCTGCACACGCGTCCAGCTGCACAGTTCGTGAAAGAAGCCAAAGGATTTACCTCTGAAATCACCGTCACCTCTAACGGCAAAAGCGCCAGCGCCAAAAGCCTGTTTAAATTGCAGACTCTCGGCCTGACTCAGGGTACTGTGGTCACTATTTCTGCCGAAGGTGAAGACGAACAGCAAGCCGTTGAACATCTGGTTAAACTGATGGCTGAGCTTGAGTAAACGGCCCGCTCTCTTTAGTGAACGTCAGAATCAAGTAAGGTAGGGTTATGATTTCAGGCATATTAGTATCACCGGGAATTGCTTTTGGTAAGGCGCTGCTACTGAAAGATGACGACATTGTCGTCAACCGGAAAAAAATCTCTGCAGATCAGGTTGATAAGGAAATCGAACGTTTCATCGCAGGCCGCGCCAAAGCTTCTCAGCAACTGGAAGCTATCAAGCAGAAGGCAGCTGAAACGCTAGGGCCAGAGAAAGAAGCCATCTTCGAAGGGCATATCATGCTGCTGGAAGATGAGGAATTCGAGCAGGAAATCATCTCCCTGATTAAAGACGACCACGCATCCGCCGATGCGGCGGCGTATTCCGTCATTGAGACGCAGGCGAAAGCGCTGGAAGAGCTGGATGACGAGTACCTGAAAGAGCGCGCTGCAGATATGCGCGATATCGGCAAGCGCCTGCTGAAAAACATTTTGGGTATGCATATCGTTGATCTGGGTGACATTCAGGATGAAGTGATTCTGATCGCCAAAGATCTGACCCCGTCTGAAACCGCGCAATTGAACCTGAACAAAGTGCTGGGTTTCATCACCGATATCGGTGGCCGTACGTCCCATACCTCAATTATGGCGCGTTCGCTGGAATTACCGGCCATCGTGGGCACCACCGATGCTACCCAAAAAATTCAGAATGGCGATTTCATCATTCTGGACGGGGTGAACAACAAGATTTACCAGAATCCTGACCAGGCGACTATTGACCAGCTCAAAGCCGTTCAGGAGCAGTACAACACCGAAAGATATGAACTCGCCAAGCTGAAAGACCTGCCGGCCATTACGCTGGACGGCCATCAGGTGGAAGTGTGCGCCAACATCGGTACGGTGCGTGACATCGCCGGTGCAGAGCGTAACGGCGCGGAAGGTGTGGGCCTGTATCGTACCGAATTCCTGTTTATGGACCGTGATGCCCTGCCGACTGAAGAAGAGCAGTTCCAGGCGTACAAAGCCGTTGCAGAAGCGATGGGCGCGCAGGCGGTGATTGTGCGCACTATGGATATCGGCGGCGATAAAGACCTGCCGTACATGGACCTGCCGGAAGAAGAGAACCCGTTCCTCGGCTGGCGTGCGATTCGTATCTGTCTTGATCGCAAAGAAATTCTGCATTCGCAGTTGCGCGCAATTCTGCGTGCCTCCGCGTTTGGCAAACTGCGCATCATGTTCCCGATGATCATCTCGGTGGAAGAAGTACGTACGCTGAAAGCCGAGCTGGAGATGCTCAAAGCTCAGTTACGCGCCGAAAACAAAGCATTTGACGAAACTATTGAAGTCGGCGTGATGGTGGAAACGCCAGCCGCTGCGGCTATCGCTCATCATCTGGCGAAGGAAGTTGACTTCTTTAGTATTGGGACAAATGACTTAACCCAGTATACTCTGGCGGTAGATCGTGGGAACGAGTTGATTTCTCATCTTTATAACCCGATGTCTCCGGCTGTGTTGACTCTAATCAAACAGGTGATCGACGCGTCACACGCCGAAGGCAAGTGGACTGGTATGTGTGGTGAACTCGCTGGCGACGAACGTGCTACACTACTGCTGTTGGGGATGGGTCTGGATGAGTTCAGCATGAGTGCCATCTCGATTCCTCGCATCAAGAAAATTATTCGCAATGCCAACTATGAAGATGCGAAAGCGCTGGCGGAGCAGGCATTAGCCCAACCGACAGCAGAAGAGTTAAGCAGTCTGGTAAGCCGGTTCATTAAAGAAAAGACGCTTTGCTGATACCGCTGTGCTGACCCAATATTAATGCTTAGGAGAAAATCATGGGTTTGTTCGATAAACTGAAATCTCTGGTTTCTGACGACAAGAAAGAGGCTGGCAGCATCGAAATCATTGCCCCGTTATCCGGTGAAATCGTCAATATCGAAGACGTGCCTGATGTCGTCTTCGCAGAGAAGATCGTCGGCGATGGTATTGCTATCAAACCTAGCGGCAACAAGATGGTGGCACCAGTAGACGGCACCATTGGAAAAATCTTCGAAACTAACCATGCGTTTTCCATCGAATCAGATACGGGTATCGAACTCTTCGTGCACTTCGGTATTGATACCGTTGAGCTGAAAGGCGAAGGCTTTAAGCGTATTGCCGAAGAGGGGCAGCGTGTCAAGAAAGGCGATGTGGTGATCGAGTTTGATCTGTCGTTGCTGGAAGAGAAAGCCAAGTCCACGCTGACTCCGGTGGTTATCTCTAACATGGACGAGATCAAAGAGTTGGTCAAACTGACCGGCACTGTTGTCGTTGGGGAAACCCCGGTCATTCGCATCAAAAAATAAGCGAGTCGCTACCATGAAAAACGGCACCTGCGCGGGTGCCGTTTTGATTTATCAGGTCATGATTCCCACCGTCATTACATGCTGCGCGCTATCCTGCGAATTACTGCCAGCGAGGAATACAGATACGGATCTGCAACCCTCCCTGAGCACGATTCTCCGCTTCAATACGACCGCCGTGGGCTACCACTGCCTTGCGGGCAATAGCCAATCCCAGCCCATACCCTTTGCCCGACTGCGGTGAATCGATGCGCATGAAAGGGTCAAAAATGCTGGAGAGTTTACTGGCTTCCACTCCCGGCCCGCTGTCTGCCACATCGATGTACCACTCTTTATCATCACGGGACTTATCATCACGAGACAACGTAACCAGTACCTGCTGGCCACGCGAAGAGAAACGCAGCGCATTGCGGATGATGTTATCCAACGCATGTCGCATTAATTCCGCCGAGCCTTTGACGGTATAGTCATCGTAATCGCCGGCGCTAAGCGCAATCTCCACCCCCGGCACTTGCGCTTCGTAGCGCGCATCGTTAACGACTGCACTCACCAGACCAAGCAGGTCGAAATACTCTTCGTTATTAACGGCGTTGTTTTCCGCGCGGGACAGCGTCAGCACTTCGCCAATCATCTTATCCATACGCTCCGCTTCACGTTCGATGCGCTGCAATGCATTTTCTACGTTATCCGGATTCTGACGCGCCAGCCCTATCGCCAACTGTAACCGTGCCAGCGGTGATCGCAATTCGTGGGACACATCGTGCAGTAGTTGTTCCCGCGCGCTCACCAGTATCGACAAACGGCTAACCATGGCGTCAAAGTCGCGTGCCACATCACCTATCTCATCATGGCGACGCCGCATTGACGGATAAAGCCGTATCGACAAATCTCCCTGTGCGACCCGTTCAAAACTGGCTCGCAACCGGCTGAGCGGACGCGACAGATTCCACGCCAGCATACCGCTGAATAGCAACCCACCCAGCGCGCCAATCCAGATCATCGGCGGCGGCAAATGAAGAAAAAACGGCAACGGCTCTGGGCCGTTCTTCGGCATTAAATCTTGCTGTAAGCGCATAGTATTGAAGAGCACTCGATAGCGCTGCCCATCAGGCCCCTCCACTACTTGTAGCGATGCTGCATCCGGCCAGTCCGTCACGTCACCCGGCACCGGTCCGAACCCCAGCAGTCCCAACTGCGCTGGCAGCTCTCGCGGCCTTTCTGATTGCGGTAATGGTTGGTGATTTATCGCAGTGGCGTGCTGATTGTCGCTGAGTACCGAGACATTGATATAACCGCGTTCACTCTTAGGCCAATCGGCCAGAGTTCGCTCCAGTTCCGCCATGCCGCCCTGACGTAACGCTTTTGTCGCCAGCGCCATTTGTAGCGACATGATATGTCTTCCTATACGCACTTCCGGCGGTTCATCACGCCTGCCGTAAAATGAGAATCCGACCCACAATAATTGTGAAATGACGAAAAACGTCAGCCACAACCCAAGCAGAATCTTCCAGAACAACCGTCCATGCATGATTAACGAATCCGGTATCCAACGCTGCGCACCGTCTCAATGATCAGATTACACCCTTTCAGCGCGGCCAGCTTTTGACGGATATTACTAATGTGCACATCGACGCTGCGATCATACGCTTCACGGCGGCGCCCCAGACACTTCTCCGACAACTCATCCTTGGTCACTACCCGCTCGGACGAGCGCATCAGCAACTCCAGCAAGTTGAACTCCGACGCAGTAAGATCAAATGCCTGCCCACGCCATTCACTGGTGCGGGTAAAAGAGCAGATCGCCAGTTCACCATAGATCACCATCCCGGTGTCCTTGCTTTTTCCCGACTTATCCTCATAACGGCGCAACACCGCACGCAGGCGCGCCACCAATTCTCGCGGGTAGCACGGCTTTGGCACATAATCGTCCGCACCCATTTCCAGCCCGATCACGCGATCAATATTATCGCCTCTGGCCGTCAACATAATGATGGGAATCGAGCAGTTACGGCGCACCTGTCGCAGTACGTCAATTCCGCTCATATCAGGCAGCATGATGTCCAAAATCATCGCGGTGTACTGATCGGACATGGCGCCGTCCACCCCTTCTTTGCCGCTCATCACCTGTGAAGTACTGAACCCTTCTGCCGTAAGGTATTCACACAGCATGTGTCCCAGTTCAGCGTCATCGTCTACCAGTAAAATTTTCATACTGTCATTCCCATACATTGCTACCGCTCCTATTGTCAGGGCTGGTTGCAATCTGCGCAGCACCATTTACGGAATCCTTACCTTTCACTATGCAAAACATAACGAATGTGAAAGGGGATAGTGAGCATGATGCTGTCAGTGTCGGCAGGCGCGATAACCAGTTAGGGCAATAGCGTGACATTCGTGATATGCCGCTACCTCAATGGTAGTCGCATTCTTGCGCAACAGCCTGAATGGGCGCCATTCTAAGCGTCGTCCCAAGCCGTCGGCATACGGAAACGCGAGTAAGCGCATACACGCTAACATGCAGGCGTTAGCCAAACACGCCAGTGGAGAGATAACGATCACCTCGGTCACATACCACGGTGACGATCAGACGGCCTGGCTGTTCGGCAGCGATGCGCAGCGCGCCAGCCACCGCACCGCCAGAGCTGACGCCGCAGAACACCCCCTCTACTCGCGCCAGCTGCTGCATGGTGGTTTCCGCCTCTTGCTGCGACATATCCATAATCCGGTCCACCAGTTGTGGCTGAAAAACACCCGGCATATAGTCAGGCGACCAACGACGAATTCCCGGAATCTGGCTACCGTCCTGCGGTTGCAGGCCAACAGTGCAGACCTTATCACTCTGGCTTTTCAGGTAACGGCTGACACCGGTGATAGTACCGGTGGTTCCCATGCAGGAAACGAAATGGGTAAGTCGCCCCTGCGTTTGCTGCCAGATTTCCGGGCCGGTAGTGGTGAAATGCGCCAGCGGGTTGTCTGGGTTATTGAACTGATCGAGCAGCGTCCCCTCCCCCGCCTGCGCCATCTGTCTGGCCAGATCGCGTGCACCTTCCATCCCCTGTTGTTGGCTGACCAGCAGCAATTCCGCACCATAAGCGCGCATCGCGGCCTGCCGTTCCTGACTCATGTTTTCCGGCATCAGCAACCGCAACCGGTAGCCTTTCATCGCCGCCACCATCGCCAGCGCGATACCGGTATTGCCGCTGGTAGCCTCAATCAGCGTATCGCCTGGTACTATCTCGCCCCGGCGCTCCGCCTGCTGAATCATCGACAACGCCGCGCGGTCCTTCACCGAACCGGCTGGATTATTGCCCTCCAGCTTCAGCCAGATTTCGCTGCCGGTGTGCTGAGCCAGACGTTGTAATTTAATCAGCGGCGTATTGCCGACGCACTGTTCAAGCGTGGTCACATTTTCTCTCCGCACGACGTCAGGCGACGCCAAAAAAACAGGCACCGCGGTGCAGTGCCTGTCTGTCGTTCTGTAACAAAAACGGATTCTGTTATAGCGATAATAAACGATCAAGAGAAGGGGCAAAAAAGTAACTGCCGCTGACCGCACGGGTAAAGCGCAACATCTCGTCACGTTTGCCGTCACGGTCGCCAAACATGCTCAGCAATTGCTGTTCAATGTTGTAAAGTCGGGCACAGTAAGCCGCGAAATAGAGACCGTGCTTGCCGCTGGCGGTGCCGTAAGGCAGGCTCTGACGCAGAATTTTCAACCCTTTGCCGTCTTCTTTGAGGTCAACACGGCTCAGGTGCGACGTCACTGGCCGCGACTCGGACGACAACTCGTCATTGTCTTGTTTGGTGCGACCAATCATCTGTTCCTGCTGTTCCACGCTCATACGGTTCAACTGGCGCAGATTGTGCTCCCAGCGCTGAACAAACACATAACTGCCGCCTTCGCCAGCCTGACCGTCCGGTACAATGGCGACGTCACGCCGGGCATCACCCTGCGGGTTTTCGGTGCCATCGACAAAACCGCTCAAATCACGGTCCTCCACCCAGCGAAAGCCGTGAGTTTCCTCTTCAATATTGATGGTGTTGCCGAACGCCGCCAGCACCGCCTGTGCCAGTGAAAAATTAACATCATGGCGCAGCGACTGGATGTGAATCAGCATGTCGCGCTGCGTGGCAGGTGCCAGCCCGTTGCCCAGCGGGGTGAAGGGTTTGAGTTCCTGCGCACTGTTGTCGCAATCCAGCTCACGCCAGACGTCGTAGCCAAAAGCGATTACCGCGCCAAGCCCGGCGTCAGGGAAACGCTGCTGCAACTCGCCCAGTGCCTGACAAAATTTCTTGCAGCCCTGGCGGATGGCATCAAATTCTCCCTGTACCATAGCCTCCATGAAGATGGCAAAACGGCGATGCTCCAGCAAAATACCGCTTTGAATTTGTGTCATCTGTTGCTTCCTCACTCGGTGCAGTTTCTCTCGCGCCGGCAAGCCATGCCGGGCTGCTATCTCAAGGCTGCTATACAATAAAACGAGGCGTGACCAGCACGCCCCAATCTATTTACATGATATCAGACGATGTTGACGATAACAGGATAACCTTACCAATAACGGTGGAAAACGCAGGTAACTGTTTTTGCAACAATGCTCAGAAGCAGGCAGATTACCTGCCACCTGGGGGTTTCGCTGCCGGTAACGTCACCTTGATCACCCAATACAACACACTGGCTGCCAGCAACGAATTCAGCGCCGGAATCCCCCATTCAGTAAACAACCCTATGGCACTTCCTGCCAGGCTGGCAATCATCGCCGCCCAACCAACAGATGGCGTGCTGTCTGCCCCTGGCAATTCGCCATGCTGACGGCTCTCATCCAGCAGCCTCCGGCTGGTACGCAGAATATAGTAATCCACCAGCATGACGCCGATCACCGGCGGGAAAAACACCCCCAGCAAGGTCAGAAAATCCACAAACCGATCCAGAATGCCGATCACCGACAGAAAAGTACCGATAAAACCAATCAGCAGGGTGATAGACTTGTAACTCAACTTTCTGCCCGTGATGCCTTCCACCGCATTGGCAATGCCCAGCGACGAGGAATACAGATTGATGTCATTGATGCGCAAGGTAGAGAAAATCACGGTAATCAGCCCGATACCGCCAGCTGTCTGCGACATAATCGTCACGATGTCGGCAGTATTCAGCGCACGGGCAATCAGAATCGCCAGCCCATTTACGATAAACTCGCCGACAATAATCGACAGTATCGTGATCCAGAAAACATGCCGTCCGCGGCGAGAATAACGCGTCATATCAGGGGTAATCAGGCTCGCTACAATACAACCGCCGACCACCATGGTTGCCCCGGCGCTCACTGAAATAGCCTCGCCAGACACGCTTTTTTGCAGCAGTTCAGTCATATTGTGGCCGGTCAGCGTCATGGTAGAAATATAACCCACCACCATGATAAACAGCGGTACTGCGATTCGTGCGGTATAACGCAGCGCACTGAAACCAAAGGTAACCAGCAACGTCAGCGCGCCACCGGAAAGGGCTGCCGACCAGCCGAACCCCAACCGGTCACCCAACGCAAAATTCAGTGATTTGGCAAACACCGCGTTTTGTACGCCGAACCAACCCAGCAGGCTGACGGCGATAATGGCACCGATAAACACCGCGCCGATCCGACCAAAACCACACCAGCGCGCCAGCAAACTACCGGACAACCCCTCCTTCATGCCGGCGTACCCCAGCCCCAGCGTGACGACACCGAAAATCGCGCTGCCGATGGCAATCGCCAGAAAAGCCTCACCGAGTGTCATTGAATGCCCTAATACTGCCCCCAGCATAAATTGGTCCAGAGCGGTGAGCATACCGATATGGACCAACGCCACATTAAAGAAAGGCAACCGGACCGATGCCGGAACCCGACTTACCGGATAATCATCAATGTTTTCCATTACATCGATCCTTGCTAGAGAAATAAAATGCCTTTAGTCAGCAATGCGTGCGGTATAAAACTGTCAAATCCACGTTGATAGCAAAATTCTTCAAACTGATTGAACGAATGCACACCCGCTTTTTGGTACATATTTTGTATTCTGTTCTCAATCGTTCTGTTGGACAGGTTGAACTGTTTCGCTATTTCCTTGCTGGAAAAACGCCGTAACACCAGAAAAAGCGTGTCCAACTCAGCACGAGTAAAAAGATCGGTCGTTATTTCCGTTCTCAATATGCTTGGCTTACGCTTATCAATATGGATCAGCGGCGATAATGTACTCATTGGCCGGGCATTCCACAAAATCCCAACACATTCTTTTGCAACATTAAAAATAGGCATTTTTTCACTGATAAATGGCGACAGCTCCGTTTTGCCAAACCAATAATGGGTTTCTATCACGGTAACCCGCTCAGCACAGACTTCTGTACGACGATCATGCTCGATAAATTTCTCCGATAATTCCGCCCAGGCTATCGGAAATTCTTCATCGAACTTTCCCTCAATATCAAAATTCGCTGGCGTATTGGTGTAGCTATACGCTGGTGTGTTCATATACACGTGACGAGAGGTAATATCTTTTATTCCCCATGGTTCATTCAGCCCGTCCAACAAGGGAATAAACGCACGGAAATAATCTTGCGAGTCATTCATTGCAAACAACATCCTGTATGTAAACCCTTCACCAAAAACAAACCACAAAATAATTAACAAGATAATTAATTCACTTCATAATTCATCGAAAATAATATTTTGTGAAAAATAAATTTCGTTAATTATTAGCAACCATTCAAAAGTTATCGAACTATATCATCACCTAACATTTTCCTATGATATAGCTAATTTTTTTAAATGAAATTTAAATCAAGAGTATTTTTTACCTATAGAAGTGTGTAATAGTAAATGTATGTCACAAAAGAATAGTAATCAGCCACAGCCATCGAGGATAGAAAATGCGTTCAAGGAGAAAAGACTGGCATTCAGCAGATATCATTGCCGCGCTGAGGAAAAAAGGTACATCTTTATCAGCGGTATCACGGCAATCAGGATTAAGCTCTTCTACGCTGGCGAACGCGCTATACCGACCGTGGCCGAAAGGAGAATTGCTGATAGCCAACGCATTAGGGGTTAAGCCAGAGGAAATATGGCCCAGCCGTTATTATGATCCTGAAACCGATACATGGGTTGATCGTCAAAAACTGATGCGCAATTCGTCCAATAAATCACAGCCATCAGCCTGAACATCTGCCGCACAGACAGAGATAATTCGCCATGTCATATGACTACACAAAGCGTGATAAAAATGGCGATGAGAAAAAATAAGCTAGCCAATCATCAGGAGATTGGTTGCATGGCGTACAAAAAACAGCTACAGACGCCGGGATAACACTATCCCGGCTCTGAATGCACCACTAATATTGATTATTCCCGTCCCTGTGCGTGCCAGACAATCTTGCTGACTTTCCAGTTCCTGAGAATATCATCAGATGGCATCAATCCTTCCGGGCCGCTCCAGTCGCCGGAAAACAGGTAGCTGACGTGTTTACCTTGTGGCGCCACACACTCCACGCTGCGGGCATCCGCGCCCTGTCCCGGCTGACAGACGCCAAATGCTTTGCTGTAAAGTGAACTGAATTCATCGCCGATTTTCACCCCCCACTCGCTGGCAATAGCCTTGTCCATCACCGCTACCTGCTTCACCTGGCCTTTTGGCACGCCGCTGATTTCCAGCCTGACGCTGTCATCCTTGAGCGCTTCATAGATCGATACCAATTTGCCGTTGCGGGTTTCCATGCCGCCACGCAGGCGATAATCACCGTTCAACGCGTTGTCCAGCGCTGACTCCAGCATAGGCGTCGCAGCGTTGATTTCGCCGACACCGGCGTCTGACACCGTCAGACGATGGCCGAACCAATTGAATGGTGACAAACTGGACCAGGAAAAACCGGATAAGGTGCTGCACCCTGCCAGCAACAACGGGAAAACCAAAAACAACGGACGCACTTTTGTCACTCTCGACTCCTCAACATAAAACGGTACCGGCACACAGATGCCGCCAAGATTACCATTGTTCGGGCTGACCGGGAAAAACTTCGCCCTGGAAAAGGCGTTCCGCAGGGAAGGCCATCCCGGCAGCAACAAGGGAACGAACATCGGAACAGAGCAGTGAGTACCTGCTGGCGGGGAACGGCAATTCCGGCATCAAACAGGGAGGGAACTACGCGAAGTTTCTCAGGCACCGTTGGCAGCGCACAACGGTGCCAAATGGGAACGATCAATACTCCTGGTCTTCAATCAGGCGCTTGCCCAGCGTAATGCTATCGACCATGTCGTAATTCATCTTTTCATACATACTGATGACAGCGGTGTTGCTCTGACGCACCATCAGGTGGATCTTCGGGCAGCCGCGCGCGATCAATTTTTTTTCCAAACGACTGATCAACGCATTGGCAATGCCGCGACCACGATAATCAGGATGCACCCCCAGATAGTAGGCTGAACCACGGTGGCCGTCATATCCGCCCATCACCGAACCGACCACCTCACCGCCCACTTCCGCTACCAGAAACAGGTCAGGATCATGATTAAGCTTACGCTCAATATCCATCTCCGGGTCATTCCAGGGACGCAGCAAATCGCAGCGTTCCCAAAGGGTGATCACTTCTTCAAAGTCATCTTGCCTGAATATGCGGATTTCCATCACGGCTCGCCATCTAGAGTTAACAGGTCAATGTTGATTATCCCGCGATTCATCACAGACGCAATAACACTTTTCAGCAATAGCCGACAATCCATATCTGCGACGGACAATTCATGCCTGCAACAATTCCGGCAATGGGTGAACTGCCGAATTTCGATATACTAAGACAGAATAAGCCCAGGCTGGATGACGCCCAACCAGCCTTTCAACATCATGATAAGGGATATTATGAGTGCACCTGATATCAACGCGATCAAGCAATTTCTGCTCACACTACAGGACACCCTGTGCCGGCAACTGGAACTGACCGATGGCAACGCCACCTTTATTGAAGATGCCTGGCAACATGTTTCCGGCGGTGGCGGGCGCAGCCGTGTTTTGCGTCAGGGGCAGGTATTCGAACAGGCTGGGGTGAATTTCTCTCACGTTTCCGGCGCCTCGTTGCCGTCCTCAGCCAGCACCCACCGCCCGGAACTGGCTGGGCGCAGCTTTCAGGCGATGGGCGTTTCGCTGGTGATTCACCCGCTCAATCCGTATGTGCCAACCAGCCACGCGAACGTGCGCTTCTTCATCGCCGAAAAGCCGGGCGAACCCGCTGTATGGTGGTTTGGCGGCGGTTTTGATCTCACCCCGTACTACGGTTTCGAAGACGACGCTATCCACTGGCATCAAACCGCTTTTGATCTGTGCCAACCGTTCGGTGATGACGTCTACCCGCGCTACAAGCAATGGTGCGACGATTACTTCTTCCTCAAACATCGCAACGAAGCACGTGGCGTTGGCGGTCTGTTCTTCGACGATCTCAACACGCCGGACTTCGACACCAGCTTCGCTTTCATGCGTGCGGTGGGCGAAGGGTTCCAGCAGGCGTATCTGCCAATCGTCAATCGCCGAAAAGACATTCCGTGGGGCGAGCGGGAACGCCAGTTCCAGCTTTATCGTCGTGGGCGCTATGTAGAGTTTAATCTGGTGTGGGACCGGGGCACGTTGTTCGGCCTGCAAAGCGGCGGGCGCACTGAGTCGATCCTCATGTCGATGCCGCCGCTGGTGCGCTGGGAATACCGGTATCAACCGGAACCAGACAGCCCGGAAGCGGCATTATACCGCGACTTTTTACCCGCACGTGACTGGCTTGGGCTGGCTACACAGCCGGAGCCACGAGGATGACCGCCATTTGGGTGGATGCCGACGCCTGCCCCAACGTCATTAAAGAAGTGCTATACCGCGCCGCTGATCGCACTGCAACCCGCCTGACGCTGGTCGCCAACCAGCCTCTCAAAACGCCGCCTTCGCCACACATCCATAGCCTGCGCGTCGCCGCGGGATTTGATGTGGTGGATAACGAAATCGTGCGCCGCGTTCAGCCGGGCGATCTAGTGATCACTGCCGATATTCCGCTCGCCGCCGAAGTGTTGGCAAAACAAGCGGTCGCACTCAACCCGCGCGGTGAACGTTACACTCTGGATACCATACGCGAACGGCTGACCATGCGGGATTTCATGGATACGTTACGCGCCAGCGGCGTGCAAACCGGCGGCCCGGCTGCATTAAACCAACGAGATCGCCAGCAGTTTGCCAACGAGCTGGATAAGTGGCTGCGCCAGCAGGCGTAAAAAAACCGGCAGGGTAACCTGCCGGTTTGGTCTTTTCATCTCAGCAATATGTCAGCAATACGCCACATTACAGCGGCGCAGTCTGCGCTTCCACCACCGCCAGCGCCACCATATTAACGATGCGACGCACAGAGGCAATCGGCGTCAAAATATGCACCGGTTTAGCCACGCCCATCAGCACCGGCCCGACAGTCACACCTTCAGAAGAAGAGACACGCAACAGGTTGTAGCTGATGCGGGCGGCTTCCATGTTCGGCATGATCAGGATATTGGCCGCGCCTTTCAGCGGACTGTCCGGCATCTGCTCACGGCGAATGGCTTCCACCAGCGCAGCGTCGCCGTGCATTTCGCCATCAATCTGCAGTTCTGGTGCCATCTTATTCACCAGCTCCAGCGTGGCGCGCATTTTCTTCGCGGTTGGCGAATCTGAGGTGCCAAAACTGGAGTGCGACAGCAACGCCACTTTGGGTTCGATACCAAAACGACGCACGGTAGTAGCCGCCATCAGAGTAATTTCCGCCAGTTGCTCCGGGGTCGGATCCGGATTGACGTAAGTGTCTGCGATAAAGGTGTTGCCGCTTGGCAGCAGCAACGCGTTCATCGCCCCCGCGACATGTACGCCATCACAGTAACCGAGCACTTTCTCCACCACGCTGAAATGCTCGTCATAGTTACCAACCGTACCGCAGATCATCGCATCCGCTTCGCCGCGGTGAACCATGATGGAACCGATCAGAGTCGGGTTGCCACGCATGTCGCGTTGGGCCTGTTCCTGAGACACGCCACGGCGCTTCATCATCTCAAAATACTCGGTCCAGTATGCCTTGAAGCGTGGGTCGGATTCGTTGTTCACCACTTCAAAATCTTTGCCGATAGCTATCTGTAATCCCAACTTCTGGATACGTTTCTCGATCACACTCGGACGACCAATCAACACCGGGAACGCCAGCCCCAGCGACACCATCTCCTGCGTGGCGTGCAGCACGCGCGGATCTTCCCCTTCCGCCAGCACCACACGCTTCGGCTGAGTACGGGCCTGAGAGAAGACAGGCTTCATGAACAGGTTGGTTTTGTAGACAAACTGCGTCAGTTTCTCGATGTAATCATCGAAGTTTTCAATTGGGCGGGTCGCCACGCCGGATTCCATCGCCGCTTTCGCTACCGCCGGCGCAATCTTGATGATAAGACGCGGGTCGAACGGTTTAGGGATCAGATATTCCGGCCCGAAGGAGAGATCCTGATCGCCATAGGCAGACGCCACCACTTCGCTCTGCTCCGCCAACGCCAAATCAGCAATGGCGTGCACACAGGCCAGCTTCATCTCTTCATTGATGGTCGTCGCCCCTACGTCCAGCGCACCGCGGAAAATGAACGGGAAGCACAACACGTTGTTGACCTGGTTCGGGTAGTCGGAACGGCCAGTGCACACAATGGCATCCGGGCGCACTTCTTTTACCAGCGGCGGCAGAATTTCCGGTTCCGGATTAGCCAACGCCATAATCAGTGGACGCGGCGCCATGGTTTTTACCATCTCCTGCGTCAGCACGCCTGGGCCGGAACAACCCAGGAAAATATCCGCGTTCGGAATAACATCGGCCAATGAACGGCTGCCGTTATCATCAATAGCATATACCGCCTTGGTTTCCGCCATGTTGGCTTCGCGGCCTTTGTAGATAACGCCACGGGAATCGCACACCACGATGTTTTCGTGCTTCAAACCCAGCGCCACCAGCAGGTTCAGGCAGGCAATGGATGCCGCGCCCGCGCCCGACACCACCAGCCGGACGTCGGCAATTTGTTTTTCCACCACACGCAAACCATTCAGCACTGCTGCGGTACAGATAATCGCGGTGCCGTGCTGGTCGTCATGGAATACCGGAATTTTCATGCGCTCACGTAGCTTCTGTTCGATGTAGAAGCACTCCGGCGCTTTGATATCTTCCAGATTGATACCACCGAAGGTCGGCTCCAGCGCCGCGATCACATCGATAAGCTTGTCCGGGTCCTGCTCATCCACTTCGATATCAAACACATCGACGCCAGAAAACTTCTTGAACAGCACCCCTTTGCCTTCCATTACCGGCTTGCCGGCCAGCGCACCGATGTTGCCCAACCCAAGCACTGCGGTACCGTTGGAGATCACCGCGACCAGATTGCCGCGCGCGGTATATTTGTAAGCAGCCAGGGGGTCTTGCGCAATTTCCAGACAAGGCGCAGCAACACCCGGAGAATAAGCCAATGCCAGATCACGCTGGGTTGCCAGCGGTTTGGTCGGGGAGACCTGGATTTTTCCCGGCACCGGATATTGATGGAAATCCAGTGCGCTTTGCTTAAGTTGTTCATCCATAGCTAATTACCTTATTTTATCGCTTTGTTAGTAGGGCAGCAGGTCACCCAGTGTATCGTGTCTGTGATTTGCGAAACCATGAAGCATTACAAAATCCGCGCCGGAATACCGCTTAATATAATTAATTAATGAGATTGAAACTCACTCACCTCAGCGAGCGCTTTCCCGATATATATACCCTAAATAATGCGAGTTACAGGAAGGATCAGTCAGAGCGGCAACGTTGCAAATGTACTCCCACATAAGCAACAAGGGGCCAAATTGGCCCCTTGTTATCGACATCATCAACTTACGGTTTTATCGTGCGGTTAACGTGCGTTGGCAAACCAGCCATTAATCTGTGCGTGCTGCAATAACATAATGGTTTTGCCATCTTTAATGCGGCCATCTCTGACCATGGTCATCGCCTCACTAAACGGCAACTCCAGCACTTCGATATCTTCATCTTCCACACCCCCACCAGAAGTGCGTTTTTGCGTATCATCATATTCCGCAGCGAAAAAATGCAGCAATTCGGTTACACCACCCGGCGACATATAAGCCTCAAACAGCTTTTCCACTTCACCGATCCGGTAGCCGGTTTCTTCGATAGCCTCATTACGGATACACTGTTCCGGCGACTGATCATCAAGCAGACCGGCACAGGCTTCCAGCAGCATCCCGCTGTCGTTACCGTTTAGATACGTCGGCATACGGAACTGACGCGTCAACACCACCGTGCCTTTTACCCGGTTATACAGCAAGATGGTCGCACCGTTACCACGGTCATACACTTCGCGCATCTGGCGCACCATGCCGCCATTCTTCCGCTTCAAATCGAACACATATTTATGCAATACAAACCAGTGATCAGATAACAGCTTCTTCTCAACGATAGTAATCGGCACCGACATAATTGCATCTCTGTATCAAAAATCAGCTTCAGATAATAGGCCGGGCATCGACGAATTGCACGTAATCATCAGTGAAAGCAGAAAAGTCGTAACCACAAAAAGCAAACGCCCCCGACTAGCGGAGGCGCAACGAAGAACGCGTCAAGTCATCCCAGCAGCGTATCGATAACCAGATACAGATTGAGCGCAATCACCATACAGACGATCACCTTGCCGGTGTTCTGTACCCAGCGACTGTTCACCAGGCATCCCATCAGGTCGCGGTTACCGGTAAACACCAGCAATGGAATCAACGCCAACGCAATGCCGAAGCTCAACAATACCTGGCTTAACACCAGCACCCTGGTCGGGTTCATACCGGACAGAATCACAATAAAAGATGGCAACATAGTCACAACGCGGCGAATCCACAGCGGAATATGAAAACGCACAAACCCCTGCATCACCACCTGACCGGCCAGCGTCCCCACTACGGTGGACGACAACCCCGCCACCACCAGGCTCAGGCCAAAAATAGTCGCCGCCGCCTGCCCCAGCAACGGTTTCAGCGTCAGATACGCCTGATCCAGTTCAGCAATCGAGGTATTGCCGCTAAAGTGAAACGCCGCCGCCGCTGTCGCCATCATGGCCAGATTCACGAACCCGGCGATAGTCATAGCCACTGCAACATCTACCTTGGTAGCGGAATAACGCTCGGCACGGGTTATATGGCTCTGCTGCTGCGTCAGAGACGAATGCAGATAAATGACATGCGGCATGATAGTCGCACCCAGCACGCCGGCAGCCAGCAACACCGCATCAGAATTAGGCAAACTGGGCACAACCATCCCCTTCGCCAGAGAAGCCAGCTCCGGGCGGGAGAAAATCAACTCAACAATGTAGGCCGCCGCAACGAATAACAGTAAGCCGCCAATCACCATCTCCAGTGGTTTTTGCCCACGCTGCTGTAATGTCAGGATCAAGAACGTGGCAATTCCGGTGAGGATTGCCCCCTCCAGCAACGACACGCCAAGCAATAACTTAAAACCAATTGCCGCGCCGATAAATTCAGCAAGATCCGTCGCCATAGCGATGATCTCGGCTTGTATCCAGTAGGCCCAGACAACAGGTTTCGGGAAACGATCACGAATATGCTCCGCCAGATTCTTGCCGGTTGCGATACCCAGTTTGGCAGAGAGTAATTGGATCAACATCGCCATCAGGTTGGCCCAAACCACCACCCACAGCAACTGATAGCCATACGCCGCGCCCGACTGAATATTGGTAGCAAAATTACCGGGATCGATATAACCGATCGCCGCGATAAAGGCCGGCCCCATCAACGAAAGCTTGAGCTTTCTTGATGTTCGGCTGACTGATTCCACTACACGACTCCCCGGCATATGAGTACCCCTTCTGACGCTACTGTTTTATGACTATCGCAAAAATGATAATGATTATCAACTGCATTTATAGTGAAAGAAGTGATTACTCTGATAGGTATTGACGATGCTTTTGTCTGACAGACAGCACACATTTTAATACGAAGAGACTAACAAAATACAAACAAAAAAACGACTAATGAATAATCACCCCAATAAAGCACTTTACACAATACCACACAAATAAAACATTTAAGCAACAAGAGCCATTTATTAACAACAGAGTGGGAACAGAGAAGAAGGTCAGGGTAACAATGAAAGGAAAGATATGATGAAACACCCCAGGAAGGAACCCATTGGCTACTTCCTGGAGGGCAACAGAAAGAGGTTACTCTTTGGCTTTGGAGACGGCAACCATCGCCGGACGCAACAAGCGACCATTCAAGGTATAACCCTTCTGCATCACCATCATCACATGGTTAGGCGCATGATCGGCAGATTCGATCAGGGTCATAGCCTGATGAACATCCGGATTAAACGGTACATTCACTTCTGCCACCACCTCAATGCCAAATTTGCTCACGGCAGAAAGCATCGCTTTGAGCGTCAGTTCAACCCCTTCGATCATGCCGGACAGCGCCTCATTGGATTTGTCCGCCATTTCCAGCGCACGCTCCAGGTTATCAATCACCGGCAGTATTTCACTCGCAAATTTCTCCAACGCGAATTTATGTGCCTTTTCCACATCCAGTTCGGCACGACGACGAATGTTCTCCATTTCGGCGCGGGCACGCAGTGCGCTTTCACGCTCGCGCTGCTGAAGTTCGTTCAGTTGCGCTTCCAATTCTGCGATACGTTCATCACGCGGGTCAGCGACATCCGTCGTCTCTGGCACGGCATCCGCTTGCTGACCTTGCGCTGTTTCCTTTTGATCCAAGACTTGCTCGTCAGGCGACTTCTGTTCTTTACTACTCATGAAAATCTCCGCGTTTTTCGCATTCATCTCGCTAGTTCGCTTATTATGGGGATCAAAACCGGGGTTTCAAGGGAATCACTCACATATTATTGGTCTGATTATCGGTCCAAAAACCGTGAGCTGCCGGTGTTCTTATGAGGATAACGCACCCAAATGAACAGATCGTTTAACTGCATTGGCATTGTTGGTCATCCACGTCACCCACATGCCTTGACCACCCATGAAATGCTGTATCACTGGCTACGCGCACAGGATTACGCCGTCGTAGTCGAACAACAGATTGCCCGCGAACTGCAATTAACAGACGCCATGACCGGCAGCTTGTCGGACATCGGTCAGCAGGCAGACCTGGCGGTGGTGGTCGGCGGCGACGGCAACATGCTGGGCGCCGCACGGGTGCTGTCTCGCTACGATATCAACGTTATCGGCGTTAACCGCGGTAATCTCGGCTTCCTCACCGATCTCGACCCGGATCATACTCAGCAACAGTTGAGCGAAGTGCTGGCCGGTCGCTACATTCGTGAACAACGCTTTATGCTGGAAGCACAAGTGTGCCGTGCCAACCATCCCAACAGTAGCAGCACCGCCATCAACGAGGTCGTGCTTCATCCCGGCAAGGTAGCACATATGATTGAATTTGAAGTCTATATTGACGACAAATTCGCTTTCTCCCAGCGCTCTGACGGTCTGATTATCTCCACCCCTACCGGCTCTACCGCTTACTCGTTATCCGGCGGCGGCCCGATACTGACCCCATCATTGGATGCGATTGCCCTGGTGCCGATGTTCCCACACACCTTGTCGGCTCGCCCACTGGTGATCAACAGCAGCAGTTCCATCCGGCTAAAATTTTCCCACATCACTCAGGACCTGGAAATCAGCTGCGACAGTCAGATTTCACTGCCGGTTCAGGAGGGTGAAGAAGTGCGTATCCAGCGCAGCAAGCATCAACTAAACTTAATTCATCCTGAAAATTACAGCTATTTCAATACATTGAGCAGCAAACTCGGTTGGTCTAAAAAATTATTCTAAAAGTGGCGCTTGCTACTTTACTGTACAAAAAACCAGTCTATACTGTATTTAATAACAGTTGTTGTTACATACAGGACACTATCATGCTGGCGCAACTCACAATCAGTAATTTCGCCATTGTGCGCGAACTGGAAATTGATTTTCAGGCAGGGATGAGCGTCATTACCGGTGAAACCGGGGCGGGAAAATCCATTGCCATTGATGCTCTCGGCCTTTGTTTGGGTAATCGCTCTGACGCCAATATGGTACGTCCCGGCGCCAGTCGAGCCGACATTTGCGCCCGTTTTTCACTGACGGATACGCCAACTGCGTTACACTGGCTGGAGCACAATCAGCTTGATGACAACAACGAATGCCTGCTGCGCCGCGTCATCAGCGCAGACGGTCGCTCCCGTGCGTTCATCAATGGTACGGCTGTGCCGTTGTCGCAATTACGCGAACTCGGCCAGCACCTGATTCAGCTCCACGGCCAGCACGCTCACCAGTTACTGCTCAAACCGGAACATCAACGTCACCTGTTGGATGCCTACGCCGACGAATCACAACTGCTCTGTGCCATGCGTCAAATCTGGCAACAGTGGCACCAAAGCTGCCGCGAACTGGCGCAACACCAGCAAGCAACCATCGAACGGGAAGCACGCCGGGAATTGCTGCAATATCAGCTCAAAGAACTCAATGAGTTTGCTCCTCAGTCGGGCGAATACGAGCAGATAGACGCAGAATACAAGCGACTCGCCAACAGCGGACAATTGATGTCGCTCAGCCAGCAGACACTGCAGATTCTCAGCGAAGATGAAGACCAGAATGTGCTTGGCATGTTGCACAGCGCCAAACATCAGTTGTCAGAGTTGGTCAGTATGGATGAGAAACTCTCTGGCGTGTTTTCCATGCTGGAAGAGGCCAGCATTCACATTAGCGAGGCCAGTGATGAGCTGCGCCATTACTGTGACCAAATGGATCTGGATCCTATCCGGCTGTACGAACTGGAGCAGCGCCTGTCACGTCAGTTAACGCTGGCACGTAAACACCATGTGACACCGGAAGAACTACCTGCATTTCATCAACAGTTGTTACAGGAACAGCACTTGCTGGAACAGCAAGAAAGCGATCATGAAACCCTGAACCGTGCGGTACAGGAATTTCATCAGCAGGCTCTGCACGTGGCCGAACAGCTTCACATCCGGCGCCGCCAACACGCCAGCGAACTGGCGCACATGATCACGACCAATATGCATGAACTGGCGATGCCGCACGGCCATTTCACTATTGAGGTGACTTTCAACCCTGATTCGCTGACGGCTACCGGTGCCGACCACATCGAATTCTGCGTCACCACCAACCCTGGCCAGCCACATCAACCACTGGTCAAAGTGGCTTCGGGAGGGGAGCTGTCTCGTATCGCACTCATTATTCAGGTCATCACCGCTCGCAAGATGGACACACCAGCGCTGATTTTCGACGAAGTTGACGTGGGTATCAGCGGTCCGACTGCGGCGATTGTCGGCAAAATGTTACGTCAGCTCGGCCAATCGACTCAGGTGATGTGCGTCACCCACCTGCCTCAGGTGGCAGGATGTGGTCACCACCATTACTTTGTCAGCAAACACACTGACGGCGCAGAAACAGAAACCCTGATGACACCGCTGGGCAAACGCGAACGTCTGCAGGAACTGGCACGTCTGCTCGGCGGTTCGGCGGTTACCAAAAACACGCTGGCAAACGCCAGAGAATTGCTTGCAGCCTAGTGAGGATCAACTTTTTCGAATTCCCGCGGTCTTACAGACGTCTTGCAGGTTTTCAAGTCAGGCAAGGTCTATTATCATCTGCAACCTATGCCCTTAAGGAATGTAATCACTATGCGCTGTAAAACGCTGACTGTCGTCGCCGCGGTGGTTGTTGCTATGTTAACCGCCGGTTGTTCCACGTTGGAACGTATAGTCTATCGGCCTGACATCAATCAGGGGAATTACCTGGCCTCTGCTGACGTTGCCAAAATCCATATCGGAATGACCAAACAACAGGTCATCTACACGCTGGGTACCCCCATGATGCAGGACCCGTTTGGTTCAGATACCTGGTATTACGTCTTCCGTCAGCAGCCGGGGCACGAAGCGGTGAAACAGCAAACGTTGATTCTGACTTTCAATAGTCAGGGAATACTGGCTAATGTGGACAACAAGCCCTCGTTGCAGGCACAGTAAGTGGACAGGCACGGCGAAGTTTACCCTTCTCTCGACTGCACAAAAAAACAAGGCACGTTACCGTGCCTTGTTTTTTGAGCGCTCCGCACGCTGACGGCGCAACTCTTTAGGGTCAGCTTGCAGTGGCCGATAAATCTCCACCCGGTCGCCATCACTGAGTATGTCGTTCAGTTTCGCTGGACGACTAAAAATACCGATTTTATTGACGTCAAGATCGATATCCGGACGCAAAGCCAGTAAGCCTGATGCCTGAATAGCCTGTTCAGCCGTACTCCCAGCCGCCAATGTCAACGGGCGCAAATACTGGCGTTCCGGCAAGGCATAGACGACTTCGACACGAATCTCAGGCACAATAGACCTCTTTGGCGCGCTGGGTGAATGCCTGTACCATACTGTTGGCCAATTCTTTGAAAATCTTACCAAATGCCATTTCGATCAACGCATTCTTAAATTCGAAATCCAGATTCAGTTCAACCTTACAGGCATCGTCACTCAACGGCGTAAAACGCCAGTCGCCGCTTAATTGACGGAACGGACCATCCACCAGTTGCATTAAAATACATTGGTTATCAATAAGCGTATTGCGGGTAGTGAATGTCTTGCTGATACCGGCTTTTGACACATCAACCGCCGCCGTCATTTCACTCACAGAGGAAGACAACACCCGGCTACCAGTGCATCCAGGCAAAAAAGCCGGATAAGACGAAACATCATTCACTAATTTATACATCTGCTCGGCACTGAACGGGACCAGCGCAGACCGGCTGATTTTAGGCATACAATTTTCCGTGATTCATAAAACGCGCAAAATCATACCATCGATAAACAGCCAGACAACAATTCTGCGAGGAACATCGCACCTGTTCATAAAGAACAGCATGAACCCTGGCGAGGGATTTCATTCACGGCGACAACTAGTATAATGGCGTCACTATGACAAAGAAAAAAGCACATAAACCCGGTTCTGCCACCATTGCGCTCAACAAGCGCGCTCGCCATGAATACTTCATAGAAGAAGAGATTGAAGCGGGGCTGGCTCTTCAGGGGTGGGAAGTCAAATCACTGCGTGCAGGTAAAGCCAACATCAGCGACAGCTATGTGCTGATGCGTGATGGCGAAGCCTACCTGTTTGGTGCCACGTTTACCCCGCTGCACGGCGCTTCCAGCCATGTGGTCTGCGACCCGACTCGAACCCGCAAGCTGCTGCTAAACCAGCGCGAGCTGGATTCGCTCTATGGTCGCGTCAACCGCGAGGGTTACACAGTTGTAGCGCTGTCACTGTACTGGAAAAACGCCTGGTGCAAAGTCAAGATCGGCGTTGCCAAAGGTAAGAAAGAGCACGATAAGCGCGACGACATCAAAGAGCGCGAATGGAAGCTGGATAAAGCGCGTATCATGAAAAACGCGGCCCGTTAACGGCTGCTAGCGTCGCTACCCATCTTTCTGTTATAATAGCAAAATATCTTGGGGCTGATTCTGGATTCGACGGGATTCGCGAAACCCAAGGTGCATGCCGAGGGGCGGTTGGCCTCGTAAAAAGCCGCAAAAAAATAGTCGCAAACGACGAAACTTACGCAGTAGCAGCTTAATAACCTGCTTACAGCCCTCTCTCCCCAGCCTCCGCTCTTAGGACGGGGATCAAGAGAGGTCAAACCTAAAAGAGATCGCGTGGATGCCCTGCCTGGGGTTGAAGCGTTAAATCCAATCAGGCTAGTTTGTTAGTGGCGTGTCTGTCCGCAGCTGGCAAGCGAATGCAAAGACCAGACTAAGCATGTAGTACCGACGGCGTAGGAATTTCGGACGGGGGTTCAACTCCCCCCAGCTCCACCAAATTTGATAGGACAGCAGCAGGACAACGTCTTTAAATACAACCAATTAAAGACACAGACCTGACAGTGACTGGACTATAAAAGGACTAAATTATGCACGTGAACTGCACGTGCATTTCATATGTCTACCGACACCCTCTGAGTCGCAATCAGGGGTTTCTATTTGTAATAAAATGAAATAAAAAAATCCTGTACTTCTATCCTTACCCGCATCCAGTGCTGCCCTTTACCATGCCGGAATACCTTTCTCTATCCATTGGCAGGATCGTCTACCGGAACAGGTGTCAACAACACCGCCTAATGACCGCTTTGGGGGGTGCGGATGTTTTCCGGGACTGGCTGCCACAGACCACCAGTCCCGGAACGGAAACCAGAAGCAACAAATCCCCCCCTAGATGATCGGGAACAGGTTTCGTCCAGGGAAACATCTAATGCTATCATACAGCCAGAAGAAGAGTTCTCTCTTGCTGCCTCTGACCAGTAACAAACGATAGATGGAGAACACCTCATGAATAGCACTACGCACTACGAAAACGCTAACTTCCTGCGCGAACTAGCAGAAAGCCTGCACCGTATTCTGCCGGAAGGTAGTGCGGATAAGGCCGCACTATTGCAACGCCTCGCTAACGAAGAACTGGCGCAGGCCGAATACGACGAACAGGTACGCGCAAAGGTGGCAGCAGCCCGCGCCGACAAACGACCAGGGATGAATACTGCACAGTTGCGACAGCGGCTACAGGCGCGTTATCAGGAACTGCGCGATGACCTATGAAATCTGGCGACCAGTCGCAGCCGAGGATATGGCGGCTTTGTTTGAGTACGTGGCAGAAAACGCATCTCTCTGGGATGCCAGGAATGTGACAGAGCGCCTGATCGCTGCAACCGAGCGCCTAGCAGAATACCCTCGCCTGTATGAAACCGACGAACGCTATGGCGAAAGCGTTCGCCGTATTAGTCTACTTGGCCAACATGTGCTTTACGAAGTAAATGATGAAATCCAGCGGGTAAATATCTTGGCGGTTGTTGGCCAACGTCAGAACCCCAAATTAGTGGTCTGAGTGGCCTAGCGTACGCTGTCTCCCTCTTTTTTGTTTACGTCTTTCCCTCAAATTCGGTTCGCCAAATGTTCAACGACGCTATCTGCGCCCACGAGAAGAGTATGACCAGTGCCATGCATCGAACCGGATAAGCGTGTTGCGTATGGTCGGGCGGACATGGATCACCATTACGATGGTGGAGCTGGAGCGATCACTGCGGCAGAAAACCTATAACGGACCAACTTTGGGGAACGGCTGGTGTCGTCGTGATAAGTAAATGCTCCATTAGAGGGCCAGACTTCACTTCCCCGTACTGGAGCATTAACTATGAAAAATACCCATCCTCTTGAGGGCGTTGTTGG
>NZ_JAAVXH010000057.1:0-25200 GCF_012273755.1 Dickeya sp. CFBP 2040
CCAATCGCGATGGACGACGGTCTGCGTTTCGCTATCCGTGAAGGTGGCCGTACTGTAGGCGCCGGCGTGGTTGCTAAAGTTATCGCTTAATTCCGATAGCTGATATGAAAAATGAAAAGGGTGCTTCGGTACCCTTTTTTATTGCCCCATAGAAAAATTGAAATAAAAACCATTCTTATTTACAATGTGGCAAGTTGATTAAAAAATGAGTTGCTCACATATGTATGTCTGCCTGTGCAATGCCGTTTCCGATAAAGTCATTCGACAGGTGGTGCGCCAGCACCAACCACAGTCGTTGAAACAGCTGAAGCAATTTGTGCCGGTAGGCACGGCATGTGGCAAATGTATCCGTCAGGCTCGGCTTATTCTGGAAGAAGAAACAGCAAAAAATGCGCAATTGCATCAAGTCGCATGACTGGAGCAGGACATTCTTTTGACTCTGTGTTGGTCGCTTCTACACTTTTTAATACTGAAGCGGAGGAGCAAGTCATGAAAGGCGATAAGAATGTCATTACATATCTGAATAAACTGTTGGGTAATGAGTTGGTTGCAATCAACCAGTACTTTCTTCATGCCCGCATGTTTAACAACTGGGGACTCAAACGTCTTAACGATCATGAGTATCATGAGTCGATTGACGAAATGAAACATGCGGATCGCTACATTGAACGTATTCTGTTTCTGGAAGGTGTCCCTAATCTACAAGATCTCGGTAAACTTAATATCGGTGAAGATGTCGAAGAGATGCTACGCTCAGACCTGGCGCTGGAGCTTGAAGGTGCAAAAAATTTGCGCGAAGCAATCGCCTATGCCGATTCTGTGAGGGATTATGTTAGCCGAGATCTGATGATTGATGTGCTCTCTGATGAGGAAGAACACATTGATTGGCTAGAAACTGAGCTGGAGTTGATTGCGCGCTTGGGTATTCAAAACTATTTGCAAGCGCAATTAAAAGCAGAATGATTTTTCCATCCTATGTTCGCTGCAAAGTTAAGAAGATGGTTGTCCCGTTGAGGGCTGGAGTAAATCATCACCTCGAACTTTCGATTGCTTCCTGAGCAAATTTGCGTATAATGCGCGGGCTTACCTGAAATGGTAAGCCTGATTCGTATGAATCTGCAGGCAGGTACCCGATACCCGCCGAACAATACTCCCGATATGGGGGTTATGTACTGAACGATTACACTCCCCCATCAATCGTAATGGGTGTGAGGAGTAATTATTTTCGTTTATAAAATAATTGGAGCTCTGGTCTCATGCAGAACCAAAGAATCCGTATCCGCCTGAAAGCGTTTGATCATCGTCTGATCGATCAATCAACTGCGGAAATCGTCGAGACTGCCAAGCGCACTGGTGCGCAGGTCCGTGGTCCGATCCCGCTGCCGACCCGCAAAGAGCGCTTTACCGTTCTGATCTCCCCGCACGTTAACAAAGACGCGCGCGATCAGTACGAGATTCGCACTCACAAGCGTCTGGTTGACATCGTTGAGCCAACCGAGAAAACCGTTGATGCTCTGATGCGTCTGGATCTGGCTGCCGGTGTAGACGTGCAGATCAGCCTGGGTTAATCAGGTCATTGAGCGATTGAGAGGTTGAAACAATGATTGGTTTAGTCGGTAAAAAAGTGGGTATGACCCGCATCTTCACTGAAGAAGGCGTTTCTATCCCCGTAACCGTAATCGAAATTGAAGCAAACCGCGTGACTCAGGTTAAAACCCTGGAGAACGACGGATACCGTGCTGTTCAGGTGACCACTGGCGCTAAAAAAGCTAACCGTGTAACCAAACCGGAAGCCGGTCACTTCGCTAAAGCTGGCGTTGAAGCTGGTCGTGTTCTGCGTGAATTTCGTCTGGCTGACAGCGAAGAATTCGCGGTAGGACAAGACATTAGCGTTGAAATTTTCGCTGACGTTAAGAAAGTAGACGTTACCGGTACTTCTAAAGGTAAAGGCTTTGCCGGTACCGTTAAGCGCTGGAACTTCCGTACTCAGGATGCTACCCACGGTAACTCCTTGTCTCACCGTGTTCCGGGTTCTATCGGTCAGAACCAGACTCCGGGTAAAGTGTTCAAAGGCAAGAAAATGGCAGGCCAGCTGGGTAACGAACGTGTAACCGTTCAGAGCCTGGACGTAGTACGTGTTGACGCTGAGCGCAACCTGCTGCTGGTTAAAGGTGCAGTCCCGGGTGCAACCGGTAGCGACCTGATCGTTAAACCGGCTGTGAAGGCGTGAGGAGATAGCAATGGAATTAGTATTGAAAGACGCGCAAAGCGCGCTGACTGTTTCCGAAACTACCTTCGGTCGTGATTTCAACGAAGCGCTGGTTCACCAGGTTGTTGTTGCTTATGCAGCAGGTGCCCGTCAAGGTACTCGCGCTCAGAAGACCCGTGCTGAAGTAACTGGTTCCGGTAAAAAACCGTGGCGTCAGAAAGGCACAGGCCGTGCGCGTTCTGGTTCTATCAAGAGCCCGATCTGGCGTTCTGGTGGCGTGACTTTCGCAGCCAAGCCGCAGGATCACAGCCAGAAAGTAAACAAAAAGATGTACCGCGGCGCGCTGAAAAGCATCCTGTCCGAACTGGTACGTCAGGATCGTCTGATCGTTGTCGAGAAGTTCTCTGTTGAAGCACCGAAAACCAAGCTGCTGGCTCAGAAACTGAAAGAACTGGCGCTGGATGACGTGCTGATCATCACCGGCGAACTGGATGAGAACCTGTTCCTGGCCGCTCGCAACCTGTACAAGGTTGACGTACGCGACGTGGCAGGCATCGATCCGGTAAGCCTGATCGCCTTCGACAAAGTGGTTATGACTGCTGATGCTGTTAAGCAAGTTGAGGAGATGCTGGCATGATTCGTGAAGAACGTCTGCTGAAAGTATTGCGCGCGCCGCACGTTTCTGAAAAAGCGTCTACTGCGATGGAAAAAAACAACACCATCGTACTCAAAGTTGCTAAAGACGCGACTAAAGCAGAAATCAAAGCTGCAGTACAGAAACTGTTTGAAGTCGAAGTCAATGACGTCCGCACCCTGGTTGTTAAAGGGAAAGTAAAACGTCACGGACAGCGTATCGGTCGTCGTAGCGACTGGAAAAAAGCTTACGTCACCCTGAAAGAAGGCCAGAATCTGGACTTCATCGGCGGCGCAGAGTAAGTCGGAGGAGTAAGAACAATGGCAGTTGTTAAGTGTAAACCGACATCTCCGGGTCGTCGCCACGTTGTTAAAGTGGTTAACCCTGAGCTGCACAAGGGCAAACCATATGCCCCGTTGCTGGAAAAAAACAGCAAAAGCGGTGGCCGTAACAACAATGGTCGCATCACCACTCGTCACATCGGTGGTGGTCACAAACAGCAGTACCGTATTGTTGACTTCAAACGCAACAAAGACGGTATTCCGGCTGTAGTTGAGCGTCTGGAGTACGATCCGAACCGTTCCGCGAACATCGCGCTGGTTCTGTACAAAGACGGCGAACGCCGTTACATCCTGGCGCCGAAAGGCCTGAAAGCAGGTGACCAGATTCAGTCTGGTGTTGATGCTGCAATCAAAACCGGTAACACCCTGCCGATGCGTAACATCCCGGTCGGTTCAACGGTTCACAACGTAGAAATGAAACCAGGTAAAGGCGGCCAGTTGGCTCGCTCTGCCGGTGCTTACGTTCAGATCGTTGCTCGTGAAGGTGCCTACGTTACCCTGCGTCTGCGTTCTGGCGAAATGCGTAAAGTCGAATCTGACTGCCGCGCAACGCTGGGCGAAGTTGGCAATGCTGAGCATATGCTGCGCGTTCTGGGTAAAGCAGGTGCTACACGCTGGCGTGGTGTTCGTCCGACCGTTCGCGGTACTGCGATGAACCCGGTTGACCACCCGCACGGTGGTGGTGAAGGTCGTAACTTTGGTAAGCACCCGGTTACCCCGTGGGGCGTTCAGACCAAAGGTAAGAAGACCCGCAGCAACAAGCGTACTGATAAATTCATCGTACGTCGCCGTACTAAATAATTTTAGAGGATAAACCATGCCACGTTCTCTCAAGAAAGGTCCATTTATCGACCTGCACTTGCTGAAGAAGGTAGAGAAAGCGGTGGAAAGCGGTGACAAGAAGCCCCTGCGCACCTGGTCCCGTCGCTCAACGATCTTTCCAAACATGATCGGTTTGACCATCGCTGTCCATAATGGTCGTCAGCACGTTCCGGTATTCATCTCTGACGAGATGGTCGGGCATAAGCTGGGTGAATTCGCGGCAACTCGTACTTATCGCGGCCACGCGGCTGATAAAAAAGCCAAGAAGAAATAAGGTAGGAGGAAGAGATGGAAACTATCGCTAAACATCGCCATGCTCGTTCTTCTGCTCAGAAGGTTCGCCTGGTGGCTGACCTGATTCGCGGTAAGAAAGTGTCGCAAGCTCTGGATATTCTGACCTATACCAACAAGAAAGCTGCTGGTTTGGTCAAAAAAGTACTGGAGTCTGCCATTGCTAACGCAGAACACAACGATGGCGCTGACATTGACGATCTGAAAGTTGCGAAAATTTTCGTAGACGAAGGCCCGAGCATGAAACGCATTATGCCGCGTGCTAAAGGTCGTGCGGATCGCATCCTGAAGCGTACCAGCCACATCACTGTGGTTGTGTCCGATCGCTGAGACTCTGGAGACTAGCAATGGGTCAGAAAGTACATCCTAATGGTATTCGCCTGGGTATTGTCAAAACTTGGAACTCTACCTGGTATGCCAATACCAAAGAATTCGCTGACAACCTGGACAGCGATTTTAAAGTTCGCCAGTACCTGAACAAGGAACTGGAGAAAGCCTCCGTTTCTCGCATCGTTATCGAGCGTCCGGCTAAAAGCATTCGTGTGACTATTCACACTGCTCGTCCGGGTATCGTTATCGGCAAGAAAGGTGAAGACGTTGAAAAACTGCGTAAAGGCGTAGCGGATATCGCTGGCGTTCCAGCGCAGATCAACATCGCTGAAGTTCGTAAGCCTGAACTGGACGCAAAACTGGTTGCTGACAGCATCACTTCTCAGCTGGAACGTCGTGTTATGTTCCGTCGCGCGATGAAGCGTGCTGTTCAGAACGCCATGCGTCTGGGCGCTAAAGGTATCAAAGTTGAAGTTAGCGGTCGTCTGGGCGGCGCTGAAATCGCACGTACCGAATGGTACCGCGAAGGTCGCGTTCCGTTACATACGCTGCGCGCTGACATCGACTACAACACCTCTGAAGCGCACACCACTTACGGTGTCATCGGTGTGAAATTGTGGATCTTCAAAGGTGAGATCCTGGGTGGTATGGCTGCCGTTGAACAACCGGAAAAACCGGCTGCTCAACCGAAAAAGCAGCAGCGTAAAGGCCGCAAGTAAGGAGAGTCGCTGAATGTTACAACCAAAGCGTACAAAATTCCGTAAAGTGCACAAAGGCCGCAACCGTGGTCTGGCTGCCGGTACGGATGTGAGCTTCGGCACTTTCGGTCTGAAAGCTGTTGGCCGCGGTCGCCTGACTGCTCGTCAAATCGAAGCTGCACGTCGTGCTATGACTCGTGCTGTTAAGCGTCAAGGTAAGATCTGGATCCGTGTATTCCCGGACAAACCGATTACTGAAAAGCCGCTTGAAGTGCGTATGGGTAAAGGTAAAGGTAACGTAGAGTATTGGGTTGCCTTGATTCAGCCAGGTAAAGTCCTGTACGAAATGGACGGGGTGCCGGAAGAGTTAGCCCGTGAGGCATTCGAACTGGCAGCAGCGAAACTGCCGATCAAAACCACCTTTGTAACTAAGACGGTGATGTAATGAAAGCAAAAGAGCTGCGTGAAAAGAGCGTTGAAGAGCTGAATACCGAACTGCTCGGACTGCTGCGTGAACAGTTCAATCTGCGCATGCAGGCTGCCAGCGGTCAGCTGCAACAAACTCACCTGTTGAAGCAAGTGCGTCGTAATGTCGCACGCGTTAAGACTTTACTGACTGAGAAGGCGGGTGCGTAATGACCGATAAAATCCGTACTCTGCAAGGTCGTGTTGTTAGTGACAAAATGCAGAAGTCTGCTGTTGTTGCTATTGAGCGTTTCGTGAAACACCCGATCTACGGTAAATTCATCAAGCGCACGACTAAGCTGCACGTGCATGACGAGAACAACGAATGTGGAATTGGTGACGTGGTTGAAATCCGCGAATGCCGTCCGCTGTCCAAAACCAAATCTTGGACGTTGGTTCGCGTTGTAGAGAAAGCGGTTCTGTAATACAGTAAGCGCTCTCAAATAAAATAAACGGCTCAATCTGTTGAGCCGTTTATTTTTTCTACCCATGTTGAGAAAGCAGTGTTATAATGCTGCGCCCTTAATTATGGGGGTTTTTTAACGACCTATTATAGGTCCCATAAGTAGTAGTTGACATTAGCGGAGCACTAACATGATCCAAGAACAGACTATGCTGAACGTGGCCGATAACTCCGGTGCACGTCGCGTAATGTGTATCAAGGTTCTGGGTGGCTCGCACCGTCGCTACGCAGACGTAGGCGACATCATCAAAATCACCATCAAGGAAGCAATTCCTCGTGGCAAGGTGAAAAAAGGCGATGTGCTGAAGGCGGTAGTGGTGCGCACCAGGAAGGGTGTTCGTCGCCCTGACGGTTCTGTCGTTCGCTTCGATGGCAATGCTTGTGTTCTTCTGAACAATAACAGCGAGCAGCCGATCGGTACGCGTATTTTTGGGCCGGTAACTCGTGAGCTGCGTTCTGAGAAGTTCATGAAAATTATCTCTCTGGCACCAGAAGTACTGTAAGGAGCGAACCATGGCAGCGAAAATCCGTCGTGATGACGAAGTTATCGTGCTGACCGGCAAAGATAAAGGTAAGCGCGGTAAGGTGAAAAATGTCCTGTCTGCTGGCAAGGTCATTGTTGAAGGTATCAACCTGGTTAAAAAACATCAGAAGCCTGTTCCGGCTCTGAATCAACCAGGCGGCATCGTTGAAAAAGAAGCTGCTATTCAGGTTTCTAACGTTGCAATCTTCAATGCGGCAACCGGCAAGGCGGACCGTGTAGGCTTTAGATTCGAAGACGGTAAAAAAGTCCGTTTCTTCAAGTCTAACAGCGAAACTATCAAGTAATTTGGAGTAGTACGATGGCGAAACTGCATGATTACTACAAAGACGAAGTAGTTAAAAAACTGATGACTCAGTTTAACTACCATTCTGTCATGCAAGTCCCTCGGGTCGAGAAGATCACCCTGAACATGGGTGTTGGTGAAGCGATTGCTGACAAAAAACTGCTGGATAATGCGGCAGCTGATTTGACAGCTATCTCCGGTCAAAAACCGTTGATCACCAAAGCACGCAAATCTGTTGCAGGCTTCAAAATCCGTCAGGGCTATCCGATCGGCTGTAAAGTAACTCTGCGTGGCGAACGCATGTGGGAGTTCTTTGAGCGTCTGATTACCATTGCTGTGCCGCGTATCCGCGACTTCCGCGGTCTGTCCTCGAAGTCATTCGATGGCCGTGGTAACTACAGCATGGGCGTGCGTGAGCAGATCATCTTCCCGGAAATCGACTATGACAAAGTCGATCGCGTTCGTGGTTTGGATATTACCATTACCACCACTGCGAAAACCGATGATGAAGGCCGTGCTCTGCTGGCTGCCTTTAACTTCCCGTTCCGCAAGTAAGGTAGGGTTACTAATGGCTAAGCAATCCATGAAAGCACGCGAAGTCAAACGCGTGAAACTGGCTAACAAATTCTTCGCTAAACGCGCTGAACTGAAGGCTATTATTTCTGACGTGAACGCCTCCGACGAAGATCGTTGGGATGCTGTTCTGAAGCTGCAGACTCTGCCGCGTGATTCCAGCCCGTCCCGTCAGCGTAACCGCTGCCGCCAGACTGGTCGTCCGCACGCTTTCCTGCGGAAGTTCGGGTTGAGCCGTATTAAGGTCCGTGAAGCCGCCATGCGCGGTGAAATTCCGGGCCTGAAAAAGGCTAGCTGGTAATTGTCACCAATTGAATCACGGGAGTAAAGACAGATGAGCATGCAAGATCCGATCGCGGATATGCTGACCCGTATCCGTAACGGTCAGACCGCGAACAAAGTTGCGGTCACCATGCCTTCCTCCAAGCTGAAAGTGGCAATTGCCAAAGTGCTGAAGGAAGAAGGTTATATCGAAGATTACAAAATCGAAGGCGACACCAAACCAGAACTGGAAATTTCTCTGAAATACTTCCAGGGTAAGGCTGTGGTAGAGAGCATTCAGCGTGTAAGCCGTCCTGGTCTGCGCATCTACAAACGTAAAGATGAGCTGCCAAAAGTTATGGCCGGTTTAGGTATCGCGGTTGTTTCTACCTCCAAAGGTGTGATGACTGATCGTGCAGCTCGCCAGGCTGGTCTTGGTGGCGAGATTATCTGCTACGTAGCTTAATCGGGAGGAAAGAATGTCTCGTGTTGCAAAAGCACCCGTCGTCATTCCTGCCGGCGTAGAGGTAAAACTCAACGGTCAGGATATTTCGATTAAGGGTAAAAACGGCGAGCTGACCCGCAAAGTCAATGCTGCTGTAGAAGTTAAACAGGCTGATAACGTGCTGACTTTCGCTCCGCGTGAAGGTTTTGCCGATGGCTGGGCTCAGGCCGGGACTACTCGTGCTCTGTTGAACAGCATGGTTATCGGTGTTACCGAAGGCTTCACCAAAAAGCTACAGCTGGTAGGTGTAGGTTATCGTGCGGCTGTGAAAGGTAATGTGGTGAATTTGGCCCTAGGCTTCTCTCACCCGATCGATCACGAGCTGCCAGCAGGTATTACCGCTGAATGTCCGTCTCAGACTGAAATCGTACTGAAAGGTGCTGATAAACAGCTGATCGGTCAGGTAGCTGCTGACCTGCGCGCTTACCGTCGTCCTGAGCCTTATAAAGGTAAAGGTGTCCGTTACGCCGATGAAGTCGTGCGTATCAAAGAGGCTAAGAAGAAGTAAGGTAACACTATGGATAAGAAATCAGCTCGTATCCGTCGTGCAACCCGCGCACGTCGCAAACTCCGTGAACTGGGTGCGACACGTCTGGTGGTACATCGTACCCCTCGTCATATTTATGCGCAGGTTATCGCATCGAACGGTTCTGAAGTCCTGGTAGCCGCTTCTACTGTAGAAAAAGCTATCGCTGAACAACTGAAGTATACCGGTAACAAAGACGCAGCTGCAGCTGTAGGTAAAGCTGTTGCTGAACGCGCTCTGGAAAAAGGCATCAAAGGTGTTTCTTTTGACCGTTCCGGTTTCCAATATCATGGTCGAGTCCAGGCACTGGCAGATGCTGCCCGTGAAGCTGGCCTTCAGTTCTAGGTAGAGGTGTAAGATGGCTCACATCGAAAAACAAGCTGGCGAACTGCAGGAAAAGCTGATCGCGGTAAATCGCGTATCTAAAACCGTTAAAGGTGGTCGTATTTTCTCCTTCACCGCACTGACTGTAGTGGGTGATGGTAATGGCCGCGTAGGTTTTGGTTACGGTAAAGCACGCGAAGTTCCGGCAGCGATCCAGAAAGCGATGGAAAAAGCCCGTCGCAATATGATGAATGTCGCGCTGAACAATGGCACTCTGCAGCACCCGGTTAAAGGTGCTCACACAGGGTCTCGTGTGTTCATGCAGCCAGCTTCCGAAGGTACCGGTATCATCGCCGGTGGTGCAATGCGCGCCGTTCTGGAAGTTGCAGGGGTTCACAACGTATTGGCTAAAGCCTATGGTTCCACCAACCCGATTAACGTGGTTCGTGCAACTATTGATGGTCTGGCCAACATGAAGTCCCCGGAAATGGTCGCTGCCAAGCGTGGTAAATCCGTTGAAGACATTCTGGGGTAATTGACCATGGCAAAGACTATTAAAATTACTCAAACCCGTAGTGCAATCGGTCGTTTGCCGAAACACAAGGCAACGCTGCTTGGCCTGGGTCTGCGTCGTATTGGTCATACCGTTGAGCGTGAAGATACGCCAGCAGTTCGTGGTATGGTCAACGCGGTTTCCTATATGGTTAAAGTGGAGGAGTAACAGATGCGTTTGAATACTCTGTCTCCGGCCGAAGGCGCTAAGCATGCGCCGAAGCGCTTAGGTCGCGGTATCGGTTCCGGCCTCGGTAAGACTGGTGGTCGCGGCGTCAAAGGCCAGAAGTCCCGTTCTGGTGGTGGTGTACGTCGTGGTTTCGAAGGCGGTCAGATGCCTTTGTACCGTCGTCTGCCGAAGTTTGGCTTCACTTCTCGCAAAGCTATGGTTACAGCGGAAATCCGTCTGTCTGACCTGGCTCGTGTAGAAGGCGATATTGTTGATCTGAATGCGCTGAAAGCTGCTAACGTCATTGGCGTTCAGATTGAATTCGCGAAAGTGATTCTGTCTGGCGAAGTTGCACGTCCGGTAACGATTCGTGGTCTGCGCGTCACTAAAGGCGCTCGTGCTGCTATCGAAGCTGCTGGCGGCAAAATTGAGGAATAAGTAGCAGATGGCTAAACAACCAGGATTAGATTTTCAAAGTGCTAAAGGCGGAGTTGGCGAACTGAAACGCAGACTTTTGTTTGTTATCGGTGCGCTGATTGTTTTCCGTATTGGCTCTTTTATTCCCATTCCTGGTATTGATGCCACTGTGCTTGCCAAATTGCTCGAACAACAGCGTGGCACTATCATTGAGATGTTTAACATGTTCTCTGGTGGTGCTCTCAGCCGTGCTTCGATTTTCGCGTTGGGGATTATGCCGTACATTTCGGCATCCATCATCATACAGTTGCTGACGGTGGTTCACCCAGCACTGGCGGAAATTAAGAAGGAAGGGGAAGCTGGCCGACGTAAAATCAGTCAGTATACTCGTTACGGTACCTTGGTGTTGGCAATATTCCAGTCTATCGGTATCGCTACCGGTTTGCCTAATATGCCTGGAATGCAAGGTCTGGTGATTAATCCGGGCTTTGCATTTTATTTCACCGCTGTTGTCAGTCTGGTTACCGGGACTATGTTCCTGATGTGGTTAGGCGAGCAGATTACTGAGCGCGGTATCGGTAACGGTATCTCGATTATAATCTTTGCTGGTATTGTCGCGGGTTTACCACCTGCAATTGGCCATACCATCGAGCAAGCGCGGCAAGGCGATCTGCACTTCCTCCTGTTGCTGTTGGTTGCAGTGTTGGTATTCGCAGTAACGTTTTTTGTGGTGTTTATTGAGCGTGGACAACGTCGTATCGTTGTCAACTACGCTAAACGCCAGCAAGGACGTCGCGTATATGCAGCACAGAGTACGCATTTACCACTGAAAGTGAATATGGCAGGGGTTATCCCAGCTATCTTTGCCTCCAGTATTATATTGTTCCCTGCAACCATTGCATCTTGGTTTGGGGGGGGCACTGGTTGGAACTGGCTGACAACTATTTCGCTGTATCTGCAGCCTGGGCAACCGCTTTATGTGTTACTCTATGCATCTGCAATCATCTTCTTCTGTTTCTTCTATACCGCGTTGGTATTCAACCCGCGTGAAACAGCAGATAACCTGAAGAAGTCCGGTGCATTCGTGCCAGGAATTCGTCCGGGAGAGCAAACGGCGAAGTACATTGATAAAGTAATGACACGCCTGACTCTAATCGGTGCGATGTATATTACCTTTATCTGCCTCATCCCGGAGTTCATGCGTGACGCAATGAAAGTGCCGTTCTACTTTGGTGGTACGTCATTATTGATCGTTGTTGTTGTGATCATGGACTTTATGGCTCAAGTGCAAACCTTGCTGATGTCGAGTCAGTATGAGTCTGCATTGAAGAAAGCAAACCTGAAAGGCTATAGCCGCTGATTGGGTTAGCTTGAGAAGTTACGGAGAGTAAAAATGAAAGTTCGTGCTTCCGTCAAGAAATTATGTCGTAACTGTAAGATTGTTAAGCGTAACGGCATCGTTCGCGTCATCTGCAGCGCCGAACCGAAGCATAAACAGCGCCAAGGCTGATTATCTCGCATATTTTTCTTGCAAAGTTGGATTGAGCTGGCTAGATTAGCCAGCCAATCTTTTGTATGTAACTGCAATATCATTTGAGTATCCTGAAAACGGGCTTTTCAGAATGGTATTGCTTTATAAAATTGTAGGAGTGCATAGTGGCCCGTATAGCAGGCATTAACATTCCTGATCATAAACATACCGTAATTGCATTAACTGCTATTTACGGCATTGGTAAAACCCGTTCCAAATCTATCTGTGCTGCAACGGGTATTGCTGAAGATGTTAAGATCAGTGAGCTGTCTGAAGAGCAAATCGATAAGCTGCGTGACGAAGTTGCCAAGTTTGTTGTAGAAGGCGATCTGCGTCGTGAAATCACCCTGAGCATCAAGCGTCTGATGGACCTTGGTACTTATCGTGGTTTGCGTCACCGTCGTGGTCTGCCGGTTCGCGGTCAGCGTACCAAGACTAACGCCCGTACCCGTAAGGGTCCGCGCAAACCGATCAAGAAATAATCGGGGTGATTGAATAATGGCAAAGGCACCTATTCGTGCACGTAAGCGTGTAAGAAAGCAAGTCTCTGACGGTGTGGCTCATATCCATGCTTCTTTCAACAACACCATCGTTACCATTACTGATCGTCAGGGTAATGCGTTGGGTTGGGCAACTGCCGGTGGTTCCGGTTTCCGTGGTTCTCGTAAATCCACTCCGTTCGCCGCTCAGGTAGCAGCAGAGCGCTGCGCTGAAGCTGTGAAAGAGTACGGTATCAAGAATCTGGAAGTTATGGTTAAAGGACCTGGTCCGGGCCGTGAGTCTACTATCCGCGCACTGAACGCGGCTGGTTTCCGCATCACTAATATTACTGATGTGACTCCGATCCCTCATAACGGTTGTCGTCCGCCGAAAAAGCGTCGCGTGTAACGCCGCTTTTAGGATTGCTGGAGAAAGAAAATGGCAAGATATTTGGGTCCTAAGCTCAAGCTGAGCCGTCGTGAAGGCACCGACCTGTTTTTAAAGTCTGGTGTTCGTGCGATCGATTCCAAGTGTAAAATTGAACAAGCTCCTGGCCAGCACGGCGCACGTAAACCGCGTCTGTCTGACTATGGTGTACAGTTGCGTGAGAAGCAAAAAGTTCGCCGTATTTATGGTGTTCTGGAGCGTCAATTCCGTAACTACTACAAAGAAGCCGCTCGCCTGAAAGGCAATACAGGTGCGAACCTGTTGCAGTTGCTGGAAGGTCGTCTGGACAACGTTGTTTACCGTATGGGATTCGGTGCTACTCGCGCAGAAGCTCGTCAGCTGGTAGGTCACAAAGCTGTCATGGTAAATGGTCGCGTTGTTAACATCGCTTCTTATCAGGTATCTCCGAATGACGTAGTCAGCATCCGCGAGAAAGCTAAAAAGCAATCTCGTGTTAAGGCCGCTCTGGAGCTGGCTGAGCAGCGTGAAAAGCCAACTTGGCTGGAAGTTGATGCTGCCAAGATGGAAGGTGTGTTCAAACGTATTCCTGAACGTACCGATCTGTCTGCGGACATTAATGAACACCTGATCGTCGAGCTTTACTCCAAGTAAAGCTTAGTACCAAAGAGAGGACACAATGCAGGGTTCTGTGACAGAGTTTCTAAAACCGCGCCTGGTAGATATCGAGCAAGTTAGTTCGACGCACGCCAAGGTGACCCTTGAGCCGTTAGAGCGGGGCTTCGGCCATACTCTTGGTAACGCACTGCGCCGTATTCTGCTTTCATCTATGCCTGGTTGCGCGGTGACCGAGGTTGAGATTGATGGTGTACTGCACGAGTACAGCACCAAAGAAGGCGTACAGGAAGATATCCTGGAAATCCTGCTCAACCTGAAAGGGCTGGCGGTGAGAGTTCAAGGCAAAGATGAAGTTATTCTTACCCTGAATAAATCTGGCATTGGCCCTGTGACTGCAGCCGACATCACCCATGATGGTGATGTCGAAATCGTCAAGCCACAGCATGTAATCTGCCATCTGACCGATGAGAACGCATCTATCAATATGCGCATCAAAGTTCAGCGTGGTCGTGGTTATGTGCCGGCGTCTGCCCGTATTCATACGGAAGAAGATGAGCGCCCGATCGGTCGCCTGTTAGTTGACGCTTGCTACAGCCCTGTTGAGCGTATCGCTTACAATGTTGAAGCAGCGCGTGTTGAACAGCGTACTGACCTGGACAAGCTGGTTATCGAGATGGAAACCAATGGTACGATCGATCCTGAAGAGGCGATCCGCCGTGCGGCTACCATTCTGGCTGAACAATTGGAAGCTTTCGTTGACTTACGTGATGTGCGTCAGCCGGAAGTGAAAGAAGAGAAACCAGAATTCGATCCGATCCTGCTGCGCCCTGTTGACGATCTTGAATTGACTGTCCGCTCTGCTAACTGCCTCAAGGCAGAAGCTATCCACTACATCGGTGATCTGGTACAGCGTACCGAGGTTGAATTGCTGAAAACGCCTAACCTGGGTAAAAAATCTCTTACTGAGATTAAAGACGTGCTGGCTTCTCGCGGTCTGTCACTGGGTATGCGCCTGGAAAACTGGCCGCCGGCAAGCATTGCTGATGAGTAACCGGATCACAGGTTAAGGTTTTACTGAGAAGGATAAGGTCATGCGCCATCGTAAGAGTGGTCGTCAACTGAACCGTAACAGCAGCCATCGCCAGGCTATGTTCCGTAACATGGCTGGTTCTTTGGTTCGTCATGAGATTATCAAGACGACCCTGCCTAAAGCGAAAGAGCTGCGTCGTGTTGTTGAACCGCTGATTACTCTTGCCAAGACCGACAGCGTTGCTAATCGTCGTCTGGCATTCGCCCGTACTCGTGACAACGAGATCGTGGCTAAACTGTTTAACGAACTGGGCCCGCGTTTCGCGAGCCGTGCCGGTGGTTACACTCGTATTCTGAAGTGTGGCTTCCGTGCTGGTGACAATGCGCCGATGGCATACATCGAGCTCGTTGATCGCTCAGTTTCTCAGACAGAAGAAGCTGCTGCAGAGTAATTTGCACTAGCGTAAAAAAACCGGGGAAACCCGGTTTTTTTACGTCCTTATTTTAGTCCTCCCCCGCCGCTGTTCGAGCGCTTTTCAATCCACTATCATATGAACACAATCTCGCGTGTGGGGTTATGCTATGTTTCCTATTGATGAATGGGCTGAGCGTCATATACTCGAAGCACAAAAGCGCGGAGAATTGGAGAACTTATCGGGAAGCGGTAAGCCGCTTCAATTAGATGATAATAGTGCCGTCCCTGCTGAGTTGCGCAGCGCATACCACTTGATGAAAAATTCGGGGTTTTTACCACCAGAGTTATCAGCTCGTAAGGACGCGTTGACGCTGGCAGATTTGCTGCTCGTTACTGAGCCTGCATCAAAAGAGTATGTTGAGTTATCCCGGCAGCTCAGAGCGCTTGAATTGCGTTTACAGCTTTCAGGCGCCAATACGGATTTTCTAAAAATGCCTTATCGGCACCAGATGATAAGCCGGTTTGAGAAGAGCCAACACCCTGATAAAGACGATTGATCTGTCTTTATAATACGGTGTTCTTACCAATGTTATGTCTATCAAATGAGGTAATTTATGTCGAACTATCGTCATACTAAAGGTCGAATAACCGATAATGCACTTGAAGCATTGCTGCATGACCCCTTGTTTCGCCAACGTGTCGAGCAAAATGCTAAAGGCAAAGGAAGCTATCGACGCAGAGAGAAACACCAGAAAACACAGAGTAAAAATTGGGAGGCCAGTGGTAAGAAAATCAAACTCTTACCACTGGCCTTCTGACATGTCGATTCAGTTGTTCTGTTAGAGTATTTATGCGTTTCTGGAATAGCTATCGTTTTTGCTGCCTGATCAAGTCTCTGATCTCTGTAAGTAATTTTTCTTCTGTGGTGAGTTTGGGTGGCGTATTCAGTTGTTCCTGCTGAGTGCGGCGTAATTTGTTCATCAGTTTAATGGCCATAAAAATGGCGAACGACACGATAATAAAATCAAAAACATTTTGAATAAACGTGCCGTAGTTGATACTGACTGCCGCAAGGTTTCCTTGCGCTTCTCGTAAAACCCAATGAAATTGTTTGAAATCGACGCCGCCGATGAGTAATCCCAGCGGTGGCATAATGATATCCGATACCAACGACGACACGATTTTCCCAAAGGCGGCACCAATAATGACCCCTACAGCCAGGTCAACCACATTGCCGCGCATAGCGAATTCACGAAACTCTTTTATCAGGCTCATTGATCTCTCCCCCGGTTAGACGTGTTTAAATTTTAACAAGTGATGAAAAAATTACCAAAAAGGGGAGATGCAGGGCGCGGGATTAGCACACCCTGAAGTAAGGCTGTTAGAGGAAGAATGGGCTGGGCTGGAATAAACGTTCAACGTCAGATATATATTTTTTGTCAGTAAGAAACATGATGACATGATCACCCTGCTCTATCTGCAAGTTGTTATTGGCAATGATGACGTCGTCGCCGCGCACAATGGCTCCAATAATTGTTCCCGGTGGGAGTTTAATATCTGCAATCATGCGGCCCACTACTTTTGATGTGCCTTCGTCGCCATGCGCAATCGCCTCAATTGCTTCGGCCACACCTCGCCGCAATGATGAAACACTGACAATGTCTGCTTTGCGAACATGTCCTAATAATGCAGAAATTGTGGCCTGTTGCGGTGAAATGGCAACGTCAATGACACTTCCCTGCACCAGATCGACGTAGGCGCGACGTTGGATCAAAACCATCGCTTTTTTCGCTCCCATGCGTTTGGCCAACATGGCTGACATGATATTCGCTTCATCATCGTTGGTGATGGCGATAAATACATCAATCTGTTCTACATGTTCCTGAGCTAGTAGCTCTTGGTCAGAAGCATCACCATGGAAAACAATGGTGTGTTGCAGTCGCTCAGCTAATTCAGTTGCACGAAGAGGATCTCGTTCTATCAGTTTAACGCTGTAATCCTTTTCAAGCTTAAGGGCTAAACCGGAACCCACATTCCCCCCACCCACAATCATGATGCGTTTATAAGGCTTCTCCAGCCGTTGCATCTCGCTCATCACGGCCCGAATATGCTGTGAAGCAGCAATAAAAAACACCTCATCACCAGCTTCAATGACGGTTGAGCCTTGTGGGCGGATGGGGCGTTCATGACGGAAAATTGCTGCAACCCTGGTTTCTATGTGGGGCATGTGGTCGCGCATGGTTGCGATAGCATTGCCTACCAAAGGCCCGCCGTAGTATGCATTCACCGCAGCAATACTGACTTTTCCCTCGGCAAAATTAACAACCTGTAATGCTCCCGGATATTCGATCAATTTATAGATATTGTCGATAACCAGTTGTTCCGGTGAAATAAGATGATCAACGGGTACGGCTTCAGATTGGAATAATTGTTCTGATTCACGGATATACTCTGAGGCACGGATTCGGGCGATACGATTGGGCGTATTGAACAGGGAATAAGCCACCTGACAGGCGATCATGTTGGTCTCGTCGGAGTTAGTTACGGCGATCAACATATCTGCATCTTCCGCTCCGGCTTCACGCAATATACGCGGATGGGAGGCATAGCCAGTCACCACACGTAGATCGAATTTGTCCTGAAGCTGGCGTAGCCGAGTAGTATTGGTGTCCACCACGGTAATATCATTGTTTTCACCTGACAGATTTTCTGCCAGTGTTCCGCCAACCTGACCTGCACCAAGAATAATTATCTTCATCGTGATTTCTGCCGTATCTATTTCTGTTGGGACTTATTATCACCCAGCAACTATCGCCCGTTTTTTACCAGCTTCGCATAGAAGAAACCATCGCCGTCTTCTGCTGCGGGAAACTTCTGAATTCCTGGTGATGCTTGGTTACCGGTATCGACCAACACTGCGTTGGAGTGGCGTTGCAAAAAAGCAGCAACCTGTTGGTGATTTTCTTCCGGCAATACCGAGCAGGTGGCGTAAATCAACGTTCCGCCGCTTTTCAGCCGGGGCCAGATAGCGTCCAGTATCGCCTGTTGTAGTGACGCCAATTCGGCAATGTCACTATCGCGGCGCAACCATTTGATGTCTGGATGGCGACGAATCACACCGGTAGCAGAGCAAGGCGCATCAAGTAAAATGCGATCAAAGTACTGGTCTTCGCACCATTCTGCCGGTGTTCTGCCATCACCGCATTTGACCTCGGCGTGTAGCCCAAGGCGTTGCAAATTTTCTCTGACTCGTTTCAGACGCTGTTCATCAATATCGATGGCAAGTACATGAGCATGAGGGGCAGCTTCAAGTATATGTGTTGTTTTTCCGCCGGGTGCCGCACAGAGATCGAGAATATTTTCATGATCTTGCGGTGACAACCAGTGTATACAGCCTTGTGCTGATGCATCCTGCACCGTCACCCAACCTTGATCAAATCCCGGTAACAAAGTAACAGCACAAGGTTGGCTCAGTCTGATGGCATCCGGATAGAACGGGTGAGGATGGGCGTCAATTCCTTTTCCCTGTAGTAAACCCAGATAGGCTTCACGGGTATGGTGAAGGCGATTAACCCTTAACCACATCGGGGGATGTTGGTTGTTTGCGCTGATAATTTGTTCCCACTGGTCTGGATAGGCTTTTTTTAGCCGTTGCAGCAGCCAGTTGGGGTGAGCATAACGTGCGGGATTATTTTGTAAACGTTGCCGCAGCTCTTCCTGTTGACGTTGAAACTGGCGTAATACGCCGTTAATTAAGCCCTTTAATTGGGGACGTTTCAGAGCAACTGCGCCATTAACTGTTTCTGCCAACGCAGCATGTGGGGGAATCCGGGTATGAATGAGCTGATAGAGACCCACCATCAACAGATAGTGCAGTACCTTCTGCTTGCCGGTAAGCGGTTTGGCCATCAGTTGAGTGAGATACCAATCCAGCTGTGGTAGTACGCGCAATACGCCGAAGCAGATCTCCTGCAACAAGCTGCGATCTTTCTCACTGACATCGCGCTGGAGTGCTGGCAGCAGCTGGCTAAGTGATTGTCCTTGTTCTACAACCTGAACAAGAGTGGTGGCGGCAATGCTGCGAAGATTATATGTGCTTTTCATCAGTTCAGAATGGATAGAAGAGTATTGGTGGTACCGACAATCAGGTCGGTACCCTGGTATCAGGCCAATGTGCAGCCAGGGGTGAACCATTCACGGCGAGAGTTCAGCAAGTCCTGTGCTGGCATGGCTTTCTTGCCGGACGGCTGCAGGATTTGCATATTTAATATGCCGTCAGCGGTAGCAATCCTGATGCCCTCTTTATCTGCAGCAAGCACGGTTCCTGGCTGTTGTTGATGCGGAGTATTCAGCGCCTGGGCTTTCCAGACTTTCACCGGCTGTTCTTCAATCATAAAGTAACTGACTGGCCACGGATTGAATGCACGGATGCAACGTTCAAGTTGTTCTGCTGATAATTGCCAGTCCAGACGAGCTTCTTCTTTGCTGAGTTTTTCTGCATAAGTAGCCAGACCGCCATTCTGCGCTTCTGCAATGACTTGAGATGTTGATAACTGTGCCAGTGTATCCATCAATCCTTGAGGGCCGAGTTTTGCCAGTTTTTCATACAGCGTAGCACTGGTGTCATCCGGCAGAATCGGGCATTCGATCTTGTGGAGCATTGAACCCGTATCCAACCCTGCGTCCATCTGCATGATGGTAATTCCCGTCTGGTTATCACCAGCCCAGAGTGCGCGTTGTATTGGTGCGGCTCCTCGCCAACGAGGCAACAATGACCCATGCACATTAATGCATCCCATCCGGGGCATATCCAGTACCGTTTGTGGCAGGATAAGTCCATACGCCACCACAACCATCACGTCAGATTTCAGTTCCGCCACTAATTGCTGATTTTCGCTGGGACGCAATGACTTGGGCTGGAATATCGGGATGCCATGTTGCTCGGCAAGCACTTTAACCGGGCTTGGGGTGAGCTTGTTGCCGCGTCCAGCTGGGCGATCTGGTTGGGTGAATACACCGACAATCTCATGTTCTGACGACAACAGTGCGGCAAGATGTTGTGCGGCGAAGTCAGGCGTTCCTGCGAAAATAATGCGTAATGACACGTGGTTTCCTGTCTGGAATAAGTTTTACGATGCTGTTTTATGCCTTGCTGTTTTGTCTGGCCAACTTCTCCAGCTTCTGGCGGATACGTTGGCGCTTCAGAGGCGACAGATAGTCGACAAACAGTTTACCAACCAAATGGTCCATTTCATGTTGAATGCAAATTGCCAGTAACCCGTCAGCCTCGAGTTCAAACTGTTTACCATCACTATCCAGCGCACGTACTCTGATATGCTCTGCACGTGGTACCAGCGCACGCGTTTCAGGAATGGACAAACAGCCCTCTTCAATTCCGGTATCGCCGGATTTTTCCAGTAACTCCGGGTTGATCAGTACCAGTCGTTGATCCCGCTCTTCTGATACATCAATTACGATGATGCGCTGATGGATATCAACTTGCGTGGCAGCGAGACCAATGCCTTCTTCCTCGTACATGGTATCGAACATATCGTCTACGATACGCTGAATATCTGCATTAACTTCTTCTACCGGCTTTGCCTGAATGCGAAGCCGCTCATCGGGAAAATGTAATACTTGCAAGACTGACATATAGGTTTAGATCTGTATTCAGGTGGTTAGAAAGCTCCAGTCTTTATTGTAGACATTTCCGGGGGGGATTGACAGCATCACGGCCATGGTACAGCAGGATGCGGAGTAGGGTATGACGGATACGGAAATCTGGTTGCGTCTGGCGTCAGTTAAGCGCCTTGGTGCCAAACGATGCGCGATATTGTTCGGTCAATTACAGGCTGAAAGCACGTGTTCGGCGGGATATTTAACATCACTGAGCCTAACTGAAGATCAGGTCAATCAATTTCTTGCATTGAGCGACCAGGACATCCAGCACACGCTGCGTTGGCTGGAAAATTCGGATCATCACTTGGTAACCTTCAACAGCGCCAATTACCCGCCTTTGCTCAGTAATATTGCTTCGCCTCCAGTGTGTTTGTATGTCGTCGGCGACATTAACGTGTTGTCATCTCCGCAGGTCGCTGTGATTGGTAGTCGCAATAATAGTGCTTATGGTGAGCAGTGGGGCCGTTTTTTTAGTCAGGAGCTTAGCCTGAACCACCTGACGGTAACCAGCGGACTGGCTGTTGGAATTGATGGTATTGCCCATCAGGCTGCACTCCATGTGGGGGGAAAAACTGTTGCAGTATTAGGGAGTGGTTTAAGCCAAATTTACCCGCAACGGCATCTGGCGTTGGCTGATGCGATTGTTATGCAAAGTGGGGCTTTGGTGTCGGAGTTTCCCCTGAATACCCGACCATTGCCGGTGAATTTTCCTCGGCGCAATCGCATCATTAGCGGATTAAGTCTGGGCGTTTTGGTGGTGGAAGCATCCATGCGCAGTGGCTCGCTGGTGACAGCACGCTATGCATTAGAGCAAAACCGTGAGGTATTTGCTCTTCCTGGCCCGATTGGAAACCCGATGACAGAGGGTAACCACTGGTTGATACAACAAGGGGCCTGCCTGGTTACTCAGCCTCAGGACATTTTTGAACAACTCCATAATGGACTGCGCTGGTTTGCCGATATTCCCAGTGAGGGCGTTCCAGAAATTATTTGTGCAACGGAGGGTGAACTGGAATTGCCATTTGCTGATGTGTTGGCTACCGTAGGAGATGAGGTTACACCTGTTGACGTTGTCGCTGAACGTGCCGGCCAACCTGTGCCAGAAGTGGTGAGTAAGTTACTGGATCTGGAGTTAGCAGGGTGGATCGCAGCTGTACCCGGCGGCTATGTCCGTATAAGGAGGGCAAGCCATGTTCGACGTACTCATATACTTGTTTGAAACTTACATCCACAATGAAACCGAAATGCGTGTTGATCAGGATACGTTGACTGATGACCTCACCCGCGCGGGATTCGAACGTGACGATATCTACAGCGCATTGGACTGGCTGGAAAAATTGGCTGACTTACAGGAAGGGCAAACCCCTCCTCTGGCGTTGGCCAGCGATCCTCTGGCGTTACGTATCTACACAGCTGAAGAAGAGCAGCGTCTGGATGTGAATTGCCGTGGTTTTCTATTATTTCTTGAACAAATTAAAGTACTCAATCTGGAAACCCGAGAAATGGTGATTGATCGGGTAATGGCACTTGAAACACAGGATTTTGACCTTGAAGATCTGAAATGGGTCGTATTGATGGTGTTGTTCAATGTGCCCGGTTGTGAAAATGCTTATCAGCAAATGGAAGATTTACTCTTTGAGGCTAATGAAGGGTATCTGCAATAGTCGGGAATTAGAGTAAAGCATGAACAAAACCGTTATTGCTGAAAAGTATCAGCAGGTATGCCCTGAATGCGGGGCTGTGCTGACTATTCGTTCTGGGCAGCATGGCCCGTTTCTTGGGTGTTCACGTTATCCTGAATGCCACTATATCCGGCAACTTAAAGCCAATGCCGATGGGCATGTGGTGAAAGTGCTGGATGGTCAACTTTGCCCTCGCTGTCAGTCGATACTGGTATTGCGGCAAGGGCGCTATGGCATGTTCATCGGTTGTAGCAATTATCCGGAATGTGATCATAAAGAGGCGATTGATCGCCCGGATCACACTGCCTTGATATGTCCCCAATGTAATGAAGGCCGATTGCTTCAGCGGAAATCTCGTTACGGCAAGACGTTTTACGCTTGTGAGCGCTACCCCTCTTGTCAGTTCTCGCTGAATCATAAGCCGGTCGCGGGGGAATGCAAATATTGCCATTATCCGTTATTAATCGAGAAGAAAACTGCGCAGGGCATTAGATGTTTTTGTGCCAGTAAATTATGTGGAAAGCCGGTAGAAGAACGTCATAGTGATGAGTAACGTAAATTCTGAAGATTTAGCACTGCTGTTACAGCAATTGCGGGAAGATCGTGTGATCGCCTACCCAACGGAGGCTGTATTTGGACTGGGATGTGATCCTGACAGTGAGGTGGCGGTAGAGCGCTTGCTGGCGCTAAAGCAACGCCCGCGTGAAAAAGGACTGATTCTGATTGCGGCGAATTTTCAGCAATTGGAGCCTTATGTTGAGATATCAACCTTATCAGACATCCAGCGTCAGGCAATGTTCGCTACCTGGCCTGGGCCAGTCACTTGGGTGGTTCCAGCCAGATCATCAACGCCGAATTGGTTGACTGGGCGTTTCAATTCGCTGGCGGTGCGTGTGAGTGATCACCCGCTGGTGGAGCAATTATGTCTGGCATTTGGCAAGCCGCTGGTTTCTACCAGCGCTAACTTGAGTGGCCAGCCGCCATGTCGTATCGCCAGAGAAGTTACAGAGCAGTTTGGCGAAAACTTTCCTGTCCTGAGTGGGGAAGTTGGCGGTCGCCTGAATCCATCTGAAATTCGTGATGCTTTGACGGGCGAAATGCTACGTCAAGGGTAGCAAATACAGGAGAACAAGGTACCAGTGAGTCGATCTTTTGCAGTTTTTGGTCATCCTATCGCACATAGCAAATCGCCGTGTATTCATGCTTTGTTTGCTGAGCAGGTGGGAGTTTCACTGAGCTACGAGCGCATCCTCGCGCCGTTGGATGGTTTTGAGGATAGCCTGAAAGCATTTTTTCAAGGGGGCGCATGTGGCGCTAATGTGACGGCACCATTTAAAGAACGCGCATGTGTGGTTATGGATGAGTTGAGCGAACGCGCTCGTTCCGCTGGTGCTGTCAACACGATCCAAAGAAAAGGCGATGGTTCGCTATATGGAGACAATACGGATGGTATCGGCTTGCTGAGTGATTTGCAGCAGAATGCATTTATCCAGCCTCATTATCGGGTGTTGTTGGTGGGGGCAGGTGGTGCTGCTCGTGGCGTAATTCAACCTTTACTTGCATACGGGTGTGAGTTAGTTATTGCTAACCGAACGTTTTCCAGGGCTGGAGCATTGGCTGAACATTTTTGCTGCTATGGGCAGGTGAGTGCGTTGCCGATGGATGCATTGAGCAGTCATCATTTTGATTTGATTATCAATGCCACGTCATCGGGAGTTGCGGGTGATATTCCTGACCTGCCGGAATCTCTGATTTCCCCTGGTGTATGTTGTTATGACATGTTTTATCAGGCTGAACCGACACCTTTTTTACGGTGGTGCCTTCAACAGGGTGCACAACGGCGCATTGATGGAATGGGAATGTTAGTCTGGCAGGCTGCACATGCATTCAACTTATGGCATGGCATCATGCCTGATGCCTCGCCAGTCATACGCAAAATGAAGCAGGAACTGGAGGCATGAATCAAGCGATTCAGTTTCCTGATCGAGAATGGTGGAGTGATCATGATGCAGCGATCATTTTTCCGGTGCTGGTGGGTGGATTCCAGCGCGAGTGCGTGATTAGAAGCAATATTCTGCTTGAACGCTATGGTGTAACAGAGCCGGAACAGTGGTTATCACTGTTCCGTGAACATCGCTGGGATTGGGAAGATGAGTTTGAAAGCTTGATTCGTGATGATGAATACGATGATCTAGGCCGCTTTTTGTTTAGTGATGAAACTCATTGATGAAGAATGTCGATTGCATCATCGGCTCTATTGGTTTAGATATTCGTCTTTCCATCGTACATAGTTACGGGATGAATAAAGTAGTCCTTCTAGTTCTTGTTCTGTCAGTGGGCGGATCTTCTTGGCTGGACTGCCGAGATAGAGGTATCCCTTCTCCAATGTTTTTCCCGGTGAAATCAGACTACCCGCACCAATGATGACGTCATCTTCAACAAGGACGCCATCAAGAAGAATTGAACTCATACCTACCAGAACGCGATTGCCGATAGTGCAACCATGTATCATGGCCTTATGCCCGACAGTGACATCTTCCCCGATAATTAATGGATTCCCATGTTCGTTTTGTTCCGAACGATGAGTCACATGCAAGACGCAACCATCCTGAATATTAGTGCGCGAACCTATCTGGATAAAGTTGACATCACCTCTGATGACAACTAAAGGCCAGATGCTGACATCATCTGCTAGCGCAACATCCCCAATAACTACACTGGAAGGATCTACCATGACGTTTTTACCAATAACAGGCTGCGTTCCTTTAAATGGGCGTAATGTCTCGGACATATGCCATGATCTCCTAAAACAGAAGTGATCTAGGCCAGATCGTTGAGTTGAACCGGCGTTATTGTTCAGAAAATAGCGTTGCTTGTGCAATAACTCAACATAAGGGTGGAAAAACGTGCGAACGGAAAAAAAGATCGAAAAAGTGGTTGTGTAACCCGTTCGG
>NZ_JAAVXH010000058.1:0-286 GCF_012273755.1 Dickeya sp. CFBP 2040
CCAGGAAAAGCCTCTAAGCATCAGGTGACATTCAATCGTACCCCAAACCGACACAGGTGGTCAGGTAGAGAATACTCAGGCGCTTGAGAGAACTCGGGTGAAGGAACTAGGCAAAATGGTGCCGTAACTTCGGGAGAAGGCACGCTCCTGTGGGTGAAGTCCCTTGCGGATGGAGCTGACGGGAGTCGCAGATACCAGCTGGCTGCAACTGTTTAATAAAAACACAGCACTGTGCAAACACGAAAGTGGACGTATACGGTGTGACGCCTGCCCGGTGCCGGAAGGT
>NZ_JAAVXH010000059.1:0-243 GCF_012273755.1 Dickeya sp. CFBP 2040
CCCAGTCGCTCGGATACGTCGGCAACGGAATAGCCGCGTTCCGTGATTTGACGGACGGCCTCTTCTTTAAATTCAGGTGTAAATCGTGGTGTGCCCATATGCTCTTCCTATGCTCAAACTATAGAGCAGGATCGTCTACCGGGGCGGGGTCAGTCCACATACTTTGCCTGTCTCCGCTGTTGGAGTGAACATACCAAAACAGGCAATTACACAATTCTAATTACAGTCTCCAGGCGTACGAAC
>NZ_JAAVXH010000060.1:0-2249 GCF_012273755.1 Dickeya sp. CFBP 2040
CCCCACCCCGCCGACAATCAGAGAGATGCCGCCCAACCCCGCCAGCAGCCAGGAAAACAGGCGCGACTGCTGCGCAATGCCTGCCAGCAGTTGCTGTGGAATTTGCACCTCGATTTGCTGGCCCGGCAGTAACAACTGAAGTTGCGACTGCACTTGAGAGGCGACCTGTTCCAGCGTTTCGCCAGACCGGTTGCGCATCAACACAGTGTTGATGTTGGGCGCAGGAATCAGACGACTCATCCCCTCGATGGGCACCAGAATGCTGTCATCAACCGAAACCGTCAGCAAAGGATTCTGCCCACGGGGTTGTAAAATGCCGACCACCTGAAAGAGATAGCCCCCCAGTTGTACTCGCGTGCCGGGAACCACCTGTACCCCTTTGGCCGCCAGTTCATCCACCAGATGGGCGCCGATGACCGCATGGGTACTGTGCGCATCAAACGCGCTTAGAAAACGCCCCTGCGCCAGTTGCAAATCCAGTACCGATGACAAAGCAGGGTTGACCCCTGCCAGCACGGTGTTGACGCTGCGCCCTCCAATGCGTGACGCCATTGAGGTGATAATCAGCGCCGAGGCGGCGCGGATATCCGGCACCGCCTGCGGTAGCGCTGCCATATCCGGCAATGTCGCCGGATAGACCGGCATCTGGCGACCAACCGGCACTTGCACCGTCGCTACCAGCAGGTCGCTGCCCATATTCCGGAATACCGCCATCGCCTGCGCTTCGGCATTGTGACCAATATTAATCAGCGCCACTACCGCACCACATCCCACCGCAATCCCTGACAATGCCAGCACCGCACGCCGCCCAAGCAGGCGCAAGCTCTCCAATGGTTCACTCAACTGTTGGCGCAAAGAAGGGCCATACGCCGACAACCGCTCACGCATCACTCTGCTCCCAAATACGGCCATCGCGCACCTGAATACAGCGCTGCATACGCCCGGCTACGCTGTTATCGTGCGTCACCATCACCAACGTCACGGCCTGCTCACGATTAAGCGTTAACAGCAGGTCGATAATCTCTTGTGCGGTTTGGCTATCGAGATTGCCGGTCGGCTCATCGGCCAGCAGCAGTGCCGGTTCGCCTGCCAGCGCACGGGCTATCGCCACACGCTGACGCTGCCCACCGGATAAGTCAGCCGGGCGATGATGATAACGCCCGGTCAACCCAACACGTGCCAGTTGCTCACACGCCCTCTGCCGCGCCAACGGGCGAGCCACACCGCGGTAGTACAGCGGCAGGGCAACATTGTCCTGAAGGGTGAGCCGGGGCAGCAGGTTAAAACTTTGGAACACGAATCCGATAGCCTGATTACGCATCACTGCCCGTTCATCGGCGCTCGCTTGCGTCATATCATTACCCGCCAGCCACAGGCGGCCAGAAGTGGGTTGGTCCAACAACCCGATGATGTTCAGTAAGGTGCTTTTACCCGAACCCGATGCGCCGATGATGGCGCAGGATTGTCCTTTGGGAATAGACAATGAGACATCATGCAGTACTGGTTGCACCGCCGATGTCCCTGCCGCATAGGCATAAGTGATGTGTTCTAAACAAAGAGAATCCGTTGTGCCAGCCTCAGGCATCCTGTCCTTTATCCTTTTACTATTCCCGCGCGTTTCCCCGTAACCGTAACCGCCGCTCAGGCATTTAGCAAATCAATACAAGCAGATATCAGCGTATCAACCGAGACGGGGTGTCGCTTTCGCCTGCTCCGCCCGCAGCGCCAGCGCGTTCAGTAACGGGCGCAGCGCCTCCTGCTGCCGGGTGAGAGCATCATCACTGCCGCCCTGCTGGATTAGCGTCATCAGTTGCGAGGCATAGCCATCCGGCAGTTGCGCTTCTTCTATCGCCGGCAGCGACTGGTAGTGATCAAGCATCGATTTATAGGTACTGGCCGATACCCGTCCTTTGCGCTCATCTTCCTCATTCATTTTGGCAATCACCGCATGTTTCCATGCCTCTTCCTGGTCATACGCTTCTCTCCAGGCAGCCCGACGCTCATTAACGGTAAACGCCCCGCTGTCGTCATAGGTGATCAGCGCCAGTTGCTCGCGGGACAGACCTTTAAACGGATTGGGTCCTTTACCATTAGCCTGCTTTGCCTGCGCCAGCCGCTGCGGGTCCGCTGAATCCGGCACCTCGGCGTCATAGGCGGCCTTGTTCTGGTTGTAACCGGGTCCCAGCAGTTTATCGAGGGTTGCATCGGCTATCGCCGCCAGACCACGCCGGTCAGTGCCGGCATCGCGG
>NZ_JAAVXH010000061.1:0-48175 GCF_012273755.1 Dickeya sp. CFBP 2040
CCTGTCGCATGAGTCATTACACAAAATGGCGATGGCAAAAGCCGCGCCCCCAACCCCCCACCCAATAAAAACGCCAGCCACTTTCGTGACCAGCGTTGATCAGACGATTATCTTTTTTACCGACTCGCGCTTACAGGCTTTCGGTAAAAGTACGGGCGATCACGTCACGCTGTTGTTCGGGTGTCAGCGAGTTGAAGCGCACGGCATAACCTGACACACGAATGGTCAGCTGCGGATATTTTTCCGGGTTTTTAACCGCATCTTCCAATGTTTCACGGCGCAATACGTTCACGTTCAGATGCTGACCACCCTCCACACGCACTTCCGGTTTAATCTCCAGCGGTACTTCACGATATTCGAACTGCCCCAGTTCGCTGATAGCAACGATTTGATCTTCATTGAAATCTGCTTTGGCACATACGCAGCGCGCCTGAGATTTCTCTTCATCCAGCAACCAGAAAGAATTAACCAGGGCATTGTTATTTGCTTTGGTGATTTGAATACCTGTAACCATTTATTGCCTCCGTTAAGCGGCGTTTTATTGAACCGAATACAAAATCCACGATTGATAACAACTCGCCAACAGCATTAACGTCAGCGCAAAACCAATCGAATCTGTTTACCTGTATACCAGCCCTTACTTACCCACTCTTTGATATAGGTCAATTTCGATTGAGCGCCTTTTAGTGCCAAATTCATAATCAATTGTTTTACATCAATTTATATCAAACCCTGCAATGCAATTATTTTTGTAAATTTTAAAAAAAATCAGCAAATCACTATTCATCTATAGCAGAAGACGGTGAATGATTTTCACTCTGCCGCGTTTGACGGTAAGCTTAGCCATCAGGATTGATTAATCAGGCCAGACCCGGACAACCAGGTTGCCGCCACTTAGCAGATTGAACAAAGAGCCGCCCATGACCACTTCCCTGACCTGGCACGATGTGCTGGCCCAAGAGAAAGAACAGCCCTATTTCGTCAATACGTTGTCGTTCGTTCATCAGGAACGCGTAGCAGGCAAGGTGATCTATCCGCCCCAAAAAGATGTCTTCAACGCCTTTCGTTTTACTGAGTTTCACGCCGTCAAGGTAGTGATTCTGGGGCAAGACCCGTACCACGGCCCTAATCAGGCGCATGGGTTATCGTTTTCGGTGCGCCCAGGTGTACCGGCTCCGCCTTCTTTGGTCAATATCTACAAAGAGCTGGCCAACGACATTTCCGGATTTGAGATCCCCTCGCACGGTTTTTTACAAAGCTGGGCGCAGCAAGGTGTGATGCTGCTGAATACTGTATTGACGGTGGAAGCGGGCAAAGCACATTCACACGCTAATCTGGGTTGGGAAACCTTCACCGATAAGGTGATAGCAAAACTGAATGCACACCGGGAAGGGATCGTCTTTCTGCTGTGGGGGTCACATGCGCAAAAGAAAGGCAGCATTATTGATACACAGCGGCATCATGTACTAAAAGCACCGCATCCTTCACCGTTATCTGCCCATCGTGGTTTTTTAGGATGCCATCATTTTTCCAGAACTAATCAGTTGCTGGAACAACAAGGTGATTCCCCCATCGACTGGACGCCCCGTTTGCCAGAAAATTGATAACAGGATGTGCGTCATTGTCTTTGCCAGTCAGGGACAATGGCGGTAATTCTTACAGAAATGTAAAAAAATAAATGTGAAAAATAAGATCGATTTAATCGTCAAGGAAATAAAAAGGAAGACATTGCGAGGGAATATGGTGGAGCTAAGCGGGATCGAACCGCTGACCTCTTGCATGCCATGCAAGCGCTCTCCCAGCTGAGCTATAGCCCCACATATGATGATACTGTCAACAACCAAACTTGTATGGGATGAAAGTTTGGTGGAGCTAAGCGGGATCGAACCGCTGACCTCTTGCATGCCATGCAAGCGCTCTCCCAGCTGAGCTATAGCCCCGTATCGACACTGTATCGTGTGAACGGGTCGCATGATATGCAACCCCCCTACCCCTGTCAACGCCAAAATCTATTTATCCGATCAACCGCTGAAAAAGCCGTCAACGTAGCACAAGGATGGCACATACGACAAAACACGCATTATCTCAGACGCCAAAACCACAGTAAATCAAGCGCGTTTGGTATTAGCTTATGCAAAAAAAGTTTTTCTTACTTTTCAAAAAAAAACCAACAATGCGTCATCTCTTCTATATATTGCCGGAGTTTTCCAGATATGAAAGACGCCACACTCGCCCTACACCATGGTTTTACTTCCGACCCTGTTACCAAAGCCGTGGCCGTGCCAATTTATCAAAATGTCGCATTTGAATTCGACAATGCACAACACGGTGCGGATCTATTCAACCTCGCTGTACCGGGTAACATCTATACACGGATTATGAACCCCACCAACGATGTGCTGGAACAACGGCTGGCGGCACTGGAAGGCGGGATTGCAGCATTGGTGGTTTCCGCTGGGAGCGCCGCCATTACTTATGCAATTCAAACGCTGACCCGTCAGGGCGACAATATTGTGTCAACCCCGCAATTATATGGCGGCACCTATACGCTGTTTGCCCACATGTTGCCAAGTTTTGGGGTGGAAGTTCGTTTCGCTGCGGATGATTCGCCTGAAGCCATCGCAAAACTGATTGATGATAAAACCCGGCTGGTCTACTGCGAGAGTATCGGCAATCCTGCTGGCAACATTGTCGATATCGAAGCGCTGGCACAGGTTGCCCATCAACATGGGGTGCCATTGGTCGTGGATAACACCGTAGCATCGCCGGTACTATGCAAACCGATTGCATTCGGTGCAGACATCGTAGTGCACTCGATCACCAAATATGTTGGTGGCCACGGTAACTCGCTGGGCGGCGTCATTGTGGATGCCGGCACGTTTCCCTGGACCCAATACCCAGAAAAATTTCCGGGCCTGAATCTCCCCGAACCGGCTTATCATGGCGTGGTCTATACCGAGACATTCGGCCCTGCCGCTTTTATTGCCCGCGCCCGCACCGTTCCACTGCGCAATACCGGCTCGGCCCTGGCACCCATGAATGCCTTTTTATTATTGCAAGGTCTGGAAACACTCTCTCTGCGTATGGAACGTCACGTGGAAAACGCCCAAAAAGTCGCGCAATACCTGCAATCACACCCCAGCGTGGCCTGGGTCAGTTATGCCGGCTTGCCAGATCACCCGCATTACGCGCTGGCACAGAAATACATGAAAGGTACGCCATCCGCCATTCTGTCGTTTGGCCTGAAAGACGGCTACGACGCGGGCGTACGCTTCTATGATGCCCTGAAAATTTTTAAACGGCTGGTCAATATCGGCGATGCCAAATCGTTGGCCTGCCACCCGGCTTCAACTACGCATCGCCAGATGACGCCGGAAGAACAGGCTAAGGCAGGCGTCAAACCTGAAATGATTCGCCTGTCGGTCGGCATCGAAGCGATAGAAGATTTGCTGGACGATCTGAATCAGGCACTCAATGCCTGATACGCAAGGTACAGGCCGCCAGTTAAAAACCATCGCCATCGCTCAAAAAGATAGTAATGGCTGAGAGTAAAAAACCCTGGCTTGCCAGGGTTTTCATTACTCACAAACTTGCTTCAATTATTATTGCTGGGCTTCACGCTCACTGATAAACGCCAATGCCCGATCAATACGGTGCAATGTGCGAGACTGACCAATCGCATGTACCGTCACATCCACACCTGGAGACTGACCCGCACCGGTTACCGCGACTCGCAGCGGCATCCCCACTTTCCCCATCCCCTGCTGCAACTCGTCGGCAGTACCCTGAATAGCATGATGAATGTTTTCCGGCGTCCAGTCAGTGATGTCCGCCAGCTTGCTGCGCACCAATTCCAGCGGCTGACGCGCTACCGGACGCAAGTGTTTCTTCGCGGCATCGGCATCGAACTCAGCAAACTCTTCATAGAAGTAGCGGCAGGATTCGGCGATTTCCTTCAGCGTTTTACAGCGCTCCCCCAGCAACGTCACCAGTTCGCTCAACTGTGGGCCAGTGCGGGTGTCAATGCCAGCCTGCTCGATATGCCAGGACAGGTGAGTCGCCACATACTCCGGCGGCAGATGGTTAATATAGTGATGGTTCAGCCACTGTAGCTTTTCGGTATTAAAAGCACTGGCAGATTTGCTGACGGCATCCAGCGAGAACAGCTGCTTCATTTCATCAATAGAAAAGATTTCCTGATCGCCATTCGCCCACCCCAAGCGTACCAGATAGTTGAGCAGCGCTTCCGGCAAATAGCCATCATCACGATACTGCATGACGCCTACCGCGCCGTGACGTTTGGACAGTTTCTTGCCGTCATCGCCCAAAATCATGGAAACGTGTGCATATTCCGGCACCGGCGCGCCCAACGCTTTGAGGATATTGATCTGACGCGGTGTATTGTTGATATGGTCTTCACCACGGATTACGTGGGTGATCCCCATATCCCAGTCATCGATCACGACACAGAAGTTATAGGTCGGCGACCCATCGGTACGGCGAATGATCAGATCGTCCAGCTCAAGGTTGCTGAACTCAATCGGACCACGAATACGATCATCAAAGATCACTGAACCGTCTTGCGGATTACGAAAGCGAACCACATGCGGTTCATCATCGGCGTGATGTTCGTGAGAATCCCGGCAGCAGCCGTCATACCGTGGTTTATCACCGTTAGCCATCTGCTGCTCACGCAGCGCTTCCAGGCGCTCTTTGGAGCAATAACACTTATAGGCCGTGCCATTTTCCAGCATCTGATCAATAACCGCATTATAACGATCAAAACGTTTGGTCTGATAATACGGGCCTTCATCCCAATCCAGATTCAACCAGTTCATGCCATCCATAATGGCGTCAATCGCCTCTTTGGTCGAACGCTCCAGATCGGTATCTTCAATACGCAAAACGAACTCACCGCCATGATGACGGGCAAACAACCAGGAATACAGGGCGGTACGAGCACCACCAACATGAAGATAACCAGTCGGGCTGGGCGCAAAGCGGGTTTTGATTTTCATTGGGATTACGGCCTTAATTGGACAGCAACGGTCGGTTAACACCAACCAGGATTCCGAACCTGTGCCCCGCCATCAAGGATGTGCGCTGTCAGCGCGAGACACAGCCTGTTTAAATGTGGGCAATATTCTATCACTCCCCCCCGATTCCTCAACGCCATAACCGCGTCGAGGCCGGTCTCTTCTGGCTAAAATGCGTAGGGATTCAACGCTAACGCCCAGAAATACGGCACATCGACTAATTTTACAACGAACGACCATTTTCGTTTTAAAAAGCGTTGACTCATAGTCAAGTATCCCTATAATGCGACTCCACACAGCGGGGGTGATTAGCTCAGCTGGGAGAGCACCTCCCTTACAAGGAGGGGGTCGGCGGTTCGATCCCGTCATCACCCACCATTCATAGAGTGCCGCGCTGTGTAAAGTAAGAAGAATTGAGATTGGGTGATTAGCTCAGCTGGGAGAGCACCTCCCTTACAAGGAGGGGGTCGGCGGTTCGATCCCGTCATCACCCACCACTCTCATACCAGCTATCTTCTTACGATAATGAAGTACAGAAGTGGGTGATTAGCTCAGCTGGGAGAGCACCTCCCTTACAAGGAGGGGGTCGGCGGTTCGATCCCGTCATCACCCACCACTTCTGCGGGTCGTTAGCTCAGTCGGTAGAGCAGTTGACTTTTAATCAATTGGTCGCAGGTTCGAATCCTGCACGACCCACCACCGCAAAATGTATTACCTTCCCCAATTACTCACTCTGACGTTTCATAGGCACACGATGTTGTGCAGGTGAGAACCTGCGTTCAGGTTCGAGTCGAGCGAAGCGAGACAACAGCGCATCGCGCTGGCCCGAAGGGCGAGGCCACAGGCCGAGTCATCCTGCACGACCCACCACCGCTAAATAAATTACCTTTCGCTATTATTCACACTGACATTTCATAAGCGCACGATGTCGTGCAGGTGAGAATTACCCTGACCACGCCGGTCAATTCGCCTGAAATATTCTTAGTTATTTTTACTACGTTATCGCCAGATAATATTTCTACGCCTTATTTCCTTTTTCTCACGACTTTTACTGCTGCTCCCCCGATTCTTCTGCACCGCTCAGGGGGCTAACATCCCTTGCAATAATTCACATCCCTCTTAATCCGGATTCCTGTCGATTTTTAAAACCAACAGACCTATGACGCAAAATTTTTGATAAGGAGGGTCAAATGTATTGGTTTTTTATTCTGCCGCCAAAAGATGACACTAGCATCACAATAAAACCTATTCCTGAATTAAGGGTAAGACAATGATAGTAAAAACCAATAAGTTCTTTACCGGTTTAACCGACCATCCGGACGGCGGCAAACTGCTGCTACGTTTGACCGTCGGCATTCTGTTGCTATTCCACGGTGTTGCTAAAATTCAACACGGCGTAGGCTGGGTCTCTGGGATGCTGGCACAACATGGTTTACCCGGTTTTATTGCCTACGGTGCCTACATCGGCGAAGTTGTGGCTCCGATCCTGATTATCCTTGGCGTGTTCACCCGTATTTCTGCCGCAGTAGTGGCATTTAATCTGCTGGTTGCAACGCTGCTGGTCACACTGGGCAAAGTGTTCACTATTACTAACGTCGGTGCATGGGGATTGGAAGGGGAAGCGTTTTATTTCCTGTGCAGTCTGGTCATCATGCTACTGGGCAGTGGCCGCTATTCTGTGGCATCGAACGAAGACTACCGTTAATTATGAAAAAAACGCCCTGACGGGCGTTTTTTTATGCTCAAATTTCCCAGTCATGGTTATAACGCTTCGGTTTGAACTGCACGACATCACCACGGTGTAAATCGTTCAACACCGCATCATCATGCGCCACTTCCGCTTCAATCAGTTCATTATCGCCATCAACCTTCAGTACCAGCCGGGTCAGTGCCCCCAGCGGACGAATATCCTTAACCACCACCGGCTGGAAGTCGGCCTGTTTCTGTTTCGACAGCGCCACTTCGTGCGGACGGAACTGAATAGCCTGATCATGACCCGCCAGTTTCAGCCGGTTGCTGTCCCCCAGGAAATTGTAAACAAACTCGGTAGCCGGACGGTTATACACGTCATCAGGCGTGCCAATCTGTTCAATCACACCTTTGTTCATCAGCACGATACGGTCAGCCACCTCCATCGCTTCCTCCTGATCATGGGTGACAAATACCGATGTCAGGTTGATTTCTTCGTGCAGACGCGATAACCAGCGGCGCAGTTCCTTACGTACTTTGGCATCAAGCGCACCGAATGGCTCGTCAAGCAGCAGAATGCGTGGTTCTACAATCAGCGCCCGCGCCAGTGCAATACGCTGGCGCTGTCCGCCGGATAACTGTTCAGGGTAACGATCCGCCAGCCACTCCAGTTGCACCATATTGAGCAACTCGCGCACCTTTGTCTCGATATCCCGCTTAGATGGCCGTATCGCCTTCGGTTTCATGCGCAATCCGAACGCTACGTTATCGAACACGGTCATATGGCGAAACAGTGCATAATGCTGGAAAACAAAGCCGACATTACGGTCGCGCACATCATGCCCCGACACGTCTTCGCCGTGGAAAACGATGTTGCCACTATCCGGCTTTTCCAGACCGGCGATAATACGCAACAACGTGGTTTTACCGCAGCCAGACGGCCCCAGCAGCGCCACCAGTTCACCACTCTGAATCGACAAATTGATCTGGTTGAGTGCCCGGAACTGACCAAATTGCTTGTTAACGTTGTGAACTTCAATGCTCATTACCGGTCAGCTCCTGTTGTTTCTCATGTTGTTTCTCATGTTGTTTCGACAAATGCGCTTCACTCCATTGGCGCAGCAACAGCACCACCAGTGACATCACCAGCAGCAAAATCGCCACACTGAACGCCGCAACAATGTTGTATTCGTTGTAAAGAATCTCAATATGCAACGGCAAGGTGTTAGTCAGGCCGCGAATATGGCCCGATACCACCGACACAGCGCCAAACTCGCCCATGGCACGGGCAGTACACAGCACCACGCCATAAATCAACGCCCATTTCACATTCGGCAAGGTGATGTGCCAGAACATCTGCCAGCCGTTGGCCCCCAGTAATCTGGCTGCTTCTTCCTCCTGACTGCCCTGCTGTTCCATCAACGGGATCAGTTCACGCGCCACATACGGCAGGGTGACGAACATCGTCGCCAGCACGATGCCGGGTACGGCATAGACAATTTCCAGATTATGTTCAGTCAGGAATGGATACAGCTTGCTCTGCGCACCAAACAGCAACACATACATCAAACCCGTCACTACCGGCGATACGGAAAAGGGTAAATCCAGCAATGCCAGCAGCAGCGCTTTGCCCCGAAACTCAAACTTGGTTACACACCAGGCGATAGCCAGCCCGAAGATCATGTTCAATGGTACTGAAATAACTGTTGCCAGCAGCGTCAGCTTGAGCGCAGACACTGCATCCGGCTCGCTGATAGCATTCCAAAATGCGCTAATGCCGTTATGCAGCCCTTGCGTCACCACCATGACCAACGGCAGCACCAAAATCAGCACAAACACCAACCACGCCAACGTTGTCAGTACATAGAAGGTTGTCGGTCGTTTAGCAGCGAGCGGGCGCTCCGTCACAGGTGCAGAAATACTGTGCTCCATACCCATCCCTTATAACTTCGGTTGAATACGCCGTTGCAGCAGATTAATCAGCAACAACATGATAAAAGAGACCACCAGCATGAACACGCCGATACCGGTCGCGCCCTTGTAATCATACTGGTCCAGTTTGGAGACAATCAGCAGCGGCAAGATTTCCGTCTTGAATGGAATATTACCGGCAATAAATACCACCGAGCCGTACTCCCCCACACCGCGTGCGAACGCCAGTGCAAACCCGGTCAACCAGGCAGGCAAAATAGCCGGCAGCAGAACATGGCAGAAAGTCTGCCAGGGGCTGGCCCCCAGACAAGCGGAAGCCTCCTCCACTTCTTTGGGAATATCCGCCAGTACCGGCTGTAACGTACGGACCACAAACGGCAGGGTGACAAAAATCAGCGCCAGCGTGATGCCAATCCCCGTGTAGGCAATGCGAAACGGAAACAGCGAACCGATCAACCCGTGCGGCGCATACAGCGACGTCAGCGCAATCCCCGCTACAGCAGTAGGCAAGGCAAACGGCATATCGATCATCGCATCGATAATCTTCTGACCGGGAAAGGTATAACGCACCAGCACCCAGGCCAGCAGCGTTCCAATAATGCCATTGACGAATGCTGCCGTCAGTGCAGAACCAAAGGATAATTTCAGAGAAAACAGCACCTGACGACTGGTGATAAGATCCCAAAACTGGATCAACGTCAGTTGGCTGGCGTACAAAAACATGGCGGCCAGCGGGATCAGCACAAGCAATCCCAGATAGGTAAGGCTAAACCCCATAGTCAGGCCAAAACCGGGAATGACCGGTGAAATACGTCGTGACATAACAAGCCTTTCAATGAAAATACATAGCGTGCCCGCTCAGGCAACCAACATGCCAAAACCGCCCCGTCGGAGGCGGTTTTGACGATCAACAGACCGTTTATTTATTAATCTGATTAAAGATGGTGTCGAACACGCCGCCATCATCGAAGAACTTGGGCTGCGCGTTTTTCCAGCCGCCAAATTCACCATCGATAGTCACCAGCTTCACGGGAGCAAACTGGGATGTAAACTCCTCGGCGATTTTTGCATTGCGTGGACGGTAGAAATTCTGCGCGATGATACGTTGTCCTTCATCACTGTAGAGGTAGTTCAGATAGGCTTCCGCCTGTTTGCGCGTCCCTTTGCGGTCCACCACTTTATCGACCACCGCTACCGGCGGTTCTGCCAGAATGGACAAGGACGGCGTAACAATTTCCAGTTGGTCGCCCCCTTGCTCTTTCAGCGATAAATACGCCTCATTTTCCCAGGCAATCAGCACATCGCCCAGTTGACGCTGTACAAAACTGATAGTCGCACCACGCGCACCGGTATCCAGTACTGGCGCATGTTTGTAAAGCTCGGTCACGAATTTCTGCGCGCTCTCATCCGTTCCACCTGGCAGGTGTTTGGCATAGGCCCATGCCGCCAGGAAATTCCAGCGCGCACCACCGGAGGTTTTCGGGTTCGGCGTAATCACCTGCACGTCAGGTTTAATCAGATCGCCCCAGTCCTTAATGTGTTTCGGATTGCCTTTACGCACCAGAAACACAATGGTGGAAGTATAAGGTGTGCTGTTGTCCGGCAGGCGCGCCTGCCAGTTAGGGTCAATCAACGGCTGATTCAGATTGAGCGCATCAATATCACCTGCCAATGCCAACGTCACAACATCCGCTTGCAAGCCGTCAATGACAGAACGCGCTTGTTTGCCTGAGCCGCCGTGGGAATTTTTGACAGAAATCGTTTCGCCGCTGGTTTCTTTCCAGTGCTTGATAAACGCCGCATTATATTGCTGATAAAACTCGCGGGTCGGGTCATAAGACACATTCAATAATTCCGTGGCGGCAGACGCCATGCCCGAAAATAACAACGCGGCAGTAGCCAGAGACCATCGTAAACGACGCATTGACATTATTATTACTCCCCTAGCCTACCGAGTAACGGCGCAGGCTATCAAAAGAACCCCAGACGATAGCATCCAGCCATCATACGAATCGGCACAGCGGCTAAGCGACGCTACTGTTTCCGGTTTTATCTATGGGAGGGACAATAGAGGATAAGGCAGGAGGTAAAAAATATTGTTTCGAGATAATTTATACTTTCGGGTTATATTATTTTCGCTTAAGTAATGCATTTTAATCTAAGGTGAACGACAGGTTTGCCAACAGCCATCCCCCTTTTTTCGCTTATCTGCAACTTGAAGTAGGACAGGCATATAAGCATTACTGTTCTTCATCCAGTTGCAGCGCGACATACAGCAGCAGCCGATCATCAAGGTTATCCAGATCCAGCCCGGTGAGTTCGGATATGCGATTTAGCCGGTATTCCAGCGTATTGCGATGCACAAATAACGCCTTAGCGGTCACCCCCGGCTGCACATTGTTGCGAAACCAGGCGTTAAGGGTGCGGCGTAGCAATCCATTGCTGTCCATTGCTTTTAGTCTGGCCAGCGGACGCACCAGTTCGTTAGCCTGCCAGCCACCACGCAGGCTATCAAGCAGCACTGGCAGCATCAGATCCTGATAGAAATAGCTACGCTGCGACGGCATTCGCTGTTTGCCGACGCTCATGGTAGTACGGGCGGTGCGGTAAGAACGGGCAATGCTGCCAGGCCCGGTAAAATAATTGCCCAGGGCGACCCGCACCCGTAACCGGCTACTTTCTTCCATACGTGATAACAGCGTATCAACACGCCGACGGTGCTCTTCCGCATCCCAGCGCCCATGGTTATTGAGCGCCGGTTTCAGCACCACCATTTCCGTCAGCGAAACAATAGCAATCAGATTGTTGCGTTCTGGCGTCGTCAGCAACGTCTGCAATTGCTGTAACTCCGCCATCGCTGAATCCACACCCAGTTGACCGCTATCTACCTCTACCACTGCCGCCACTCGCGGCTGATTGAGATCAATACCCAGACGCTGCGCCCATTCCATCAGCGCCGGTGACAGCTCATCGGCGCGAATCAGGTTCAGCACCAACTCTTCCCGTAAGCGGCTATCCTGCGCCAGCACGTGCAACAGCCGCGCCTGTTCCAACATCATTTCCGCCGTCATGCACACCAGCTCACCGTACTGGCGCAACTGACCGGGATTACCGGTAAGACCAATCACACCGACGATTTCACCGTCAATTTTCAACGGCAGGTTGATGCCGGGCCGAACACCATGCAGATGACGCGCGACGGCATCATCAATATCCACCACCCGTCCCTGCGACAGCACCAGTAGCGCACCTTCATGCAATTCCCCAATACGCTCCCGGTCGCCACTGCCAATGATTCGCCCACGCGCATCCATCACATTGATATTACTATCAATGATTTTCATTGTGCGGGCGACGATCTCCTGTGCCAGTTTATTATTCAGGTGGTATGACGCCATATCAACCTCAAGGAATGGAGACAACCGCACCAGCATAACGCCGGAGATTACACCAGACATTGTGCAAATGAACAAAAACCGGGAAATCACGCAAAAAGTGTGGAAGAAATCACAGAACAGGCAGGGAGTGGCATGGCCGGGTGCCAAAACACCGGGCCATGCCGACAGTCAACTTATTGAATCAACAGGTAGAGATCGCTGTTGCCGCGTCGAATGTTTAACGCCAGTACCGGCGGTTTGCTGTCGATGATCTTGCGCAGCTCACCAATATTTTCTACCGGCTGCTGGTTCACACCGAGGATAACATCATCAGGTTTCAGGCCAATTTTTGCCGCCGCGGAATTGGGTTTCACCTTATCAATCTTAACGCCTTTCTGACCGTCGATTTGGGTATTACTCAACTCAGCCCCTTCAATCGCGGAGTTCAGGTTGCCGGATGCCACCTGAGATTGCGTGCTCTGTTGCAGCATCACGTCCACCGTCATCGTCTTGCCTTCACGAATCAGTCCCAACGTCAGTTTGCTGCCTACTGGCAACGAACCAATCTGCGCACGCAGCGCAGAGAAGCTGCTGATCGATTTACCGTTCATCGACACAATCACATCCCCAGCTTTGATACCGGCTTTGGCGGCGGCGGAATTGGGCTGCACCTGGCTGACGAACGCCCCACGCTGGGCATCCACCTTCATGGCCTTAGCGATATCGGAATTCAGCTCAGTACCCAAAATCCCCAATTCGCCGCGTTTGACCTCGCCGTATTCAACTATCTGGCTAACCAGGTTTTTCACAATATTGCTGGGAATAGCAAAACCGATCCCAGTGTTGGCGCCGCTCGGCGAGAGGATCGCCGTATTCAGGCCGATCAACTCACCATTAAGGTTAACCAGCGCACCGCCGGAGTTACCCCGGTTAATCGCCGCGTCGGTCTGGATAAAGTCTTCATAGTTTTCAATATTCAGGCCGCTGCGCCCTAGCGCGGAGATGATCCCGGACGTGGCGGTTTCTCCCAAGCCATAAGGATTACCAATGGCGACGGCGTAATCCCCCACGCGCAGTTGGTCGGAGTCCGCCATTTTAATCTCGGTCAGATTGCGGAAGTCCTTCAATTGAATCAGCGCCACATCGGAGCGCGGATCTTTGCCGATCACCTTAGCGTCATACTTGCGACCGTCATTGAGGCGTACCTGAATTTTATCGGCATTTTCCACCACGTGATTGTTGGTCACCACATACCCTTTGGCGGCGTTGATGATCACCCCTGCGCCCAACGCCTGGAATGCCTGTTGTGGCACGCTCCCACCACCTTCATCATCGTCGCCTTCGCCCTGACACATCGGTGATGACTGGAAAGGCGATCCTTCCTGACAGAAAGGCGAATTTTCACCGAAGAAAGGCTGCATTTGCGGCGGCACTTTGGCCCCCTGGCTGGCAGAGGTATGTCCATCCACAGAGATATTCACCACCGATGGCATCACTTTTTCCAGCATCGGTGCCAGGCTGGGTAACTGAGCACCGGATGACGATACCGATTCTGCGGCGGCAGTGCCTGGTAGCGTCCCCACAGCCATCGCCAGACTCAGCGCCAGCGCGCTCAGCATCAATGATTTTTGTTTCATAGCGATTGTCTCACATTCAGTCAACAGGTGAATTCTGACGGCTACTTTCAGCGGTCAGGCGGAATGAAATCACTATGCGCGGCAGCGCTCGTTTTGTGCAATATGGTGAAGGGTAAGGAAATATTGACCGCCTTTACAAAACATCTCCTTTTATTGCGCGTATTGCGCGCATCAATCCACCGCCATCAGCCGCCGGTATTCATCATAGGCGTATAAATCGGTCATGCCGCTGATGTAATCGAGAATCAGCCGGGCACGATAGTAATACTCCCACATCTCTTGTTCTGTGTCGGATAACGCGGCCAGGGCGCGCGTCGCCTCGCGGTAAGCATGGCAATGTTTACTGGAGAGTTTGTGGTACAACCGGGTTTCTATCAGATAACGCTTGTGGGTATCGTCAGCCACCAACTGGCAGAAATCGCGGTAAGGCATGTTCAGCAGCGGGCTATAAATCTCCAGCAGACCGCTAATGATACGATCCCCCTGTAGCTCCAGTTGCTCGACCTCATGATGATTAAACACGAACTTTCTGGCGACATCTTTAAAGATCTTTAATAATCGCCCGTAGTCGTCCTTATCTTCCTCCAGCAGCGAGTGGTTGAAACTGCCGTCATAAATCGCCGGTAGATTATCGATAAAACGCTTCGTCACGTACCACACCATGGTGTTGACGGTGTTCACCCGTAGTTTCATGAAAAACTGATCGCTTTCGCTGCGCCCCGGCAAATGCTTTCGCTCTTCATAGGCCAGATCGACAGTGCGGTTGAACACATCTTTTTCCGCTCGTTCTCCCCAGGCCTCCTCCAGTCGTTCATACAGCTGCTGATAAGTGATGATTTTCTTTTCTACCGCATCCTCCAGGTCGGCAATGCAGTAAGAAATATCATCTGCCGCCTCCATGATGTAAGTCAGCGGATGACGGTGAAACTCCGCCATGTTCAGTTCACTGCGCAGTTGCTTAACAAACGGCTCTTCCGACAGGTAAAAACCGGCTTTTTTCATCAGATAGCTGTAATCAGGCGGCGTTGGCTGCGCCCAATAGGCGGGTTTGGTGTACTTCAGTATGCAGCCGATCTGCGCATAGGTCAGATTGAGTTTTAACAACGAATGCACCAGCCGAATTGCCTGGGCATTGCCTTCAAAGTGACTGAGATCATGACGGATACGGTCACGCAACGCGTTCAGTTCGGCACTGTCTTTCTCGTTGAGTCTCAGGCACGGCACCTGACAGGGGTCAGGCTGTGAATCTCGCGGTCTTTCTCCCGGTGACAAGCGCTGACTGAACCAGTTATTGATCGCCGCTTCGCCGAAATGCCCGAACGGCGGATTGCCGATGTCATGCATCAGACAGGCCATTTCCACCAGACTCTCAAACGGCGTTTCCAGCAGTTCCAACCCCAGTGCATCCAGTTGCCCATTTTTACGCAGTTGTCGGAAAATCTCTTTGGCGATATAGCGCCCAACCTGCTGCACCTCCATAGAGTGCGTCAGGCGGGAACGCACGGCGGCGTTACGTTCCAGCGGGAAAACCTGGGTTTTTTGTTGCAGTCGGCGAATAGCGGCGGAATTGATGATCCGCCCCCGATCACTCTCAAACTCCTGCACGATGCCGTACTCATCCTTTTTATCTTTTTTCCTGCCAAAACGTCGCTGGAAACTGAGTTTGGTTGAAAAATCGATAGCAGACATACTGTTCTCCATGTAATGCCCTGTTCAGAGGGGCTGCAGGCGAATAACGAGTGGCCGACGGGCTGTTGCGCGGATGGCACACGACATGACCAATGTCATAGCACGTCCCCGACGGGGGGACAATCGCTGCACGTCTTAAGCCATGATAGACTAAACTTTTGTGACTTTTGACAAATCGGTGGGGAATCCTATGAAAGTTGGCATTATTGGCGCAATGGAACAAGAAGTGACGCTGTTAAGAGAGCAGATCCAAAACCGCCAGACCATCCAGCGCGCAGGCTGCGAAATTTACAGCGGCCAGTTGTACGGCGTAGAAATCGCACTGCTGAAATCCGGCATCGGCAAAGTATCAGCGGCGTTGGGCACCACGCTGCTGCTGGAGCACTGCCAGCCAGATGTAGTTATCAACACGGGTTCTGCCGGCGGTCTCGCACCATCACTCAAGGTAGGCGATATCGTGGTGTCCGACGAAGTGCGTTACCACGATGCCGATGTCACCGCATTCGGCTACGAGCCAGGCCAGATGGCCGGCTGTCCGGCTGCCTTTACTGCCGATGAAAAACTGATCGCACTGGCACAAGATGCCATCAACCAGTTGCAGTTAAACGCGGTTCGCGGGCTGGTGGTGAGCGGTGATGCCTTTATCAACGGTAAAGCGCCGCTGGCGCGTATCCGCCAGACCTTCCCACAGGCTATCGCCGTAGAAATGGAAGCGACCGCCATCGGTCACGTTTGCCATCAGTTTGGTGTACCGTTTGTGGTGGTGCGTGCTATTTCCGACGTGGCGGATCAAGAGTCTCACCTCAGTTTCGACGAGTTTCTGGTTACTGCCGCCAAACAGTCCACCCGTATGGTGGAAACGATGCTGCAATCACTGGCGAAACATCGCTAAATCGGACCTGACCGGGGTGATCAGCCCCGGTTTTTTGCCATCGAGGCGCCCCCTTGCAATCCTTTTATTTTCGTATTCTGTGGCTACTGGCACTGTTATGGCTCACACCCTGTCGGGCAGAGCCGGTCGCACAGCGCGTCGTCAGTCTGGCACCGCACGCTACCGAAATGGCCTTTGCTGCCGGGCTGGGTCAACAGTTGGTCGGCGTCAGCGCCTGGTCCAATTATCCTCCAGAGGCGCAACACATCGAGCAAGTCGCTAACTGGCAGGGCATCAATCTGGAACGTATTCTGGCATTGAAGCCGGATCTGGTGCTGGCATGGCGCGAAGGCAACGCACAGCGACCACTGGAGCAGTTGGCGTCATTCGGCATCCACATTCTGTACCTCGACCCCGCTACGCTCGACGATATTCCGCGCCAGTTGGAAACGCTGGCGCAGTACAGCCCGCATCCGGAACAGGCGCGAGCAGCGGCACAGCAATTCCGCCAGCAACAACAGGTGCTGACGCAGCAGTACAGCCATAGTACGCCGGTACGGGTATTCCTGCAGTTCGGCAGCCAACCGCTGTTTACCTCATCGCAGGCTACGCTACAAAGCCAGGTAATCAGCCTGTGCGGCGGCAGTAATATCTTTGCTGACAGCCCGGCGCCCTGGCCGCAAGTCAGCCGCGAGCAGGTTATTCGACGTCAACCACAGGTCATCGTCATCAGCGGACAACCCAGCGCGGTGGAGCACATCAAGACCTTCTGGCAGCCGCAACTGACCTCAGAGGTGATAGCGGTCAACGAAGACTGGTTTAGCCGCACCGGCCCACGACTGATGCTCGCCGCAGAACAGCTGTGCCAGCAACTTGACGCGTGGCGGCGCGAACACGCCATCGGGAACGGATAAAAAAACCCGTGCGCCAGTCAGGCCACGGGTTTTTCTTGTATACAGCGTATCTTTTATATACGACGTATCATCAGATACTGAACGAGGAACCACAACCACAGGTGGTTTTCGCATTCGGGTTGGTCACCACAAAGCGGGAACCTTCCAGCCCTTCGGTATAATCCACCGAACCGCCGATCAGGTATTGCAGACTCATCGGATCGACCACCAGGGATACTCCTTGCTTTTCAATGGTCATATCACCATCGTTAATCTTATCGTCAAAGGTAAACCCGTACTGGAAGCCGCTGCACCCGCCGCCAGTAATGTAAACCCGAAGTTTCAGCTCCGGATTCTCTTCATCGGCAATCAGGAGTTTCACCTTGTTAGCTGCCGCATCCGTAAATTGCAGGGGCAATGCTACATCATCGCTCATTTTTTTACTCCCAATCCAATACCAGACAGTATTTAACCGCCTTCATTATTTTTTTATTATCCTCCAGCCCCCGGCAACGTTCAAGATTTGATGCCGACGCCCGACGCAACGGTTGACGCTTCCTGCTGTGCCTGACGCTCCAGCGTTCGCGCCAGAATACAGGAGTAAAGCGGCTTGCCGCCAAGGAACTGCGCTACCAGCGTAGCACCGAGACAGGTAATGATCATCGGCAAAATCAGTTGATAGTTATCGGTCATCTCCAGCACCAGCACGATGCCAGTCAGCGGAGCACGAACCGACGAGGCGAACAGTGCTCCCATCCCCGCTACGGCAAACGTCCCGGCCCCAAGTCCCCATTCAGGGAACAAATTCGCACATACCATGCCAAACGCCGCACCCAGCAAGGTGCCCAGCGACAGCATCGGCGCAAAAATGCCCCCCGGCGCGCCGGAACTAAAGCAGAGCAACGTCATACCGACCCGCGCCAGAAAAATGACCAGCAGCATTCCCACGCTATAGTGTTCCGCCGCCGCTATCGGGACAAGCGTAAAACCGCCGCCCGTTGCATCGCTGAATGCCAGCGTCATCAGGCCGGACACACCGCCGGCCACCAACCCGGTGAGCAAAAAGCGTGGCATCGACTGAGCGTGAAAACGTAAAAAGCGCGCCTGCGCACCCAGCACCAACGCATTGAAGATTACCCCCACAGCACCAAACAGGATGCCGAGCAACAAATACAACCACAGTGTTCCCACCGGCGCAGACGGCAATTGGCCAATATCAATCACCGCACTTTCGCCTTCCAGCACCCGGTAGACGATGCTGGACATAATCACGCCGATAAACACCGCTTTGATGGAAATCAGGTTGTAACGAAACTGTGGGCGCATCTCTTCAATGATGAACAGAATCCCGGCCAGCGGCGCGTTAAACGCCGCCGACAACCCGGCAGCGGCACCCGTCGCCAGCAATGAATGCCGCACGTCCGATTTGCGCGCCGGGAGCAACGCCGCCACCATAGCGCCGATATTTCCGCCCAGTTGTACCGTTGGCCCTTCCCGCCCCAGCACCATGCCAGCCCCCAGCGTTCCAATACCGCCAACGAACTTCACCGGCAACACCCGCCACCAGCGCACCGGGCGTAAATCCTCTAATGCACCTTCGATTTCAGGAATGCCGGAACCGCCCGCTTCTGGCGCAAAGCGCCGCACCAGCCCGTACCCAGTCGCCGCCAGCAGAGCGGATATCATTATGCTCAACGGCCATACCCAGCCGCTACCAGACAGAGACGACAGCGAAGACAACCGCCAATGCTGCACCGCATTGACCGACTGATTGAACCCCACACCGATCAAACCAACCAACGTGCCGGTCAGCGCGGCCATCACTAATATGTATACAGGTGTTTTGTCACGGCGGACCAGCTGGCGGATAGCGGCGCGGCGTACCGCAGCAGGCAGAGAAAAGGAAGAAGACATGATGGCAATATCAGGATTAGCAGGACAGACAAGGCCACTATTCTAGTCATGTATCAACTGCGTTGCCCAGCAGGAATCCTGCCAGTGGCGAGCTAAAGTGTTTCCGGCGATTTCACAATGTGGAACAGATGATTAGAATGGACGCCACTCGCTATGCAAATCCAATCAGGAAGCCGCAATGAATAAATCTGAAAGTCTGTACGCCGCCGCTCGTCAACTGATTCCCGGTGGAGTCAACTCGCCGGTGCGTGCGTTTAACGGCGTCGGTGGCGTGCCGCTATTTATCGAACGGGCAGAAGGCGCCAGACTCTACGACGCAGACGGCAAATCTTATATCGATTACGTCGGCTCCTGGGGACCGATGATTCTGGGCCACAACCACCCAGCCATTCGTCAGGCGGTGATTGAGGCCGCAGAGCGCGGCCTGAGCTTTGGCGCGCCCACCGAAATGGAAGTGAAGATGGCGCAACGGGTCACCTCGCTGGTGCCGGGCATGGAGATGGTGCGCATGGTGAACTCTGGCACCGAAGCCACCATGAGCGCTATCCGCCTGGCGCGTGGTTTCACTGGCCGCGACAAAATCATCAAATTTGAAGGCTGCTACCACGGCCATGCCGACTGCCTGCTGGTAAAAGCGGGTTCCGGTGCGTTGACGCTGGGGCAACCCAACTCCCCCGGCGTACCAGCCGATTTTGCTCGTCATACCCTGACCTGCACCTACAACGATCTGGACTCGGTGCGTGCGGCATTTGAACAGTATCCGCAGGATATCGCCGCTATTATCGTCGAGCCAGTAGCGGGCAACATGAACTGCATTCCGCCGTTGCCAGAGTTCCTGCCGGGGCTGAGAGTACTGTGTGACGAATTCGGCGCGCTGTTGATCATCGACGAAGTGATGACTGGTTTTCGCGTAGCGTTAGGCGGTGCGCAGGCGCATTACGGCGTACGCCCTGACCTGACCTGTCTTGGCAAAATTATTGGCGGTGGGATGCCGGTGGGCGCATTTGGTGGCCGCCGCGACGTGATGGAAGCGCTGGCACCGACCGGCCCGGTATATCAGGCCGGTACGCTTTCCGGTAACCCGATTGCCATGGCGGCCGGTTTCGCCTGCCTGAGTGAAGTGGCTAAACCTGGCGTTCATCAGACACTGACCAACCTGACCACGCAACTGGCAGAAGGTTTGCTGGCGGCGGCGAAAACGCAACAGATCCCGCTGGTAGTGAATCATGTCGGCGCCATGTTCGGGATTTTCTTTACCGATGCCCCGCAGGTGACCTGCTATCAGGATGTGGTGAAGTGTGATGTGGAACGGTTCAAACGCTTCTTCCACCTGATGCTGGAAGAAGGCGTCTATCTGGCACCGTCAGCGTTCGAGGCCGGTTTTATGTCGCTTGCTCATAGTCAGCAGGATATCGAACACACTGTTGACGCCGCGCGTCGTTGCTTCGCCGCACTGTAAGCAAACAAGCAAACAACAGAAAAAACCACGCCCAGCAAGCCGGGCGTGTTATTAACGTATCCATTGTGGGTCGCTACTGCCCGAACATCTGTTTAATCCAGTCAGGAACGCTGCCACCATCTTGTTGCTGATTTGGCTGATTTGGCTGCGGCTGACTCTGACCGCCCGACAATGCGGCTGGCGACTGCACTGCTTGCTGACTGGCCTGACACAATGCCTGCGGATTATCAGTCCACACCGGCAATGCCCGGCCTGCGCTGCCGTTACAGATAACGTTGCCGCTGCCATCCACCGACATGGTGGTAATGCCTTCCGGCGGCGTCAGCACCAGCGGCAACGGCGTCTGATTTTCCAGATAGCGACGATAGATGGTCAGCGCGCCGTTAGCGCCGGTCAGCTTCGCCGGACCATTATTGTCACGACCAACCCAGGTAATCACCACCTCTCTGCCATCAACACCGGCAAACCAGCTGTCGCGCAGGTCATTGGTCGTCCCGGTTTTCCCCGCCAGATGGTAGTTACCGAATTTCACCATTAGCGAGCGCGAAGTACCGCGTTCTACCACCTGTTGCATACCATATAGCGTCAGGTAGGCGGCCTGTGACGGCACCACCCGTTCAGCCTGCGGGAAGCTCTGATACAGTACCTTTCCGTCTTCAGCAATCACCGAACGCAGCGCGGAAAGCGGTGCGCGGCTACCGCCGCTGGCGATAGTCTGGTATTCCTGCGCCACTTCCATCGGCGTCAGGCTAATCGCGCCGAGCAACATCGCCGGCACTGGCTGAATCTGATTCTGCGGGATACCCAGTTTCTGCAACGTATCACTGACCTGATCCAACCCGACCGCCATCCCAAGGTTGACCGTCGGCACGTTGAGCGAATTCGCCAGCGCATCCACCAACATCACCCGGCCACGGAACTCGCGATCATAGTTTTTCGGCTCCCAAATCGTACCGTTCGGCTGTTTAAGCGAAATCGGCTCATCCGGCAGGATGGTGTTAAGGCGGTAGCGATCCGGCATACTGAGCGCTGTCAAATATGTCGGCGGTTTCGCCAGCGAGCCGACTGAACGACGCGCCTGCATAGCACGGTTAAAACCGGCAAACTGGGCATCAGAACCGCCTACCATCGCCCGAACCTCGCCGCTGAAGCGATCGACAATCACCATCGCCGATTCCAGATCCTTGACGCCACGTGCCGCACGCAGCGCCGGAATGCCGTCTTCCACCGCTTTTTCCGCCGCATCCTGAGACACCGGGTCCAGCGTGGTGAAGATTTTCACCCCGGAGAGATCGTTAGCTTTGTCGCCCAACCGCTGCTGCAACTCCTGACGCACCATCTGCATAAACGCCGGCTGAGGGCTTATCACCCCACCTTTCGGCTGAACACCCAACGGGCGGGCGCTCAGCATGTTATAAAGATCTTCGTCGATGACCTGCTGGTTCTGCAGCAGCTTCAACACCAGATTACGGCGCTCCAGCGTCACCTGCGGGTTACGCCACGGGTTATAGAGCGACGCGCCTTTCACCATCCCCACCAGCATCGCCTGCTGGTCGAGGCTCAGCTCGTTGACTGGTCGCCCGAAATAGTAAAGGCTGGCCAGAGGAAAGCCGCGAATCTGATCATTGCCGCTCTGACCGAGATACACCTCGTTCAGATACAGCTCCAGAATGCGATCCTTGCTGTAGCGGTAATCCATGATCAACGCCATATAGGCTTCGTTGGCCTTACGCCACAACGAGCGTTCGTTGGTCAGGAACAGGTTTTTCACCAACTGCTGGGTCAGCGTACTGCCGCCCTGAACTGCCCGACCTGCTGTCAGGTTGGCGATCAACGCGCGGCCAATAGAATAGAAACTGATGCCGTCATGCTCGTAGAAATGGCGGTCTTCAGTGGCAACCAGCGTTTGCACCAACAGGTCGGGGAAACCGGAGCGCGGCACAAACAGTCGCTGTTCGCCGTTGGGCGACTGCAACATGGTGATCAGTTTCGGATCGAGCCGGAAGAACCCAAAGTTACGCTGATTGTCCATGTTCTGGATCTGTGACAACCGGTCGTTACTGAAGATCATTTTGGCGTGAATCTGGCCTTCCTTGCCGTCCGGGAAATCAAACGGACGGCGCAGAATTTCAATGTTGTTGGACTGCACCGTAAACTCACCCGGTCGGGTAATGCGGCTGACTTCGCGGTATTGCATCCCTTCCAGCAGATTAGCCATATCTTTCTTGCTGTAGGCCATGCCCGGTTCAAGGCTGACCATGCGGCCATATACCGCTGCCGGTAGCTGCCACACTTTACCGTCAATACGACTACGGATCTCTCCGTCAAGGTAAACGCCGTAAATCGACATCACCACCACAAAAATCAGGAATAATCGGATAAACCACCCCAGCCAGCGGCGTTTTTTACGTGGCCGCTTGCTCATGACGTCTTCCTCATCATCCTCGTCATAGTCGTCTTCGTACTCATCTTCGTAATCGTCGTCGTAGTCATCATCCCTGCGGCGTCGCGTCGCTTGCCTGCGAGGGGGAGTGGGTCGTGACGCACTACGTTTGCGCCCGATAGGTTCGCGGTCATCCTGAGACATTACAGTGACATCTCCATCAGGTTACTGACGGCCATCGGTTACCCGCCGAAGCCGTCTACTCTGTGTCTCCCACACTGCACAAGGAAGGGGGAAACATCTGAAATTAGGTGTTCTGGTATTTTCTGGTACGCCGGGTTGGCGCCGTATTCGCCGGATCATCCGGCCAAACATGTTTGGGATAGCGCCCTTTCATTTCTTTCTGCACCTCCCGGTACGCGCCGTTCCAGAACGCCGCCAGATCGCGCGTGATCTGCAATGGTCGCATCGCCGGAGACAATAATTCAAGCACCAGCGCCACCCGACCTTCAGCCAGCAGCGGGCTGGCCTGCTCACCGAACATTTCCTGCAACCGCACCGCCAACACGGGTGGTTTATCGGACTCATAGCGGATCGGCAAGCGGCTACCGCCGGGCGCGGTATAATGGCTGGGTAGCGCGCTATCCAGCCGCTGACGCAGCGGCCAGTCGAGCAAGCGCCACAGCGCCTCACTCAAATTGACCTGATTGAGCGTACGGCGATCCCGCACCCCGCCCAGCGACGGCTGTAACCACAACTCCAGCGATGCCAGCAGAGAAGCGTCATCCACCTCAGGCCACGTCACCTCCGGCAGCCACTGCCGGGCGCACAGTAAGCGCTGACGCAACTGTTGCGCCGGTTCATCCCAATTCAACACCGACAGCCCCTGCTCCCGCAGCCAGTTGAGCAGCGCCTGCTGCAACGCCTCATCCGAGGGTTTAGCCAGCGGCCGGGACGATAGCGTCAGGCTGCCGATTTGCGTTCGCAGACTGGCGCGCAGGGTACCTTTTTCTTCGTCCCAGTGCATCAGATTCTGTTCAGTCACCAGTTCCGGGCGCTGCCGCGCCAGTTGGTCGATATCCACCGGCAGTGCCAGCAACATACGGGCATCAGGGCTATGTGGGCTTTGCATCAGAACCGGCGCCAGTAGCCATTCCGATGCCGCCAGCGCCTCTTCCGGCGGCAAGCTGGCTCCGGTACCGTTCGCCAGTTGATAGCGCCCATCCTGACCACGCCGCCGGGCGATGCGATCAGCAAATCCTGCAGACAACAACCATGCAGCAAGCGCTTCATTTACCTTGCCGGTATCCACCTGACCTGATGCCCTGCCGGCACGGCGCGTCAGTTGTTGCGCCCGACGCTGCCAGTGGCCGGCAGGGCGATGCAGCGCATCGGACAGATTCAACGACCCGGCGCGCGGCGGCTCTTCGATGATCGCCGCCAGCAACGCCGCCGTCGCCAGCGCATCCGGGTCGTGCCCGGCGGTATGCAGCATCGCCGCCAGCCGCGGATCACTGCCCAACGCCGCCATGTGACGCCCGTCCGTCGTCAGCCGCTGCTGTACATCGCACACGCCCAACTGCATCAGCAAACGGCCCGCCGCCAGCAATGCCGGTTGGGGCGGCCTGTCCAGCCAACAAAGCTGTGCGACGTCATGACAACCCCATTGCAGCAGATCCAGCCACAAGCCTGACAGATCGCTGTGCAGGATTTCCGGCTCGCTTTGCGCCGCAGCGCGCTCAGCCTGCTCGCGGGCAAACAGATGCCAGCACACGCCCGGTTCCAGTCGCCCGGCACGTCCGGCACGCTGCACCATGGAGGCCTGACTGATACGCTGCGTCGTCAGGCGGGTCAGCCCGGTTTTAACATCAAACAGCGCCGCCCGCTCCAGCCCACAGTCCACCACCACCCGAATACCTTCGATGGTCAGACTGGTTTCGGCGATGTTGGTCGCCAGCACCACTTTGCGTCGCCCGATGGCAGCCGGAAGAATCGCTTTCTGTTGTTCCGCCAGCGTCAGCGCGCCATACAGCGGACAGACGTCCACCTCAGCCGACACCGCGCTTTCCAGCAGTGCCTGTAACCGTTTGATTTCCGCCACGCCCGGCAAAAATATCAGCAACGAACCGGTTTCGTCCTGCAACAAACGGTACACGAGTCGGGCAGCCGCCTCTTCAAGACGCTCATGCGAGCCGACCGGCTGATAATGTCGCTCTACTGGCCAGGAACGACCTTGCGACGATACGCTGAGCGATTGCGGCAATAAAGAAGAGAGACGGGAGTTATCCAGCGTGGCGGACATGATCAACAGTTTAAGGTCATCACGCAGCCCCTGCTGGACATCCAGCAGCAGCGCCAACGCCAGATCAGCCTGCAAACTGCGTTCATGGAATTCATCCAGAATCACCAGCGAGACGTCATCCAGCGCCGGATCATGCTGCAACATACGGGTCAGAATGCCTTCCGTCACCACTTCCAGCCGTGTCTGACTACTGACCCGATTTTCCGAACGCATACGGTAACCGACAGTCTGTCCCGGCGTTTCCCCCAGCCACTGCGCCAGCCGGAAAGCAACGCTTTTAGCCGCCAGCCGACGCGGTTCCAGCATGATGATGCGGCCAGAAAATGCGCCCTGCTGCAACAGCTGCAGCGGCAACCAGGTGGATTTTCCCGCCCCGGTTGGGGCATGTAGCAGCACCTGCGGCGCGGTATGCAACGCCAGGATGACCTCATCCAGTACAGCGCTGACGGGGGGTTGATTCACATAAAGCTCCGTAATCATACAGCTGAACTCACTGACGCAACTATGATCAGCCGTAACCAATCACTCTCAACAATAATAAATAGAAATAACGCCAGCCATGCATCCACTGGCGATTAGGAAGCGGAGCACAGCCTTAACTTTAATTTAGTGGGCATTATTGGGTGAGCATTGTAGCATCGGAACCCCACAGAACAGAGAGATTGCCATGAACTCAACCCGCCGCCTGTTTTTTGGCCTGTCGTTACCAGACGCTGTCAGCCAGCAGATCGTACACTGGCGTGCGACGCAATTCTCCCCGGAAGCCGGTCGTCCGGTGGCGGCGGCAAACCTGCATCTGACGCTGGCCTTCCTCGGCGAGGTCAGCGACGCAAAAATGCAGGTGTTAACGGCGCTGGCCGGTCGTATCCGCCAGCCGGCGTTTACCCTTAATCTGAACGATGCCGGTCACTGGCCGCGCCCCGGCGTGGTATGGCTCGGTTGCCGTCAGGCACCGCGCGGGCTGTTGCAACTGGCAGACTTGCTGCGTTCACAGGCAGCGCGCAACGGCTGCTACCAGCCTCCCCAGCCCTTTCACCCACACATCACGCTGCTGCGCGGCGCCACACGCCCGCTGCCGCTGCCAGCCGCCACCTTCGGTTGGACGATGCGCGCCGAGCAATTCTTTCTGTACGAATCACGAACCGAAGCGGGTCGAACCCATTATCAGCCTGTCGCCCACTGGCCGTTGCTGACTTCCTGAGAGACATCATCCATGCAATTTTCCCCACGCCTGCGCCCCGCCACATTGCTCAAACGTTACAAACGATTTCTGGCGGATGTCGTCACCCCTGACGGAGAATTCCTGACCCTGCACTGCCCCAACACCGGCGCCATGACTGGCTGTGGCGCGCCCGGCGATACCGTCTGGTACTCCACATCGGATAACCCGAAACGCAAGTATCCGCATACCTGGGAACTGACGCAAACCGCACCAGGGCACTGGATCGGGGTAAACACCTTGCGCGCGAATCAACTGGTGCTTGAGGCACTGCAAGCAGGCCGACTTGCCGATTTCACAGGTTACACCACTATCCGCACCGAAGTGCGTTATGGTTCGGAAAACAGCAGGATAGATGTGTTATTACAGGCCGAGGGGCGAGCTGACTGCTATATTGAAGTTAAATCAGTCACATTGCTGCAACACGGATGTGGTTACTTTCCCGATGCAGTGACCCTCAGAGGGCAGAAGCATTTGCGGGAACTGCAACAGATGGCAGAACAGGGCTGTCGTGCCGTATTGTGTTTTGCCGCGTTGCATTCCGGCATCAGCCAGATTGCCGCAGCGCAACACATTGACCGACATTACGCCGAATTATTACAACTCTCCCGGCAGCAAGGGGTTGAAATTCTGTGTTACGGTGCCCATATCTGCCCAGATAGTATGACGTTGGGGACGCGGTTACCGTTCAATAACGTGACGACAGCGGACTAATTCTGCCACGCGTTATGTATTATCTGATGAGATTATGTCGTTTCTCACACTTTGTCAGGCCAGTGTCGGGAATCATTGCCAACCACACCTCCATCTGTTATTTATAGCGGCCTGTTTTTCCCCCTAGGGGGCGATACTGCGTGTCGTGTTATGTAGGAGAAGCAACATGCAAGAAGGGCAAAACCGTAAGACATCCTCTCTGAGCATTCTCGCAATTGCCGGAGTGGAGCCGTACCAGGAGAAGCCGGGCGAAGAATACATGAACGACGCTCAGCTGGCTCACTTCAGGCGTATTCTTGAAGCATGGCGCAATCAACTCAGGGATGAAGTCGATAGAACCGTATCGCACATGCAGGATGAAGCGGCTAACTTTCCCGATCCAGTAGATCGTGCCGCTCAGGAAGAAGAATTCAGCCTTGAACTGCGCAACCGTGATCGTGAACGTAAGCTGATCAAGAAGATTGCTAAAACACTGCAGAAAATCGAAGACGAGGACTTTGGCTATTGTGAGTCCTGTGGCGTGGAAATCGGCATCCGTCGTCTGGAAGCGCGCCCCACCGCCGATCTGTGTATTGACTGCAAAACACTGGCCGAAATCCGCGAAAAGCAGATGGCTGGATAATATCCTCCGGCGGGAGAGCCTACAGCCCTGCCGCCGGATCTTTACCGATTATGACCCGTCATCATTTATCCTAACCCTAACCGGCACGATATTGTCGTATGCCTGAATCACGCCCTTATGTCGGACGCTTTGCGCCCTCTCCTTCTGGCGATCTCCATTTTGGCTCCCTGATAGCCGCGCTGGGCAGCTACCTGCAAGCCCGCTCCTGTCACGGGCGCTGGCTGGTGCGTATTGAGGACATCGATCCGCCGCGCGAAGTACCCGGTGCCTCCTCCCGCATTCTCCGACAACTGGAACAGTACGGTCTGCTGTGGGACGGCGATGTGGTGTACCAATCTCGCCGCCATGATCGTTACCGTGCGGTGCTGGCTGACCTGCAACATCAGGGCAAATGCTATTACTGTACCTGTACCCGACAGCGCATCCAGCAAATTGGCGGTCACTATGACGGCTATTGCCGCGCTCGCAGCCTGCCACCGAACAACGCAGCACTACGCCTGCGCCAGACCAGTCCTGTGATGCACTTTCACGATCGCTTGCGTGGGCAGATTGATGCCGACCCGATGCTGGCGAAAGAAGATTTTATCATTCATCGTCGTGATGGCTTGTTTGCCTATAATCTGGCGGTGGTGGTGGATGACCACGATCAGGGCGTGACTGAAATCGTACGTGGCGCAGACTTGATTGAACCGACGGTGCGGCAGCTATCGTTGTACCAACAGTTGGATTATCCGGCACCAGATTATGTGCATCTGCCGCTGGCGCTTAATACCGACGGCAATAAGCTCTCCAAGCAGAATCACGCACCGGCGCTGCCTGACGGCGATCCGCGAATCGTATTGGCACAGGCACTGGCGTTTCTGCGCCAGCCGCTGCCAACGCACTGGCGCGATCTTGACCGGGACGCCTTGCTCGCGTGGGCCATCTCGCACTGGTCGCTGACTACAGTCCCTGTCGAATCCGCCCTTATATCGCCGGAAATAACATCAGCATTCTCAAAGGGCTGAGGGTGAGCTATGATTAGCCGCTATTTTTTGTTGTACCGCTAATTTTTCAATGATTATCGAGGTGTATTATCTTTACCCGGGTAGCTAATTTTTGCCGCAAGGTACTGAATCGTGAGAATGAGCCAGCCAGGGCGGACAATCCGCCGCAAGCGATGACGGTCATTCCCCGTGACCAACATGCCATTTCACGCAGCGACATGAGTGAGAATGCGCTGAAAGTACTTTATCGCCTGAGCAAAGCGGGCTATGAGGCTTATCTGGTAGGCGGCGGCGTCCGTGACCTACTGTTGGGCAAAAAGCCCAAAGACTTCGATATTACCACCAACGCCACGCCGGAGCAGGTTCGCAAGTTATTCCGCAATTGCCGACTGGTGGGCCGCCGTTTTCGTCTGGCGCATGTCATGTTCGGCCCTGAGGTGATTGAAGTCGCCACATTCCGTGGTCACCACGAGCAGCATCAGGAGCAGGAAACCAAAAATGCCGCCCAGCAAGGCCACAACGGTATGCTGCTGCGCGATAACATTTTCGGCACCATTGAAGAAGATGCGCAGCGGCGCGACTTCACCATCAACAGCCTCTATTACAGCATTGCCGACTTTACCGTACGTGACTATACCAATGGTCTGCATGATCTGCGTCAGGGGTTGATTCGCCTGATTGGCGACCCGGAAACCCGCTACCGCGAAGATCCGGTTCGTATGCTGCGTGCAGTGCGTTTTGCCGCCAAACTCGGTATGCACATCAGCCCGGAAACCGCCGAGCCGATTCCCCGTCTGGCCTCATTGCTGCATGACATTCCGCCAGCGCGGTTGTTTGAAGAATCCCTGAAGCTCTTGCAGGCAGGTCACGGTTACCCCACCTACCAGTTGCTGTGTGAATACCAGTTGTTCCAGCCCCTGTTCCCGCTGATTAGCCGCTATTTCACCGCTAACCGCGAAAGCACGATGGAGCGGATGATAGTACAGGTGCTGAAAAACACCGATCAACGTATCCAGAACGATATGCGCGTTAACCCGGCGTTTTTGTTCTCCGCCATGCTGTGGTATCCGCTGGTAGAACACGCTCAGAAACTGACGCAGGAGAGTGGGCTTGCCTACTTCGAAGCGTTTGCATTAGCTATGAACGACGTTCTCGATGAGCAGTGCCGCTCGCTGGCGATTCCCAAACGGATCACGTCGCTTGTGCGCGATATCTGGCAGTTGCAGTTGCGCCTGTCGCGTCGTCAGGGCAAACGCGCCTTTAAGCTGATGGAACACCCGAAATTCCGTGCCGCTTATGACCTGCTATGCCTGCGGGCGGAGACCGAAAATCATCAGGAGTTACAACGTCTGGCGCAGTGGTGGGGAGAATTTCAGGTCGCCGCGCCGCCGCGCCAGCAAGCCATGTTGAACACACTGGATGACGGCCCGACGCCGCATCGTCGTTCACGTCGTCCGCGCAAGCGCCCAATGCATCGGGATAATGCCCGGTGATCCGCGTTTATCTGGCGCTGGGCAGTAACCTGTCTGAGCCATTGCAACAGGTGCGTGCAGCGCTCACGGCGCTGGACGCTATTGCGCATACCCGGCTGGTGCGCTGTTCGCCGTTTTATCGCAGCCGCCCGCTCGGCCCGCAGGATCAGCCTGATTATCTCAACGCCGTCGCCGAATTGCAGACCGGGTTGTCGCCGGAGTCTTTACTGGACCACACCCAACGCATTGAACAGGAACAAGGGCGGGTGCGCAAAGAACACCGTTGGGGACCACGTACTCTCGACCTGGATATTCTGCTGTTCGGATCACTGACGCTACATACCGAACGGCTCACGGTGCCGCACTACGACATGAAAAACCGCGAGTTTATGCTCTATCCGCTGGCGGAGCTGGCGCCTGATCTGGTGTTTCCCGACGGCGAAGCACTGGCGACACGGTTACAACAGGTGCCCCGCAACGGCCTGACGCTGTGGGATGAGCAATAACCGTTTTCCCCTCTCCATCCCACCGGACACAATGCACGCTTGCCGCAGAATTCATACCAATCGATTGTTTTACCAATAGAAATAGATTGCTGTTCCTGATGTATGCCATCCATTAGAATGATTCACCCTTGAACTACCCTTGCGTTGACTCAGGAAGGTTGCCATGAAAGCGACGACGATTTCCCACCTGCGCCAGTGGAAACAGGAACAAAAAAAGTTCGCCACATTGACGGCTTACGATGCCAGCTTCGCCCAACTGTTTTATGAACAGGGAATTCGCGTCATGCTGGTGGGTGACTCTCTCGGTATGACCGTACAGGGCCACGACTCAACCCTGCCCGTTACCCTTGATGACATGGTGTACCACACCCGTTGCGTGCGACGCGGTGCGCCACATTGTCTGCTGTTATCCGACCTCCCCTTTATGGGGGCCGCCACGCCGGAACACGCCTGCCAGCAAGCCGCTGAACTGATGCGCGCCGGCGCCAATATGGTCAAAATCGAAGGCGGCAGTTGGCTGGCGCCAACGGTGCGCATGTTGACTGAACGTGCCGTCCCGGTGTGTGGACATCTGGGGCTGACCCCGCAGTCGGTCAATATCTTTGGCGGCTATAAAGTTCAGGGACGTGATGAAGCCGCCGCCAGTCAGTTGCTGGAAGACGCACTGGCGCTGGAGCAGGCAGGCGCTCAGCTACTGGTGCTGGAATGCGTGCCGGTTTCGCTGGCACAACGGGTAACGCAAGCACTCAGCATCCCGGTTATCGGCATCGGCGCAGGCAATGTCACCGATGGGCAGATTCTGGTGATGTACGATGCGCTTGGTGTAACTGGCGGCCATACGCCGAAATTCGCCCGTAATTTCATGACGGAAGCGGGGGATATCCGTGCAGCCGTTCGCCTGTACGTGCAGGAAGTCGAACAGGGAACCTTTCCCGATGAGAAATACAGTTTTGTTTAACACAGGAGCAAGCGAGTGTTGATTATTGAAACGCCGGTGCTGCTGCGCCGTGAACTCCGCCGCTGGCGTCAGGATGGCAAACGCATCGCGCTGGTGCCTACCATGGGCAATCTGCATGACGGCCACCTGACGCTGGTGGATGAAGCCCGCTCACGGGCTGATATCGTCGTGGTCAGTATTTTTGTCAATCCGCTACAGTTTGACCGGGCGGACGATTTGGCCCGCTATCCACGAACCTTGCAGGAAGACTGCGAAAAGCTGACGCGCCGCGGGGTTGATTTGGTGTTTGCGCCAGCGCCGGACACCCTCTACCCTAATGGCCTGCAACAGCAGACGTTTGTGGAAGTACCGGGGCTATCGCAGATACTGGAAGGTGCCAGCCGCCCTGGTCATTTTCGTGGCGTTGCTACCGTCGTCAGCAAGCTATTTAATCTGGTACAACCGGATGTCGCCTGTTTCGGCGAAAAAGATTATCAGCAACTGGCGTTGATCCGGCAGATGGTAACCGACATGGATTACGACATCAGCATCGTCGGCGTGCCTATCGTACGCGCCAAAGATGGCCTGGCGCTCAGTTCACGTAACGGTTATCTCACCGCCGAAGAACGCCAACAGGCACCACAACTTCACCGCATCATGAACGACGTGGTGGAGCAATTATCCAGCGGTGATCGGCAAATTGATGATATGCTCGCCAGAGCATCAGAGGCGCTACGCCACGCCGGATTCACCCCCGATGAACTGTTTATCCGCGACGCGGCAACGCTGCAGCCACTAACCACTGACAGTACCCATGCTGTAGTGCTGATGGCGGCCTGGCTGGGCAAAGCACGCCTGATTGATAACCAGCAGGTAGATTTAACCACCTGATTTTACCAACCAGAGTGACAGACCGATGATTCGAACCATGCTGCAAGGTAAGCTGCACCGGGTAAAAGTAACCCAGGCAGATTTACATTATGAAGGGTCCTGCGCCATCGATCAGGATTTTATGGATGCCGCCGGTATTCTTGAATACGAAGCGATCGACATCTACAACGTGGACAACGGCCACCGTTTTTCCACTTACGCTATCGCTGCTGAACGCGGCTCCCGCATTATTTCCGTCAATGGCGCCGCCGCACGTTGCGCCTGCGTCGGCGACAAACTAATTATCTGCTCATATGTACAAATGCCGGATGAGCAGGCCCGTACGCATCATCCCAAAGTCGCCTATTTTGGCGACAATAATGAGCTGCAACGTACCGCCAAAGCCATTCCGGTGCAGATTGCCTGAATTATTGCGCCGATAAAAAAAGCGAGACGGCAACACCGTCTCGCTTCGCATCAAACGATAACAAACAGATTAACTGCGCAATCCGCGTCCCCGCTCAATCAACCACCAGCTCAGCCCATAAAACACCACGATGAACGTCAGCAGCACAGCCAACGTCAGCAGCAACGGCACGTCATGAATACCCAAAAACCCGAAGCGGAAACCGCTGATCATATAAACGATCGGGTTAAGTTTGGATACTGTCTGCCAGAATGGCGATAACAACGACAACGAATAGAACACACCGCCCAGATAAGTCAGCGGCGTCAGCACGAAGGTGGGTATCAGGCTGATATCGTCAAAGGTTTTGGCAAACACGGCGTTGATAAGCCCCGCCAGCGAAAACAGCATCGCCGTCAGCAACAAGGTCACCACCACCATCCACCAGGCATGAACCTGCAACGGCACAAAGCATAACGATACCGCCGTTACCAGCACGCCAACGCAAATGCCGCGCGCCATTCCGCCCCCCACATAACCAGCGATAATAATGTGCGTCGGCACCGGCGCTACCAGCAGTTCTTCGATATTGCGCTGGAATTTGGCGCTGAAAAATGACGACGCGACATTCGCATAGGCGTTGGTAATCACCGACATCATGATTAACCCCGGCACGATAAACTGCATGTAGCTAAAGCCATTCATCTCGCCGATTCGGTTGCCGATCAGGTTGCCGAAGATAACGAAATACAGCGACATGGTGATCACCGGCGGCAGCAATGTCTGAATCCAGATCCGGGCGAAACGGTTGACCTCTTTGCTCCAGATACTCTGCAACGCCACCCAATATAACCCCATCATGCTTTATCTCCGTTGTTATTGAGCAGAGCAACAAACAGTTCTTCCAGGCGATTGGCCTTATTACGCATACTGAGAACCTGAATCCCCTGCGCGCTGAGCTGGCTGAAAATGCCGTTCAACCCTTGTTCTCTTCTGACATCCACTTCCAGCGTGGAAGTGTCCACCAGCCGGTGCTGATAGCCTTCCAACCGCGGCAAGGCGCTCTTCGCCGCCAGATCGAAAATAAAGGTTTCTGATTGCAACTTGGCCAACAGCGCTTTCATTGAGGTGTTTTCCACCAATTGCCCAGACTGGATGATGCCGATATTGCGGCATAACATCTCCGCTTCTTCCAGATAATGGGTGGTCAGGATAATCGTCGTACCCTGCCCATTAAGCTCTTTGAGAAATCCCCACATTGAACGCCGCAATTCAATGTCCACCCCAGCGGTCGGCTCATCAAGAATCAACAGCTTAGGTTCATGCATCAACGCACGCGCAATCATCAGCCGACGCTTCATGCCGCCGGACAACATACGCGCGCGTTCGTTACGTTTACCCCACAAATCAAGCTGGTTGAGGTATTTTTCGGCGCGTTGTACCGCTTCCTGCCGGGGAACGCCGTAGTAACCAGCCTGATTGACCACGATTTGCATCACAGTCTCAAACGGATTGAAGTTGAACTCCTGCGGCACTAACCCCAGTTGCCGTTTGGCGTTCACGATATCCCGGTCCAGATCGTGACCGAACACCTGAACGCTGCCGTCAGTTTTGTTAACCAGTGAACTAATGATGCCGATAGTGGTGGATTTACCCGCGCCGTTAGGTCCCAGCAGAGCATAAAAATCCCCCGCTTCGACGCGCAGGTCAATGCCGCGCAGGGCGCGAACGCCGCCTGGGTAAGTCTTGGTCACATTCGCCAATTCCAGTGCATATGTCATAGCTGAAAGCGTGCCTTATTATCAGTTGAGCGAGTCCTGGTCGGACCCAGTTTTCGATTTCAAAACCCCTGTGATTGCTCTATATTACCCTGCACCGCCCTTTTGTTGTTACAGGTCATTTACTTTCATGAAAACCATAGAAACGCTTATCGCCAATAACCAGCAATGGTCTGAAACGATAGTGAAAGAAGACCCTGATTATTTTGAGCGACTTGCATTAGCTCAGCGCCCTCGATTTCTGTGGATTGGCTGCTCTGACAGCCGCGTTCCCGCCGAAAGCCTGACCAGTCTTGAACCGGGTGAACTGTTCGTACACCGCAATGTCGCCAATCTGGTGATCCATACCGATCTTAACTGCCTGTCCGTCGTGCAGTATGCGGTTGAAGTGCTGGAAGTAGAACACATTATCATTTGCGGCCACTATGGATGCGGCGGTGTGCAGGCAGCGGTCGAAAATCCGGAACTGGGATTGATCAACAACTGGCTGCTCCACATTCGTGACCTGTGGTATAAGCACAGTTCATTGCTAGGAGAATTGCCGCCCGAACAACGATTTAACAAACTGTGTGAAATCAATGTGGTGGAACAGGTGTACAACCTCGGCCACTCTACCATCATGCAGTCAGCCTGGAAACGCGGTCAGAAAGTGACGATTCATGGCTGGGTCTATGGGATTCAGGATGGGCGCTTGCGCGATCTGGAAGTCACCGCTACCAGCCGCGAAACGCTGGAACAGCGTTATCGCCGGGCAGTCTCAGCTCTGTTTTAAACACACTGATTGTTTTAAGCATACTGATTGTTTTAAAGACACTAATTAGCTTTAAACACCGCAGTATTAATCACGCCCATGCCATCATGGGCGTGATGTTATGAGTTATAGCGGGATGACCTTGCCGATAAACGGCAGGTGACGATAGTGCTGGGCATAGTCGATACCATACCCCACGACAAACTCATCAGGGATAGAAAAACCGACCCATTCCACCGGCACCGGAACTTCACGGCGTGACGGTTTATCCAGCAGTGTACAGATAGCCAGCGATTTCGGCTCGCGCAGTTGCAGAATTTCCCGCACTTTGCTTAACGTATTACCAGAATCGATAATATCTTCAACAATCAACACATCTTTGCCGCGGATATCCTCATCCAGATCCTTAAGGATTTTCACATCGCGGGTTGAATTCATACCACTGCCGTAGCTGGATGCGGTCATGAAATCGACTTCATGCGAATGGTCAATGGCACGACACAAATCGGCCATAAATACAAAAGATCCTCGCAATAACCCTACCAGCACCATGTCGCAGCTGCTATTGCGATAATGTTCGCTGATCTGTCGTCCAAGTTCAGTCACCCGCGCCCTGACCTCAAGCTCGGAGATCATGACTTCCACCGTATGTTTCATCATACTGACAACTCACAGAAAAAAGATATCCTGTATTGGCCGCAGTGGCCATACTCCAATGCTGACTCACAGTCAGGCTGTGCCGCATTTATCACGGCGCGCAGTATAACAGAAAGCCCGGAATCCCCCACCCATAGCGGAGAGAATATGACATCCTTATCGTCTTCAACGGCTGACAATGTCATTACCTATAAAGTGAATGACCCTATTAACGTTGACCAGTTTATCCACCTGCTTAACCGAACCTCGCTCGGCCCAAGACGGCCTCTGGAGCAACGCGACACCCTCGCCGGCATGTTAACGCAAGCGGGCTTACTGGTAACGGCATGGCGTGGCGATGAACTGGTGGGTGTGGCGCGCAGCGTAACGGACTATCACTTTTGCTGCTATCTGTCCGATCTGGCGGTGGATGAAGCTTTTCAGCATAGCGGCATAGGCCGGCAGCTTATCGAACACACGATGCGGCAACTGAAACCGCAATGCCGTCTGATTCTGATTGCCGCCCCCCAAGCGGTGGATTACTACCCCAAAATCGGCTTTGAGGCGCATCCCAGCGCCTGGCACATTCTGGCGAGTGATTTTCTTGCGCTGAAAGGCTGAAACCAAACGTTTTATCTTGTGACGGAAATATCAACGTATTCACAAGAACGTGAGGATTTCGTTATCGCAGCATAAAATCGGGTAAAGCGGATTGCGCGGTATCAACAAAAGGTTTCTGATGGGCTTCGGCCAACCGAAACGAGGTGTAACATGACAGCACTAACGAAAACCTGCCGTACTGTGGCGCTGATTGCCGGTATTTCCCTGCTTTCGGCCTTGTCTGTGGCATCTGCCAATCCAGAAAACCCGGAACCGCGAGGGCCAGACAGACAGGAGATAATGCCACCACCACCGGGGTTCCCACCGCCGCCTCCCAGATTACCACCACCAATACCTGCGCTTTATCAGGCGTCATTACAGACGACCGATCCCATATCGGCTGCCAATAAACTGGTTGCCAACATACCGCAAGGCAATGGTAAAACCTATGAAGTCAGCATCAGTGTGAGGGAAATCCCGCCAGAGCCGCGCCTTGAACCGCCGGCGCCAAATGCAATCAGATAGTGTCACATAGCCCCGCAACAGGGAGTGAGGAGAAGAACAGCACGGCGTTGCACCAATGTTGAACAGGGATAAACAAAGCGGGCCTGACGCCCGCTAGTCCTGTGAATTTACCGTCGATTCAGGTGGGAACAGAACCGGTTGATCAGTGCGAATACTCAGCCGAACAGGTTGCCCCGGCTCAAACCAGTTGCCGCTTTGTACCTGAAGTTCCAGCTCACTGACCCGAACACGGTAAAAATTGCTGTTCCCCATAAATAGCCGATCTTCAATCACGCCCGGCCCATCTTCATCCAACGCCAGCGCAATCTCTTGTGGGCGAATCAACCAGTCATATTGCGCACCATGCGGCAATTTTAATGCCCTGGTTGCCTGATGTTCGCCAAGAAAACTCTGCCATTGTCTGTCGCCGCAGATCTTCACCGACAGATAATTGGCATTCCCCATAAAACCAGCCACATAGCGATTAACCGGTCGGTAGTAAAGATCGGCGGAAAACCCTTGCTGCACAATGCCGCCGTCATGGATCAGAATCAGATGATCGGCAAAAGCAAAGGCATCCTCCCGGTCAGATGTCGCAAACAACGTGGCAATACGGCGCTGCCGCAGAATTTGGCGTAGCTCGCTGATCAAACGGTAGCGAATTTGACTATCAACCGAAGAAAAAGGCTCATCCATCAGCAACAATTTAGGTTGGCACGCCAGCGCCCTGGCTATCGCCACCCGCTTATACTGTTCTTGAGAAAGCTCGTGAGGATAGCTACGGGTAAGGGTCTCTAGTTGCATCAACCCCACCACATCCATCGCCAGGGTACACACTTCTTCGGATGACTTACCGTGTAAACCGAAAGTGATGTTCCCCATAACCGTCAGGTGAGGAAACAGCACATCATCCTGAAACACCATCCCTACCGCTGCTGGCGATGTCTCGCCACCTTGCTCTGGAGACCCCACTTTCTGACCAGCGATCACTATTCGACCTTGTTGATGTGGCAGCAGACCCGCTATCGATTTCAGCAGCGTAGTTTTGCCATCACCACTCGCCCCTAACAGACAAACCATCTCCCCTTCATGCACGGAAAAATTCACATTCTCCAGCACGGAAAGTCGCGGGTAGCCGCAACTGAGTGAGGTTATCGCCAGAATCTCCGGGGTCGCCATAACTTACCTATCCTTCCATTCTCATCAATCGGGTTATCCCAAACAGCGGAATCATGCCCACGCCCACCAACATCAGCGCAGGAGTTGCCACCAGCGGCAGTCGCTCATCCATCATAAAGCGAAACACGTAGGTTGCTATGGTTTCCACTTCAAACGGCTGCAGCAGTAGTGATGCATTCAGCTCACGCAAGCTTTCGGTAAACACCAGCAGCACCCCCACAATCAGGCAATGGCGCAACTGAGGCAGATAAACCCACAGCACTTGCTGTAAAGACGTGTAACCCAGCGACTGACTGACATGGTTCATTGCACGCGGCAGACGGGAGATGTGAATTTGTAACCGGTCAATCAGCAAGCAGCTAAAACGCATACAATAGGCCAAAATCAGCACCAGCACCGAGCCAGCCCAGGGGTCATCCACCACGCCGCTGGTCGACGCACGCCAGGCATCCAGACCTAAAAACGGCACCAGCAACCCCATTCCCAGCGCGGTTGAGGGCAACAACCGATTGATATTGAGCCAACGCAGTGGGTTGCGATACGCCGGGTTTCCCGTTGCCTGGAAATCAAACGAACACACAATCGCCAGCCCGATGACCATCAATGTGGCACAAGCAGCCGCCATAACACTGCTGGTCAATGCCAGCAAAAACGGCAAACTGCAGAGCGGCGCTTCAGATAACATCGACCATCCCACCAGGCGACCGACCGGCACAACAAACGCAATCACGACCAGTGCACCGCCAAACAGCACAGTTAGAAAACACTGCCATCCGCGTAATACCGGCAGATCTTTCGGGCACACGCTAACGGTTTTCTTGTAACGCAACTGACGTGCACGGCATCGACGCGCCTGAAACCAGATCAGGAACACCAGGGGTAACAACAACGACATTAACAGTGCCGCCGTACCGTGTTGTGCCTTGTCACGCCACAAATCCAGACCAGCCGTGGTAATAGTTTGCAAAGAAAAATAAGCAGAAATGCCGTAGTCACCCAGCGCTTCCGAGGCCATTAACACAACGCCAAGCGCGATAGCAGGCCGAGTCATGGGAAAAACGACACGCCAGAAAACCTGAGCATGGGTGTGATTCATCAACTGGGCAGCCTGCCGCAAGTTGACTGATTGTGACATCAACGCGGTACGCACCAGCAAATAAACATAAGGGAACAGCACCAGAGCCAGACAGAGACTGGCACACGTCACCATCCATACCTGCTGCCAGAATGTTTGGGGCACAATGTCCACATCAAATGATAAAGCGTAAAGCGTCTGCTTGACTGGCCCTTCATATCCCAACATGTCGCCATACACCGCCGCCAGTAAGTAGCCGGGCATCGCCAACGGCAATAGCAACGCCCGGTGCAGCCACACCTGACCCGTAAAACGGTAGTGTGACATTATCCAGGCCAGCGGCAACGCAAACAACAGGCTGAATATCACACAGCCCGCCACCAGCATCAGCGAGTTCCTCCCATAAATGGGCAGAACATGCCATAACGCCAACACTGCATCGCCAGGAGTGGACAATGCCATCCCGATCATGGTTACAAGCGGGAACAAAAGGATTCCTGCTAACAGCACACTACTAATGCGCCAGATACCTGAAGTCATGAGAAATCGGTGAAATAAATTTAAACTGCACTATTAATATCAAAGCCAGACGCTGGCGTCATGGTATCAATCGCCGATAAATAGCTGGTAATTGTGCCATTGTACACACACTCCCTCTGTTTGCCCCATCCGGTGCGGCCCCCACCGATTGGTGATATCACGATGATCTGAATAAAACTTGAAATCCGGGCCGGTAACTGTGATAACGTCATCTGATAAAGTATGAAACAGGTTGAATTATGAAACATTCCGCGCTGGTGCTGCTCTTGCTCTCGTTGTTGGGCTTCTCCTCCGCCAGTAGGGCATTGAATGATTTTGAGGCTGAAGACCTCGCCGATCTGACCGCCGTTTTCGTTTATCTGAAAAACAACTGTGGTTACAAAGATCTTCCCAACGAGCAGATCCGCCGCGCACTCGTGACTTTTGCCCAGCAAAATCGCTGGGATCTCAGCAATTACAATCAGTTCGATATGATCGCCATCGGCGAAGCCAGCTACCGCGATCTGAGCGGCATCGCTATTCCCATCCCGAAAAAATGCCAGTCTCTGGCCCGAAATTCGCTCAGTTTACTCGCAAATACGCAATAAAGCGTAAAATCCTCTGTATTGCTTGAAATTTGACCGTGCAAGCGCCATGAGAGTTAGCTATCATATCGCGCCAATTTTCATGGCTGTTATCGCGGAGGAAGCCCTAACATGTCCCAGAAAGAAATTTGGTATGAAACCCTACATGCCAATTTTGGTCAGTATTTTTCGATAGAACAGGTGCTCTATCATGAAAAAACCGATCATCAGGATCTGATCATCTTCGAAAACGCTGCGCTGGGCCGGGTAATGGCGCTGGATGGCGTTGTACAGACCACCGAGCGCGACGAATTCATCTATCACGAAATGATGACCCACGTTCCGCTACTGGCTCATGGTAGCGCCAAACGCGTGCTGATCATCGGCGGCGGCGACGGCGGTATGCTGCGCGAAGTCTGTCGGCACCGTCACATTGAGCAGATCACCATGGTGGAAATCGACGCCGGTGTGGTGGCATTTTGTCGCCAGTATCTGCCTAATCACAGCGCTGGCGCTTACGATGACCCGCGCTTTCGTCTGGTAATTGATGACGGTGTTAATTTCGTCAATGCCTGCCAGGAAAAGTTCGATGTCATTATTTCCGACTGTACCGACCCCATCGGCCCTGGTGAAAATTTGTTCACCTCTGATTTTTATCAGGGATGCGCACGCTGCCTGAATGATGGTGGGATCTTTGTCGCACAGAATGGCGTCAGCTTCCTGCAGCAGGATGAGGCGGTCAACAGCCATCAGAAGCTGAGCCACTACTTCAGTGACGTCAGTTTTTATCAGACAGCCATTCCGACTTACTACGGCGGAATCATGACCTTTGCCTGGGCTAGTAACAATCCGGCATTGCGTGCCATCGATCAAAATAGCCTGCAACAGCGGTTTGACTCATCAGAAATTACATGCCGTTATTACAATCCGGCCATTCATATCGGCAGCTTTGCCCTGCCACAATATTTACTGAATGCCCTGTCAGCCGCCCGCTGAGCATCGGCATCCATAAGGGGGTGAATTAAATTGCAAAAGCTGAAACTACATGGCTTTAACAATCTGACCAAGAGCCTGAGTTTTTGTATCTACGATATCTGCTACGCTAAAACGCCTGCTGATCGCGATGGCTATATTGCGTACATTGACGAGCAGTACAATGCGAACCGTCTGACAGAAATCCTGAGTGAAACCTGTTCCATCATCGGCGCTAATGTTCTGAATATTGCCCGACAGGATTATGAACCCCAGGGTGCCAGCGTCACCATTCTGGTCAGCGAAGAACCCATGGATCCCCGCGATGTGGATACCTCCGAACACCCTGGTCCGCTGCCGAACTCCGTCGTCGCGCACCTCGACAAAAGCCATATCTGTGTGCACACCTATCCGGAAAGCCACCCTGGTGGTGGTCTGTGCACCTTTCGCGCCGATATCGAGGTGTCCACCTGCGGTGTCATTTCACCGCTCAAGGCGCTTAACTATCTGATCCATCAGTTAGAATCGGACATCGTGACCATTGACTACCGTGTGCGCGGTTTTACGCGCGACATTAACGGCGTCAAGCATTTCATCGACCATAAAATTAACTCGATTCAAAATTTCATGTCTGACGACATGAAATCGCTCTATCATCTGATGGACGTGAATGTTTACCAGGAAAATATTTTTCACACCAAAATGTTGCTGAAGGATTTCGACCTGAAGCACTACTTGTTTAACGTCAGTCCTGAAGAGTTAAGCGCCGAAGAGCGCAAGCGCATCACTGACTTACTGTATCGAGAAATGCAGGAAATCTATTACGGTAGAAACATCGCAACCGTATGAGCAGCGACCTGAGGGCATTCGCCCTCAGGCTTTAGCAGTCGAATTTTCTTGTTTTCCTACCAGATAGACCTGAATCACTATTCGGAGAAAAAAAGTAATTTTAGGCGTTCCGTAGACGAAAAAGCCCTGAACCAGTTGATTCAGGGCTTCAAAATGATTGGCGGTGCGGACGGGACTCGAACCCGCGACCCCCGGCGTGACAGGCCGGTATTCTAACCGACTGAACTACCGCACCGCGCTGTGCTCATTGAGCGAGGTGAATACTACGGCCCGTCATCGATTGCGTCAACGCTTTTTATCACTAACCGCTTCTGTTTGCTTACATTTTCAGCGCGGCGCTGATTTTGTCATCAATGGCTCACCACTCAATTACGCCACAGGCAGCTACCGCCTTTTTTCATAATCAAATCCAGCCTTTGCTCATGCGCCACCAGCTCTTCGTCACTAGCATATAACACAGTCAGAGCCGATGCCGGGCGCGAAATACGCTGAATGGTTTCTGTTTGCACCGCCTGCTGCTGGCCCTCCGCTTCCATCGAAAAAGCCAGTGACGTTTGACCACCGGTCATCGCCAGATAAACTTCAGCCAGAATCTCGGCATCCAGCAACGCGCCATGCAGCGTACGCTTGCTGTTATCTATCTGGTAACGATCACACAATGCATCCAGGTTATTACGCTTACCTGGGAATAAGCGGCGTGCCATCAGCAGGCTATCAGTGATGGTACAGAAGGTTTCAGTTTTCGGGATATCACGACCAAGCAGCCGAAACTCATAGTCCATAAAGCCGATATCGAACGATGCGTTATGAATCACTAATTCCGCACCTCGGATAAAATCGAGAAAATCATCGGCAACATCAGCATAAGTCGGCTTATCAGCCAAAAATTCATCGCTAATACCATGAACCTTATAGGCTTCCGGATCGACCAGACGGTCTGGTCGAAGATAAACATGGAAGTGGCGTCCGGTCAGGCGACGGTTCACGACTTCGACCGCACCAATCTCAATAATCTTGTGCCCTTCATAGTGAACCCCCAGCTTGTTCATACCGGTGGTTTCCGTATCAAGAACGATTTGTCGTGTAATTGCAGTGCTCATCGGTTTCGTTTATGTCAGACTTATGCTTTTGACCATGAATAAGAGTCTACCAGAGATGCTAAAACAGGTTGAGATTTTCACTGACGGTTCCTGTCTCGGCAATCCTGGCCCAGGTGGATACGGGGTACTTTTGCGCTACAAGCAGCACGAAAAAACACTGAGCGCAGGCTACCGGCTAACCACTAACAACCGGATGGAACTGATGGCGGCGATCATCGCACTAGAAAGCCTGACCTCTCCTTGTGATGTTACACTCAGTACCGATAGCCAATATGTCCGCCAGGGGATTACCAGTTGGATTCACAACTGGAAAAAGCGCGGCTGGAAAACTGCGGAGAAAAAGCCAGTAAAAAACATCGATCTATGGCAACGGCTGGATCAAGCCATTCAGCGCCATACCCTGCACTGGCAATGGGTCAAAGGCCATGCGGGTCATCCTGAGAATGAACGCTGCGATGAACTGGCCCGCCAGGCTGCCAACGCACCAACCCTTGATGACACCGGCTATCAGCCAGAGTAGCCTAAACCGTAACGAATCAATCACCTGACAAGCCGTCAATCATGCCAGGAACGATAACTTTTCGTCGCCCCCACCGGGCGATTCAATGGTGACTTTCTTAGCAAGGTTTTGGTCGGCGTCATCCTCAGCGGAATCGTACGTTTACGCGCGACGATCAGATTCAGGCACCCCAGCAATGGCAGCGTATTGTTCCACTTGCCCTGTTCTGGCTGGCGCCAGGGCAAGACCTGAAAACTTTTGTGATGTACAATCTCGTAATTGAGCAAGCTCAGCCAGTCCATCACCCGCATTTGGCTGAACATTCTGCTGCAATATGGCTGGCGTTGACGCATACCGGGAACTAAACGCCCCAACCCTACCAGACTCACGGGGTTGAAACCACTGATAATGATCCAACCATCGTTAATCAAAATCCGATCAACTTCGCGCACAATCCGATGAGGATCTGCGGAGTAAGCCAGCACATGGGCAAGCAAACAGGCATCTACCGATTTCTCGATAAACGGTAATTGATAGGGTTCAGCAATAACATGTGCCTGCGGCTCACGACTAACGTTCACCTGATGTGGAATGGTACACATTTGACTATCAATCTCAGTGCTTAATCCCCCGATTTTCAGCAAATGAAACCCAAATATCCGGCTCCACCAAGGGTCAAGCACCCTATTCAAAGTATGAAGATAGTACTCTCCCCAGGGTATCGCCTTCCAGTTGTCAGGCGCCACGATCTTCTGAGATGTTTGTGCTGGCTTCATGCTCTAGAATCTTCCGCAAGCTAATCGCAAAAATGAGGATACAGTATGAATCTTATCAGTGTACCTGCCTTCAAAGACAACTATATCTGGCTACTGGCCAGTGATGAAAAGCAATGTGTGATTGTTGATCCTGGAGAGGCAGCCCCCGTATTACAGGCACTGAAAAACTACGGATTCTTACCTGCCGCCATTCTGTTGACCCATCATCACAACGACCACACTGGCGGCGTGCGACAACTGAAGGATCACTATCCTGACATACAAGTTTACGGCCCATCAGAAACCAAGCAATGCGGCGTGACACATACAGTGCAAGAAGGAGACACGATTACTGCTGTTGGCTCGGAATTTTCTATTTTTTTCGTACCCGGACACACTACAGGACATATCGCATATTATAGCCATCCATATCTATTCTGTGGCGATACCTTATTTTCTGCCGGATGTGGTCGCATTTTTGAAGGTACAGCACAACAGATGTTCGAATCATTGATCAAGTTGGCTGATTTACCTGATGAAACCCAAGTATGTTGTGCGCACGAATACACATTATCGAATCTGGAGTTCGCTCACCATATTTGGCCAGAAGATGTGGATATTCATGATTATCTACTTAAAATCAGACAATTACGTGAAAAAGGAGAATCATCCCTCCCTTCCACACTAGGGCGGGAACGGAGAATAAATATTTTTTTACGTTATCATGACGTTGATTTAAAAAGAAAATTGTCCATTAACTCGGACACCAAGGGGGATTGGCACATTTTTGCGCACTTACGCGCTCTGAAAGACCAATTTTAACGGTTTTTGTTGTACTGAATTGCCAATCAAAGTATGATTGCCTGTCTTTTAAGCAACTATTGACACAGATATGAAGACTAAAGCGATACTTATCGCCTCAGTCGTGTTGACGGGTTGTCAGGTGCCGCCTAATGACACTTCTCAACCCAGACAACATGCACAGAGTCTGTCTTCGGCAGGTCAAGGTGAAGCAGGAAAGTACACAGATGGTCGAGAGACCGGCGCGCGATGGCTGGATGATGATAGCATCGCACAACGAGATCTGTGGAACTTCATTGGCGACGAGCTGAAGATGGAGGTTCCGGAGAATACCCGGATCCGCGAACAGAAACAGCGTTACTTAAAAAATAAGAGCTATCTCCACGATGTAACATTACGGGCAGAGCCGTACATGTACTGGATAGTCGGGCAGATTAAAGAACGTAAGATGCCGATGGAACTGGTACTGCTACCCATAGTGGAGAGCGCTTTTGACCCAAACGCCAGATCAGCATCCAACGCCGTAGGGCTTTGGCAGATTGTTCCTGGCACCGGGCGCAATTACGGGTTAAAACGTACCCAATGGTATGATGGGCGTCGTGATGTTGTTGCCTCCACGACCGCTGCACTGGATATGATGCAGCGTCTTAACCGTATGTTTGACGGCGACTGGTTATTAACCGTGGCTGCCTACAATGCGGGTGAAGGGCGAATCATGCAAGCGGTGAAAGCGAATAAAGCGAAAGGCCGTCCAACTAACTACTGGGCGCTGGCGTTGCCATACGAAACGTCAACCTATGTGCCCAAGATGTTGGCACTAAGCGATATTCTCAAGCACAGCAGAAAGTACGGAGTTGAGTTGCCTAAACCTAACGAAAACCGAGCGTTGGCAAGGGTCGACTTAGGTCAGCAGATGGAATTGACACAAGCAGCCGAATTGGCGGGTTTATCTGTCACCAAGCTCAAGAGTTACAACACGGGTTACACACGTGATGTCACTGCGCCTAACGGACCGCATTACATTATGATACCCAAGTCTCATGTAGGGCAGTTGAAAGACTCGCTGGCAGATGGTGATATTGCATCCATACAACCGGCTAAATCTGTAAAACCGGCAGGCACGACTCGCTCTGTAGGGTACAAGGTTCGCACTGGTGATACATTATCCAGTATCGCTAAGCGAATGAATGTTCGTACTCAGGATCTGCAACACTGGAACCACCTCAAGGGCAACGCGCTGAAAGTGGGTCAGACATTGCAAGTTGCCAAGGTAACAACACCCGTGACGGCAGGTGTTGTTGCAAAAAACAAATCGAACTCGATCATTTATCAAGTTCGTAAAGGTGACTCGCTGGCAAGTATTGCCAAACGTCACGGTGTTAACATTGCTGATGTCATGCGCTGGAATACGGTTATCAGAGATGCCAATCTTCAACCTGGAGATCGGCTGACACTGTATGTCACCAGAAGAGAATCACCAGATTCCTGATACTGATAAAATAAGAACCGCCATCCAGGCGGTTTTTTTATTAGTGCAAGTGTAGAGTTCAAGCAACATCAAACTCCACCAGCAAAGGATTGTGATCAGATGCATTAGTAACCAGTACCGACGAATTCGTCACTTCCAACTCGCGATAAAAAACAAAATCCAATGGCCGACCAAACGTCCGACGTCGTTGATCGTCGGAAAATAACACTTCATCAAGTCCCATTCGCTGGACAAACCGATAAAGCGCGCTGACCCTGGATCGACTCCAGGCATTAAAGTCTCCCGCCATAATCACCGGTCCCTGGTGACGTTTCAATTGCTCACCAATGGTTTCAAGTTGATTAATATACGCCTCTACTCCGAGGCTGAAATTAACAGCATGGATATTTATGGCCATTAACAAGCGTCCATTTCTCAACGAATACACCGTGATCAGTGCTGATTTAGCCAGACGAATTAATGGCTCTCGTTCACGTAGCGGAAAGCAGTACATCGGCTGAGCGGAAGATAGTGTCATCACCCCCGAAGGATGAGGTGGAAGTGCGAAAGCAGGCACCTGATCAGCATAAAGATAGTGTGTGGTGGCAAAGCGAATCAGTTCGGGGGTAGATTGCGCTTCCTGCAATAACATCAGCTGTGTGTTTTCACCAAAATGCTTCAGAACAGAAAGCCAGTTTGTACGCTGTTGCTTAAAAATATTCCACACCATGATCCGCAAGAAACCCTCTGTTGCTATCAGAGGAGCTGAAAATGCAGACTGCTGTTTTAAATAATGCATTGCCGAAGGCTGAAAAATATGCTCAACCGGTTGCCCGGCAACGTACCTTATTGCATAGGTTTTCTTGTGCACATTGTCCCTGCTATACCAGTGAACTATTAATCGTTATAGGGTTTTTATCTTCGCGTTTCAATGGGTGCAAGCAGCAAGATAGATGAGAAATATGGAATAACAATGAAATCGTAGACAATACAACTGATGGCAAGTAAGAATAGGTTCATCAACGGTTTCAAAAGCGAAAAGCCCTGAGCTTATGCTCAGGGCTTTATATGTTGGCGGTGCGGACGGGACTCGAACCCGCGACCCCCGGCGTGACAGGCCGGTATTCTAACCGACTGAACTACCGCACCACCGATTCTGTATGTTATCGAAGAGGTCATTTCGATAACCGG
>NZ_JAAVXH010000062.1:0-3328 GCF_012273755.1 Dickeya sp. CFBP 2040
CCTGTCTCTCTCCTTCTCCTGTTCTCGTTCTTTTCCCCGCCCATCCCCTTTTGCCGGGCTTAGCCTCCTGGCATGAATAGAAGCGCGAAAGCGCGATTCAGTCATCTGCCGGTCGGGTACAGCCAGTCACGGATAAATACCGCAATCTGCGGTGGCTGGTTCAGATCCAGACGAGGTTTGAGGAACGTTAACGGTACATCGCTGGCTATAGCCAGTGTGTGGTCATCGATTTCCATCACCTCATTATTTCCAGATTTATGGCGATAAAGCAGGATTTTATCGACAGATTCATGCTTGAAGCCTTCAACCAGAATCAAATCCAGTTTTGAACTGTCCATTCTGCTGGCTAGAAAGTACAAATCAGGCTCTTGTTGTTCAGGTGTCTCGGTCATCAACGCCCATCGGGTATTGCTGGCAACCAGAGTCTGACTGGCACCAGCTTTACGCAGTTCATAACTGTCTTTTCCCGGTTTATCGATATCCATATCGTGGTGAGTGTGTTTAATAATACCAACCCGGATCTCCATCGCATTCAACAATGGAATGAGTTGCTTCAATAGTGTGGTTTTTCCAGTGCCGCTGTGGGCAGCGATCGCCAGAAGTGGTATGTCAGTCATGAGGCTGTTCCTGCCAGTGAGCAAGATCTTCTGGCGTATTGAGATTGCGGAATGATAAAGGCTGGTCTGCAAAAGAAACGGCTTTTGCTGCTATCTGATTTAAAAATAACATTAGTTTTCGGTCGCCATTGCTCAAATACGTTTCCAACTCTGCAATTAATGAGGTATGGATCAACAATAATGTCGGGTGATCACGTAATCCATCTGTGGCATAAGCGGCAAGATGATTGTCACTGAACTGCAGCAGCCGGGAAACCAAATCGTGAGGTAATGAGGGTACATCACAGGGAACGAATATGACCCAGTCTGTTTTAGCGATGCTCAACCCGGTAAAGACACCGGCCAACGGCCCCGAAAAATCAGGATTAATATCGCCGATCACCGGATAACCGCTTTGCTGATAACAAGCCTGATGCCGATTGGCGTTAATGAGCAGGGTATCAACCTGTGGCTCCAGTCGCTCCAGAACATACTGGTAAAGTGGTTTCCCTTCCATTTCAATCAGCCCTTTGTCGTTTCCTCCCATGCGGGATGATTGACCGCCAGCCAGAATTACACCTGTTATCATCGTATTGGTATCCATAATGATTTAATGCGGTATTGTCGGAAATGTATGGCGTAAGGCCAAGCCCTTTCCCCATACTAGATAAACAATCATTAATGTCTGAGGTAGTGATAATGAAATGCCATCGTGTAAATGAACTGGTTGAGCTGCTGCACCCAGCCTGGCAAAAAGAGCCTGATTTGAATTTGGTGCAATTTTTACAAAAACTTGCACAGGAAGCAGGGTTCGAGGGGGCGCTTAGTGATTTGACTGATGATATCCTTATTTATCATTTAAAATTACGTGATGCAGATAACACACAGCCTATTCCAGGTTTGCAGAAAGATTATGAAGAAGATTTCAAAACCGCATTACTGCGTGCTCGTGGTGTTATCAAGGATTAGCGGTTATAGCCCACGGCGATGGAGTTTTGCTTGTTATGCATGATTCCGTATTCAATTTTCATACTCTGTCGCCGGATGTCATCATGGATGCGCTTTGGTCTGTGGGTATTCGCGTTGATTCCGGTCTGACAGCTCTTAATAGTTATGAAAACCGGGTTTACCAGTTTAGTGATGAAGACCGTAAACGTTATGTGGTGAAGTTTTATCGACCACAGCGTTGGGATGCAGCCCAGATTAGCGAAGAGCATCACTTTGCGGTCGAGTTGTCTGATGATGAAGTACCCGTGGTGGCACCACTGGCTTTACAGGGCAATACATTACATGAGTATGATGGTTTCTGGTTTGCAGTGTTCCCTAGTGTTGGTGGCCGTCAGTATGAAATGGACAATGATGACCAGTTGGAAGATGTAGGGCGTTATCTGGGCCGAATTCATCAAACTGGTAGCCGAAATCTGTTTTCAACACGCCCTTATATTGGGGTAAAGGAGTACCTGGACGACCCGCTGGCTACCTTAGCGGATAGCCCTCTGATTTCTGACGCTCAGAAGGTATCGTTCTTAGCTGCTACAGCACGTCTGATTGATGAAGTGAAGCTGTGCTGGCATATGAACTGGCAACCCAGACGCCTGCATGGCGACTGCCATCCCGGTAATATTCTCTGGCGTGACGGCTCACTGTTTGTCGATCTGGATGATGCGCGTAATGGTCCGGCTGTGCAGGATCTCTGGATGCTGTTGCATGGTGAGCGTAAGGAGCAGCGTATTCAATTGGATATTTTGCTGGATGCCTACAGCGAATTTGCTTCTTTTGATGAGTCAGAATTGGCGCTGATTGAGCCATTACGTGCGATGCGTATGGTTCACTATCTGGCCTGGGTGGCGCGTCGCTGGCATGACCCTGCATTTCCTCGTAGTTTTCCATGGATGCAGGAAGCTGATTTCTGGGCGAAGCAGACCATTATTTTTACTGAGCAGGTAAGGCTGTTGCAGGAACCACCGTTGCAGCTGGCACCGATGTACTGATAATTATGGAGATAACCTTGATATGAAGAAAATATGGCTTGCGCTGGTTGGTGTGGTGTTGGCGTTCAGTGCGTCAGCCGCTGACTTTTCCGATGGTAAGCAGTTTGTCACCCTGGATAAACCTGTTCCCCAATCCCCTCAGGTGCTGGAATTCTTCTCGTTCTATTGCCCTCACTGTTACCAATTTGCTCAGGTTTACCATGTTCCTGAGGCTATCCAGAAAGCATTACCGACTGACACTAAGTTGACCAAATATCATGTCGATTTTCTTGGCCCATTGGGTAAAGAGTTAACCCAGGCTTGGGCGGTTGCGATTGCTTTGGGGGTGGAAGACAAAGTCAGCCCGCTGATGTTTGATGCTGTACAGAAGACTCAAACCGTGCAAAAACCGGAAGATATTCGTCAGGTCTTTGTGGCAGCGGGTGTAAAAGCTGAAGACTATGACAGTGCATTGAATAGCTTTGTGGTGAAATCATTAGTCGCACAACAGGAAAAAGCGGCTGCCGATTTGCAACTGCGTGGTGTCCCGGCGGTATTTGTGCAGGGTAAGTACATGATAAAAAGCGATGGGCTTGATACCAGCTCTATGGATAACTACGTCAAACAGTATGCTGATGTAGTGAAGTTTCTGATTTCTAAAAAATAAATTTATTCCTGCTTATGCGCCACACGCGATAACGCGTGTGGCGTTTTTGTTGCTGTCTGGTGTTAACGTCAGGGTAATACGGTTTAGCGCAAGAC
>NZ_JAAVXH010000063.1:0-14929 GCF_012273755.1 Dickeya sp. CFBP 2040
CCTTTGCGGTCTTATATCAGTGTTGCTGACAGTCTGGCGATCCAGGTCGGTCAGGGGCTGCGCGGCGAGGATGTGGTCGCCGTGATGGAGCGTTTGAAACAGTTACGCAAGCGCGTGCCGGGACGGCTGCAGACCGACAACGGCAGCGAATTTATTTCCAGGTCGTTGGATCCATGGGCCTATGAAAACAAGGTGACGATGGACTTCTCACGGCCCGGAAAACCGACAGATAATGCGCTGATCGAGTCATTTAATGGCAGTTTTCGCAATGAATGTCTGAATGTCCACGGGTTCCTGTCACGGGAAGATGCGCAGGAAAAGGTCGAGCGCTGGCGGCAGGAATATAACCAGCAAAGGCCTCATTCCTCGTTAAATAACCAGACTCCGGAGGAATTTGTCCGAAGTCTGCAAAAAGGTCCGGATCTCTAATTTAGCCTGGCACTGATATTGGGAAGAGAGCAACCAATTAATCACTCTTCCGGCCAATACTCCAACACATCGCCGGGCTGACAGGCCAACGCCTCACATAGTCTCTGCAATGTATCGAACCGGATACTTTTCACTTTGCCAGATTTCAGCAACGAAAGGTTCTGTTCGGTAATGCCGATAAGCCTCGCCAGTTCACGAGACTTCATCTTTTTTTGTGCCAGCAGCACATCCAGTTTGATAACAATTGGCATAGCCAGTCTTACCAATAATTCCTCATACCCCAATAAAATACGCCATCCAGCACAATGAGATGAATTGCGCCTTACGCAGCGCCCGACAATTTACAACCCAACCACATTTTATAATATTTTTTTACAATAATTTGTATTTCTTTTCTGTCAACACAGTGAAGCAACATCACTTTTTTCACTGTTTATCCTGATGCCATTGCTCCCACCGATCAATAAACTTATCGTTTAACGATAAAAAAACATTGAAAACAGTAATAAACAGCAATTTTACAGTAAATACATGCGATCAAATTAAAAAAACTTATTTCATGATCTCCTTGTCAGATTCCTATTAAAAGCAGTTAAGCATGAGCAAGCCAGTTTACTTTTTTCGCAATCAGGCAAATGATAAGAACATAAGTTCATTTCAAATGAAATAATGTTTTAATATTGTTAGGCGAATCGATCATGAATAAACCCATTACGTTCAAACACACGTTCTGCTATGGCAGCGCGAACTTGCTGGGCAGTGGTGCTTTAGCCATCAGTGGTGCCTGGCTAATGTATTTCTATACCACATTTTGTGGATTGTCCCTGGTTGAAGCCGCAGCCATTTTCTCTGTAGCTAGCGTTATCGACGCTATCAGTAACCCGATCATGGGTTACATCAGCGACAACTTCTATAATACCCGTATCGGTCGCCTCTTTGGTCGCCGCCGTTTCTTCATTCTGCTCGGTATCCCGCTGGTACTTGTCTATCCGATGCTGTGGATGGAAGGTTTAAGCTTCTGGTACTACATGTCAACCTATGTGTTGTTCGAGCTTATCTATACCTCCATCATGGTGCCGTATGAAACACTCGCTACCGAGATGACCACCGACTTTAAAGTCCGCTCCAGACTGACTGGCTCCAAGGCTATCTTCGGTAAAGTCGCTAACTTTCTGGCGGCGTTCATTCCCGGTCAGTTTATTGGCATCTACGGCAAAGACTCCGCTACACCGTTCTTCTACACCGGTCTGGCTTATGGCGTCATCATGTGTGCGGCAATGATCGCTCTCTATTTCACGTCATGGGAGCGCTCGCCGAGCGAAGTGGCGCGCGAACACACCCAAAATCTGTGGCAATCGCTGAGAAAACTCAGTGTCGACATGGCCTCTACTTTCCGTCTGCGTATTTTCCGCAAACACCTTGGGATGTATCTGTTCGGTTTTGGTGCTGAATGGCTGTTCGCTTCCGCGTTCACGTACTTTATCGTATTCGGCCTGAAGCAAAGCACGGCGGTCGTGTCCCAGCTAAACAGTTTCAGTTCGGTGATGCAGTTTATCTCCACATTCCTCTTCATCGGCATTTGCGTAAAAATGGGTTTTGGTCGCCCATACCGCATGGCATTGATGGTAGTGATTGTCAGCGTACTCGCTTACGCAGCACTCTATTTCACTGGCTGGTCTCAAACAGCGACTATCGCCGTTCTGTTCGGCATCACTGCCATCTTCGGTCTGAGTACCGGCGGCATCTACTACATTCCCTGGACAGTCTATACCTTCCTGGCAGATGTGGATGAAGTGCTAACGGGGCGGCGCCGTGAAGGGATTTATGCCGGTGCCATGACCTTTGCAGGCAAGATGGTACGTTCCGTGATTGTCTTCGCCATGGGCTGGATTCTGAGTCAGTTTGGGTTTATATCCGGCAAAGCAGCCCAACCGGAAAGCGCAGTACTGGCAATTGTGGGTGTGTTCTCACTGGGTGTCATTGCACTGGCCGTGGTTGCTATCTACTTCAGCGCCCAGATGCGGCTGGACCGTAAGAACCATATGATTCTGCTGCAAGAGATCGCCCGTATCAAAGCAGGCGGTGCCATTGCTGATGTTCCTGCTGAAGCCCGCTCGGTTGCCGAAGAACTGACCGGCTGGAAATACGAACAGTGCTGGGGTAATAACCCACTCGGTCTGCAACAGGCAGCACCGAAACCCGTGGTTGCGACCTCTCACCACTAAATTGCTCATCAGTCAGTTATTACTCAATGCCGCCCACCAGGCGGCATTGAGATTTCCAGACCGATTGTTTATGTTGCCCAATAAACCACTGCCGGTACGAAGCAAACGCAGTGTAGTAAACAGAATCCAGCCGCCTATATCAGCGCAGCCTCCCGCAGTTCACTTTTCAGGTAGGCGTAGTAAATCGGTGCGGCAATGACTCCAGAAATGCCAAATGCGGCCTCAAACACCAGCATAGCCAGCAAAATTTCCCAGGCATGCGCTTTGATACGAGTACCGACAATCTGGGCATTGAGGAAATACTCCAGTTTGTGGATCAGCATCAGATAAACCAGGGCCAGCAGTGCGATTGGCAACGAGATCGACAACGCGGCGATGAACACCACGGAATTGGAAATCAGATTACCAATTACCGGCAGCAAACCAAAAATGAAAGTTAACGCTACTAACGTTTTAGCAAACGGTAGGTGGATAGCAAAACCAGGCAGCACGCCAAGAATGAGAATAGCGGACAGCACGGTGTTCACCAGCGAAATCTTCACCTGTGCAAACACAATATTGCGAAATGAGGACGAGAGTAGCGCTATCCGATGCATCAATTCAGTTTTCAGCAACGGTCTTTCCACTGTCAGTTCGACGTTATACAGAGAGATGATCGCCCCAAGGATCATGCCGATCAACATGGTGACGAATCCATGCAAAAAATCTTTCCCCATGTTCTGCAACATCACCACATGTTTTTGCAGCCACATCACAAACTCGTGCTGCAACTCCTCCACACTGACCGGTAGATAACCCGGTAGATAGGTCATAAGTTGCTTTTGCACATCATCGAGAATAAAGGCGATACGGGCATTAAATACGCTGGTATCTTTCATTTCCTGCATAAGCACCCCAACCAACGTGCCGAAAAGTACACTTAGCAGGCTGACCACCAGCGTACTGATCACCGCGACCACCGCCAGACGGGCGCGCTTACCGCTGATCACCTTCTGAAAATACGGCGTCAACAGATTAATGATTTCATACACCAGAAAACCGGCAATAAAGCAGGCAAGCAGTCGCAACTCAATCAAGAGCAGCAGCCCCCCCATAACAAAGATAAAACTTAACAACCTGGCCTGTTTCAAATTCAACAACTGCATATGACATCCCGTTTCGTACTACCACGTCAGAGAACATTGCCTGCCAGCGCGGGACTAACCGCAGCCAGAAGTGGCAATACTCTGCCCATGAAATAATATTTCAGCGATCATTCTTAGCGTTTTACCCACGAAACACCAGCATGGCTAACATCATTTTTGGTCACAAACGCTATAGAGCACCGTCTCACACATCATTCTGCTCAACGTTCCATGTACCCACTGGCTGCGTTCGTTCACTCTAATCACTTACCTGAGTAGACCTGTAAGTATCCCTGCCTCGAATTATTTAGGGTATAGATTCTAATCTCATAAGAATTTGCGCGCTTACCACCTTCTGCAATTTGAGTTATTTGGGGGTATGCATATCTCATTATTTATTTCCGATTGATACATAAAATGCAATTTTTACAAAAAAATGTATTTAAATATGAAATTAATATTGGCTTATTTGTGGGGGTCAGTTATCGAAACGTATCGATATAAAGGCAATAAAACAAAGAGGATATAGAAATGCGATTAATACCGTAGCAGCAGTCACGAAAGTACAAAAATCATATCAAAAAATGACAATCGGCGTAAATTTCATTTTTCAAAGCATAACATCATGAAGCCATTGTTGTGGTTATGTCTCCCTCATCCTGGTTTAGGATTAACAGCGACAATACCCGATCTTCTACGTTCAACTTAGAGAATGAGAGCGTACTGAGCGGCTTTTTAGCAAATCCGTCAGAAAGCAAATCCCAGGCAACATGTGTGCTGAGCAAATCGTTGTTGGTCATAAAGTCCTGATAAGCAAACCGGACGTTGACCGGAAGCACTTCGTCAATAGAAGCGGGTGTTGTGGTACCAGCACGCAGGCCAAAGTGCGCATTAAATGCGGAATTAGCGCAGAGTATCTTGCATTTCTCATCAATGACTGCAATTGCACGTCTGTCATTGTGAACAGGGGCACTTAACATGCTCATAATTTCATTCTGCCCAAATATCAGACTCATATATCCTCTGTTTCTTGCCATGTGAACACTATCCCCTTGAAGTAGCCAAACAACACCGGTAACTGGCAAATACAGGGATAGTTTTAACATCAGCCAGAATATACATCTGGCAACCAAAACCTTAAACCGTTGATATAATTATAATTTAACAAAAACAAAGGATACCGAGTGATAACTTAATTTCCCACGTTATTACACAGTTTAAAAAATATAGATTTATACTTTGGCTATTGTATCTCATGTCATCTGGCTAACTGAAAATTGAAATTACCTATCGCAATAATCAGCTTGCTTAATTATCAAGGTTTACTTAGAAAACCTCGCAATGCAGCAATGACATTAAATACAACCACTTTAGGGATTATTTGCACTATATCCGCTTTTAGCACAGGTCTATCGCTCAAATAAGGGCAATCTTTGGCCTGTTTGATCATATCTCTCGATCAAATTCTTGATAATGATAGTCAATACCAATTGAGTAGTCATTTTCATTAACTATTCCTTTTACGAATTCATGGGACGATACGCAGATGACAAAAATGTAAGCAGAACGTGAGTAAAATCACATAAAACAGCGTACTTCGGCGAAGACATCACCATGATATCTGCCAACTAGGACTATTCTTAAAAGAAAACATCCAGGAATCTTTCCTGTAATGCGTGATCCATAGCGCAAAAAAGAAACAAACGTTAACGGCTCACTATTATTAACCATTGATTGACATAATATTAACAATGTTTAAGGAGACGCGCTATGAGCCAATATAATAAGCACCCTATACCTACCGCGATTGCGGAAAACGCCTTAATCACTGCCGAAAAATATAAAAAAATGTATCAGGAATCGGTACAAGATCCTGATGCTTTCTGGCGGGAACAAGGCAAGATCATCGATTGGATCACCCCCTACCAACAGGTCAAAAATACCTCTTTTGACCCAGGCCATGTTCGCATCCGCTGGTTCGAGGACGGTACCCTCAATGTAGCGGCTAACTGCCTTGATCGTCACCTTGCTACACAAGGCGATCAAACTGCGATCATCTGGGAAGGTGACGATGCCAATGAAAGCAAGAAAGTCACCTACCGCGAGCTGCATCAGGCGGTTTGTCGTTTTGCCAACGTACTGAAATCAAAAGGTATCCGTAAAGGCGATGTCGTCGCCATTTATATGCCGATGGTGCCAGAAGCCGCAGTAGCGATGCTTGCCTGTGCACGCATCGGTGCTGTGCATTCGGTGATCTTCGGTGGATTCTCTCCTGAATCAATCGCCGGGCGCATCGTCGATTCCAGCGCCAAACTGGTGGTCACCGCTGACGAAGGAATTCGTGCCGGACGGACAATTCCGCTGAAAAAGAACATTGATGAAGCTCTGCGCAATCCGGCAGTTACCAGTGTCAATCATGTAATCGTTTTCCAGCGAACCGGTAAACCCGGTAACTGGCAGGATGGGCGGGATCTGTGGTGGCACGAATTGGTTGCTCAGGTGGACGATCACTGCCCACCAGAAGAAATGAACGCCGAAGATCCACTGTTTATCCTTTATACCTCCGGTTCAACCGGTAAACCCAAAGGAGTGCTGCATACTACCGGCGGTTATCTGGTATATGCCGCCACCACATTTAAATATGTGTTTGATTACCACCCCGGCGATATCTACTGGTGTACCGCCGACGTAGGTTGGGTAACCGGCCACAGCTACCTGTTGTACGGTCCACTGGCCTGTGGCGCCATCACGCTGATGTTCGAAGGCGTACCCAACTGGCCAACCGCCAGCCGGATGGGACAAGTGGTGGACAAGCACCAGGTTAATATCCTGTACACCGCGCCGACCGCTATCCGCGCGCTCATGGCAGATGGCGATAAGGCTATCGAAGGCACCTCTCGTCAGTCGCTCAAAATCATGGGTTCGGTGGGGGAACCCATCAACCCGGAAGCCTGGGAATGGTACTTCAAAAAAATCGGTAACAGCCGTTGCCCGATTGTCGATACCTGGTGGCAGACAGAAACCGGGGGATTCATGATTACTCCCTTGCCAGGCGCCATTGAACCCAAGCCCGGTTCTGCAACATTGCCGTTCTTCGGGGTACAGCCGGCGTTGGTAGACAATACCGGCAACCCACAGGACGGTGCCTGCGAAGGCAATCTGGTGATTACCGACTCCTGGCCCGGTCAGGCGCGTACACTGTTCGGCGACCATGAACGTTTTGAACAAACCTACTTCTCGACGTTCAAGGGTATGTATTTCAGCGGCGACGGCGCACGCCGTGATGAAGACGGCTACTATTGGATCACCGGGCGCGTGGACGACGTATTGAACGTTTCCGGCCATCGGTTAGGAACTGCGGAAATTGAATCTGCACTGGTTTCGCACCCGAAAATCGCTGAAGCAGCGGTGGTCGGCATTCCGCACAGCCTCAAAGGGCAGGCAATCTACGCCTATATCACGCTGAATCATGGCGAAGAACCCACCAGTGAGCTGTATGCAGAAGTGCGTAACTGGGTGAGAAAAGAGATCGGCCCTATCGCAACGCCGGATATCCTGCATTGGACCGATGCGCTACCGAAAACCCGATCCGGCAAAATCATGCGACGCATTCTTCGCAAGATTGCAGCCGGGGATACCAGCAATCTGGGGGATATCTCTACTCTCGCCGATCCTGGCGTGGTAGAGAAACTGCTGGAAGAAAAACAAGCCATGGACAACACACCGTCTTAACCGTTACCCGATAGATAAAAACAGCGCCACCCGCACCAGATCGTATTACGCAGTCTGGTGTGTGGTGGCACCTAAAAAACAGCCGCCCGTGAGGGCGACGCGACTTATCTGACTGGAGATTTATGATGAATGATCTCATTTATCAACGGATTGAAGATAACCCGCTATTTAAAGAACTGGTCCAGAAACGGCAACGTTTTGCCGCCTTTCTTTCGCTGATCATGCTGGTGTTGTACGTTGGTTTCATTCTGTTGATCGCCTTTGCGCCGGGCTGGCTGGGAACGCCTATTGCACCCGGCGCAGGGACGACCCGCGGCATCCCGTTGGGTATAGGACTCATTATCATCTCCTTTGTGCTTACCGGTGTTTATGTCTACCGCGCCAATGGTGAATTTGACCGCCTGACCAAAGCATTGCTGAATGAGGTGCAAAAATGAAAAGCCGCATTTTCCTGCTAACCGGTCTATTGGGACTACCGATATGGGCGCAAGCGGCGGATGCCGTTTCCGGCAACGTCCAAAAGCAACCGCTGAATATCCAGGCTATCGTGTTGTTTGTGCTGTTTGTGGCGGCAACACTCTACATCACCTACTGGGCTTCCAAACGCACCCGTTCGCGCAGCGATTATTACACTGCGGGCGGTAATATCACCGGCTTTCAAAACGGGTTGGCGATTGCTGGCGACTACATGTCCGCAGCCTCATTCCTCGGCATTTCGGCGCTGGTATACACCTCCGGTTTTGACGGCCTTATCTACTCCCTCGGTTTCCTGGTCGGTTGGCCGATCATCTTGTTTCTGATAGCAGAACGGCTGCGCAATCTGGGGCGCTACACATTCGCGGACGTAGCGTCTTACCGGTTGCAGCAAAAACCGATCCGTACTTTATCAGCCTGTGGTTCGCTGGTGGTGGTAGCGTTGTATTTGATTGCTCAGATGGTGGGCGCAGGTAAGCTCATCCAGTTGTTGTTCGGGTTGAACTACCATGTCGCGGTCGTATTGGTTGGCATTCTGATGGTGATGTACGTACTGTTCGGCGGCATGTTGGCTACCACCTGGGTGCAAATCATCAAAGCAGTATTGTTGCTGTGTGGCGCTACCTTCATGGCAATCATGGTGTTGAAAACGGTCAACTTCAGCTTTGACAGCCTGTTCACCGAAGCCACCAAGGTTCATGCTAAAGGCCTTGCTATCATGAAACCCGGCGGACTGGTATCCGACCCGGTTTCCGCACTGTCGCTCGGACTGGGGCTGATGTTCGGTACCGCTGGCCTGCCGCATATCCTGATGCGTTTCTTCACCGTCAGCGATGCTAAAGAAGCGCGCAAGAGCGTGCTCTTTGCTACCGGTTTCATGGGGTATTTCTACTTCCTGACCTTCATTATCGGCTTTGGTGCGATTCTGTTGGTGGGCGCTAACCCCGCATTCAAGGATGCAGCAGGTGCGCTGATCGGCGGCAACAATATGGCGGCGATACACCTGGCGAACGCGGTCGGCGGTAACTTCTTCCTGGGCTTTATCTCCGCCGTGGCCTTTGCCACCATTCTGGCTGTGGTGGCCGGGCTGACGTTGGCCGGTGCATCGGCGGTATCTCATGACCTGTACTCGAATGTTATCAAGAAAGGCCAGGCCACCGAGCGTGACGAACTGAGAGTATCAAAACTCACGGTACTGGCGTTGGGTGTAATTGCCATCCTGCTGGGGATTCTGTTCGAAAACCAGAACATCGCCTTTATGGTGGGGCTGGCATTCTCGATTGCCGCCAGCTGTAATTTCCCGATTATCCTGCTGTCGATGTATTGGTCGAAGCTGACCACCCGCGGCGCGATGATTGGCGGCTGGGCTGGGCTGTTGACAGCAGTCATCCTGATGATTCTGGGGCCGACCATCTGGGTGAAAATTCTCGGTAATGCGACCCCAATCTACCCCTATGAATACCCGGCGCTGTTCTCAATGCTGGTGGCGTTCATTGGTATCTGGTTCTTCTCCATTACCGATAATTCTGCCAATGCGATCGAAGAACGCGGCAAATTCAAGGCACAATTCATCCGTTCACAAACCGGCCTTGGCATATCCAAAGGCTCATCTCACTAGCCAGAGCGAACGTACAACAAACCGGGGGGTCTGCTCCCCGGTTTTTACACCTTCTCGCTGAGTACGGCTTCCAGCAAATCCAGTTCCCGCAACATCTTTTGCAGCGTTTCATTACTGATGTGCTGCGTAGCACGCAGGTGATACAGCTCGGCGCGTTCAGCGCTGACCGCAGCCAGACGAAAGCGTCGTTCCAGATTCTCAATCGCCATGCTGTTTTCCAGCTCATCAGTCCCTGCCACACGACGATGCAGCATACCGATGACGCGAGCGCTGACCTCCGCCAGCACTTGATCGTCCAGGTTTTCTTCCCGGTCTGCCGCCAGGCGTTCCTGCATTTTTTTCAGGCTGTCGATAGCAACCTGCGCCATTGTGACCCTGGCCATGCGTTCTTCTTTTTTCTGCACGCTGTGGTCAGTCAGCGTAACGCCTCTCAACAGCAGCGGTAGCGCCACTACACCGCATAACAGCGAAAACAAGATCACGCCGGTGGCGATAAATACCAACTGATAGCGGGATGGGAATGGTTCTCCGCTGCTCAGAAACAACGGGATGGAGAGCACACCCGCCAGCGTAATAGCCCCACGCACGCCAGCAAAGGTACTGATCCAAATCTCGCGCGAGGTGTAATTGGCAAATAGCATCGGACGTTTATGCTGTACATAACGACTGTAGAGTTTCATCAGCCACAACCAGGCAAACCGCAGCAGCAACAAGGCGCAATAGATCAGGGCAATATCGGCAAACAGCAGCCAGGTTTCAATGGTAGGGTCCAATTCCGCCTGCACAATCGACTCTTCAATCACGCCAGGCAGTTGCAGCCCCAGCATCAGAAACACCATACCGTTGAACACAAATTCCAGCATGTTCCACACGCCGTTGGCCCTAAGCCGCATGGCAAGTGGAGCCTGTCGCAACAGTTGGGTTCGGCTGATAGTCATCCCTGATGCCACCGCCGCCAGAATGCCCGATACCCCAAAATGCTCGGCGATCAGATAGGCGGCGAACGGCAACAGCAGCAACAATACAATTTGCGTGGCAGTCTCATCATCACTTTGATGACCGAGCAACGACAAGGATTTGCTGTACACCCAGGTAACGCCGATTCCGGCCAACAGGCCGCCCAGCGCCACCTGTAAAAATGCCAGCATCGCGCCGGAAACGCTAAACACCATGGTTCCCATGGCAATCGCTACCGCAAACTTGAGCGACACCAGCGCCGATGCGTCATTCATCAGCGCTTCACCCTGCAAAATCCCCATCAGTTTTTTCGGAATTCGATCTTCACCGACAATGCCAGACAGCGCCACCGCATCCGTGGGAGATAAAACGGCGGCCAGCGCAAAAGCAGCAACCAGTGGCATGTCCGGGATCATCCAGTGCAACAGGTAACCAATGCCTACCACGGTAATCACCACCAGCACCAGCGCCAGTCCCAAAATTTCACGCATGTGATGCAGGAACTCGCGAGTCGATGTTTTCCAGCCGTCGGCAAACAGCAAAGGCGGAATAAACAACACCATAAACAATTCAGGATTGAAATCGACATGCAAGCCGAACTGCGGCCAGGCCAACATGGCACCGAGTACTATCTGCATCAACGGCAGCGGCATCTGGAAAGGCAGAAGGCGCGTCATTACGCCCGAAAGAGAAACGATCAGCATCATGATCAGAATGGTGAAAAATATTTCCATGTGTTCCCTGGTTAGTTGCCGTTACATGAAAGGACTCCGGATAGCCGTCATCAGAGGCAGAGTGCACCATCCGATGAATGATCTTTATGAATACTAACAAGATAAGGTGAGATGAACAGAAAACGATGACAAAAAATCAGCGCTTTCGGCACAGCAAAACAAAAAAGGGGAACCTCAGTTCCCCCTAGAGCATGATGTGGTATCGAGAGCTTAAAGCGCCCAGCCACCAGCGTAAAAGACTACCAGCGCCACAGCGATAATCACGGTGCCGACATTCAGCTTACGCCACTCGCCAGAAAACACGCGACCCAGCACTAGCGAACCAAAGCCCAGCATAATGCCGGTAACAATATTACAGGTCAGTACGATAAACACCGCACACACCAGGCCGGACATAGCATCCACGAAGTCGTTGAAATCCAGTTTGGATACATTGCTCAACATCAGCAAACCGACATACATCAGCGCCGGTGCGGTCGCATAGGCCGGCACCAGATAAGACAACGGGGACAGAAACAAAATCAGCAGGAACAATACGCCGACTACGGTTGCAGTCAGGCCGGTTTTGCCGCCTGCAGCGGTACCCGCCGCCGATTCAATGTAGACTGCAGCCGGTGACGTACCTACCAGACTGGAGAAAATACTGCTGATGGAGTCGGCAGTCAGTGCACGCCCACCATTGATAATCTGACCGTCTTTATCCAGCAGGTTAGCCTGGCCGGCTACTGCTCGAATGGTGCCAGTGGCGTCAAACACCGCCGTCATCACCAACGCCAGCACGCTCGGCAACACTACCGGCTGCAACGCCCCCTTGATGTCGAGGCTGAAAATCAGCGACTGACCGTTAGCATCGGTCAGGCTTGGCAGAGCGAACAACCCCTGATATTTCACATTCGGATCAAACATCAGACCGATAACCGAAATAGCGACGATCACCAGCAGGATCCCGCCCGGTACGCGGCGTTTTTCAAGACCAATGGTCGCCGCCAGACCGATCAGCGACATCACCACCGGGAACGCGGTGAAATGCCCCAATGCCACCGGCAGACCATCAATAGGATTCTTGATCACCAAACCAATGCCATTGGCAGCGATAATCAGCAGGAACAACCCGATACCGATACCGGCGCCATGCGCCACGCCCATCGGCAGATTGCGCAGGATCCAGGAGCGGATACCTGTCGCGGAAATCACGGTAAACAGTACGCCCATCATGAAGATGGCTCCCAGCGCGACCGGCACACTAATATGCTGGCCCAGCACCAGGCTGAAAGCTGTAAACGCGGTCAGCGAAATCGCACAACCGATCGCCATCGGCAGATTGGCCCACAGCCCCATCAGCAGAGAGCCAAATCCAGCCACCAGACAGGTTGCGACAAATACAGCCGCAGGCGGAAAGCCAGCTTTACCCAGCATACCCGGCACGACGATGACCGAGTAAACCATCGCCAGAAAAGTGGTCAGCCCCGCCAGAACTTCCTGACGAACACTGCTGCCACGCTGCGTAATCTTGAAAAAGGCATCAAGCGCGCCTGCGGGACGAGCCGCATCGTCAGCCTGACGAGTGGTATTGGACATGGTGTATCCCCTGAAATGTCGTTGTTATAGAACGCGATGGTTATCAGACATCGTAATCCATCAAACGTCGTGATTTATCAAATGCTGTGATTTATCAAATGCCGTGATTTATCAAATGCCGTGATTTATCAAATGCCATAGTTATCACGCGCCGTAATTAGCGCTTAGCCAGTATTCAAAAAAATGCTGTGGTTTAGCCGCCCTTCCAGACGCCATAAAACTTACCGCTTTTTTGCGCCAGCCTGACACGCAAACGATTAACCGTTAGGTGACAGAATAGCTGAATACTGTCAGTTGTTGTTGAGGCCGCAGATTATCCTGCCTTCGGGACATCGATTTCAACTGCTATTCCCTGCGTTCGCATCATGTCTGCGCTGAAAATAGTGCACACTAAACGTAATGTACTGTTATCACAGCAATAAGAGTCACAACCTTTCATCATCATTTGAATGGCAACATAGTGAGTATGAAAGAAAACAAAACTGTGGTTCAGATAGTGCAGGCTGAGTGTTTATTTTTTGTGATGTAAATCACAAAGAAGTTGACCATTTACCAGGCTGGGTATATCTTTAAAACCGTGAGAAACATCACAGAAATAACGAATTATATAGAGGAATACGACAATGAAACTGCTGCACAAAATTATTGCCATGTTTGAAAATTTCACCATCAACTTTGGTACTTTCAACCACTAATTCTTTTATGCGACTGGGGTACATGCCATGAGTATTGTCCGTCAAATCACTCAAATACTAAAAGCGTTGGGCAAAACCTACCGCGGTGTCACCCCGTACGCTCGCTTCCGTTAATCATTCTCTCCTTCATTGTGGCTGCCTTCGGACAGCCACTTTTTTTGCGCCTGATTTTACCGGTACAACGATGCTTCTCCGCACGGACGAGTCTTAAATCGGCGGTGCAACCACAGATACTGTTCCGGCGCACGCAGGATCTCTCGTTCAATCACCCGATTCATGTACTGCGCCGCCTGTTGTTGATCCTGGCACGGATAGTCTTCCAGTTCGGGTTCAATCACCAACTGGTACCCTCGATGGTTTGGCTTACGAATCAACACGGTGGTAATCATCGCCGGTTTGGCTAAACGATGAATAGTGAACGTCCCGCAAGTCGTCGCCGCCTGTTCCACCGCAAAGAACGGCGCGAACACGCTGCCTTTAGGACCATAATCCTGATCAGGAGCGAACCACACTGCTTCGCCGCTCTTCAGCGCCTGCACCATACCGCGCAGATCTTTACGATCAATCATCGCCTTATTAGAGCGGGAACGCCCCCAGGTTTGTACCAGCTCCATGAGTTTATTATTATGCCGCCGGTACATTGCCATCATCGGCTGGCATAGCCCCATGGCTCGCCCCCCCAATTCCAGCGACATAAAGTGAATGCCGATTACCATCACGCCACGCTGCTCACGCCCGGCCAGCTGAAGATTCTCCAGGCCGGAAACCTCAAACCAGGCCCGGACCCGACTATCCGACCAGAACCAAGCCATACCGGTTTCCATCAGTGACATTCCCAGTGATGCGAAATTGGCTTCCAGCAGCGCTTCACGTTGAGATTCAGGCATCTCAGGAAAGCAGAGTTCCAGATTACGGCGAGCAATGCTCACCCGTCGTTTGAGAAAATGGCGAGAGCTGCGTCCTAGCCAGCCGCCCAGCCGCATTAACAGCGGATAGGGTAACTGCACCAGCAGGAACAGCACAGCAAGACCGAACCACAGCAACCAGTAGCGTGGATGAAGCAAGTCTCTGGTTAAGGTTTGTTGAGTCATTATTGAATATCTTCTTGAAAGTCATACCAGTCAGTTTAAACAAACTCACCATGCACGACATTGTCGTTATCCAGACAGTACGAAGGAAGACAGAGCCATCTGAAAAAAGAGGAGGAACATATAGCAAAGTATAGCCCGATGATGCCGTGCCCCCTGCCGCTAAAAAGCAGCTCAGGTTACCTTAAATCCGCCGAAGAAAGGAGAGTCCGAGTGTAAAGATTGTGTGTAGCGACGCCCTCTGCCGCTTGCTTTAACAACACCATTACCCTGAT
>NZ_JAAVXH010000064.1:0-247 GCF_012273755.1 Dickeya sp. CFBP 2040
CGAAATATATGGCGTTACTCACCCAGGTGGGTACGGCAAAACTGGCGAATGCCACGGCATTAGGGAAAATGCTGAATATTACTCATATGGGCGTGGGCGATGGCGGCGGTAATCCAACAACGCCTAATTCGACTCAGACGGCATTAATTAATGAAAAACGTCGGGCGGTATTAAATACTCTGCATGTTGATCCCACTAATCCGAATCAGATTATTGCCGAACAGGTGATTCCGGAAAATGAAGGCGG
>NZ_JAAVXH010000065.1:0-889 GCF_012273755.1 Dickeya sp. CFBP 2040
CGAGTCTTAACTGGGCGTTAAGTTGCAGGGTATAGACCCGAAACCCGGTGATCTAGCCATGGGCAGGTTGAAGGTTGGGTAACACTAACTGGAGGACCGAACCGACTAATGTTGAAAAATTAGCGGATGACTTGTGGCTGGGGGTGAAAGGCCAATCAAACCGGGAGATAGCTGGTTCTCCCCGAAAGCTATTTAGGTAGCGCCTCGTGAAGTCATCTTCGGGGGTAGAGCACTGTTTCGGCTAGGGGGCCATCCCGGCTTACCAACCCGATGCAAACTGCGAATACCGAAGAATGTTATCACGGGAGACACACGGCGGGTGCTAACGTCCGTCGTGAAGAGGGAAACAACCCAGACCGCCAGCTAAGGTCCCCAAGTCATGGTTAAGTGGGAAACGATGTGGGAAGGCCCAGACAGCCAGGATGTTGGCTTAGAAGCAGCCATCATTTAAAGAAAGCGTAATAGCTCACTGGTCGAGTCGGCCTGCGCGGAAGATGTAACGGGGCTAAAACCATGCACCGAAGCTGCGGCAGCGACACTATGTGTTGTTGGGTAGGGGAGCGTTCTGTAAGCCGTTGAAGGTGGCCTGTGAGGGCTGCTGGAGGTATCAGAAGTGCGAATGCTGACATAAGTAACGATAATGCGGGTGAAAAACCCGCACGCCGGAAGACCAAGGGTTCCTGTCCAACGTTAATCGGGGCAGGGTGAGTCGACCCCTAAGGCGAGGCTGAAAAGCGTAGTCGATGGGAAACAGGTTAATATTCCTGTACTGGGTGTGACTGCGAAGGGGGGACGGAGAAGGCTATGTCATCCGGGCGACGGTTGTCCCGGTTTAAGCGTGCAGGTGGGTGGACCAGGCAAATCCGGTCTGCTGTGAACACTGAGGCGT
>NZ_JAAVXH010000066.1:0-4446 GCF_012273755.1 Dickeya sp. CFBP 2040
CGATTGTCCCTCTAAGACACGGATAAATCGGTGGTATCACCACATCAACCAAGCAATTACTTGCTGAATTTTTAACAGAAAGAAAATCAGGAGGAAAATAAAGAAGTGGTGCTGATAGGCAGATTCGAACTGCCGACCTCACCCTTACCAAGGGTGCGCTCTACCAACTGAGCTATATCAGCACATCTAAATTGGAGCGGGCAGTGGGAATCGAACCCACATCATCAGCTTGGAAGGCTGAGGTAATAGCCATTATACGATGCCCGCATCCTGGAACTCGGCTACCTGATTTCTCTGTAGAACATTAAAGCAAGGCACAATTTTATTGATACCTTGCTTTTTCGATTCGGCTTTAGTGTTGCAACCGCATCGATTGCATCCTGTTGCCAGGATTGAATTTGGTGGTGGGGGAAGGATTACTCGTCGCTTCGCTCCTCACCCTTCGGGCCGCGCTACGCACGTTGTCTCGCGTTGCTCGACTCGAACCTTCTCGAAGGTTCTCACCTTCCCCAACGTGACTTATGTTACTTATCACATTGGTTCAGTCGCTTTTACGACTTGAATTTGGTGGTGGGGGAAGGATTCGAACCTTCGAAGTCTGTGACGGCAGATTTACAGTCTGCTCCCTTTGGCCGCTCGGGAACCCCACCTAATTGTGTGTACTTGATGGTGCCGGCTGCCGGAATCGAACTGGCGACCTACTGATTACAAGTCAGTTGCTCTACCTACTGAGCTAAGCCGGCATCAAGTGCTGCGCATTCTAGGCAGAGGGGCCAGTCTATGCAACAAAAAAATCGCTCAAAATGCGCTATCGATTAGATTTTGCACAAATTCGGATGCCGTTTCACATTACTGCCAAGCATTCGTGCAAATAAGCGTCATATAAAGCGATTGCTGATTAATGCTGTAACGAAAAGCATCTGTCAGTTACCTGTCTCAGTTGGCATTAAGGAAATGATGACGACGCAACTGCAAGGCACTTTTGCTTTGCATCGTGTAAAACGCATACTCACCAGCGGTTATCTATCCCGATGTACGTATCACAGGTGTCAACGTTGATACAGATTTTTGCTTCTTTTTCTGCCCCTCATGGTGGTAACCTGCCCACTGGACGATAAATTCTTATTCAGGAAAGGATGCTGCGGCTGTTACCTGTCCAGCCCCCTGGGTCTCAGTTCTATATACTGAAATCTGGTTGTTTTCCTTCCTACCGGTAGCGTTAAACAGAAGCACATTTATGACTAATAAAGCGCAATCTTTCGTCACGCCTTATCTTCAGTTTAATCGCCAGCAATGGGCAAACTTACGTGACTCAGTACCATTGACCCTGGCTGAAGATGAAATTATTAAGCTCAAAGGCATTAACGAAGATCTGTCTTTGGATGAAGTTGCGGAAATTTATCTGCCCTTATCCCGTTTACTGAATTTCTACATCAGCTCCAACTTACGGCGCCAAGCCGTACTGGAGCAATTTCTGGGAACCAATGCGCAGAAAATTCCTTATATCATTGGTATTGCTGGCAGTGTTGCCGTAGGGAAAAGTACAACTGCGCGTGTATTACAAGCATTACTTAGCCGTTGGCCAGAACATCGCAAGGTTGAACTGATTACCACTGATGGTTTCCTGCATCCCAACAAAATATTGCAACAAAGAAATTTGATGAAGAAAAAAGGATTTCCTCAGTCCTATGACATGCATAGTCTGGTGAAATTCGTTTCTGAGATAAAATCTGGCATCCCCAGAGTCATAGCACCTACCTATTCGCATTTAATCTACGACATTGTTCCTGACTGCAACAAGGTTATAGAGCAACCAGACATTCTGATTCTTGAAGGGCTAAACGTACTACAAAGCGGAATGGATTATCCTCACGATCCTCACCGCGTTTTTGTATCTGACTTTGTGGATTTTTCCATTTATGTAGATGCGCCTGAAGACCTACTAAAGACTTGGTATATCAATCGGTTCCTGAAATTCCGACAGGGTGCATTTACCAATCCAAACTCTTACTTCCATAATTATGCGAAACTGACAGAAGCGGAAGCAGTTAATATCGCTACACAATTGTGGACAGAGATTAATGGACTAAACCTTAAACAAAATATATTACCAACTCGTGAGCGGGCGAGTCTTATTATGACAAAAATAGCAAACCATGCAGTCGAGTGCGTACGCCTAAGAAAGTAAAACAGAGGGGATAATAATCCCCTATATTATCTAACATCCACGCAAAGAAATCTCGCCACCAATATAAGACTGAATCTCACCATCCTGCTCAAGCAACAATGCTCCCTGGCTATCAATACCTTTATCAATACCAATTATTTCCCGATTACCGACAATCAACTTTACTGTACGGTTATAAAAATTATCCAGACTTTTCCAGCGAGAAATAAAAGATGACAGGCCTTGCTGTTCATAAACGACCAAAGCAGTACGCAACTCAGTAATAATTTTTACAGCAAGCATATTGCGATTAATATCAATACCAGCCTCCTGCAAATTAATCCATCCTTGATTGATCACATTAGAACCTGATGAATTCATACGCAAATTAATACCAGCACCGATAACCAAATGCGCAGCATCTCCCGTGCGGCCATTCAATTCAACAAGAATGCCAGCCAGCTTCCTGTCATGCAGATACAGGTCGTTTGGCCATTTTACTCGTACCCCTTCAGCCCCCAGCTGATGCAAGACTTCCGCCATAATGATGCCAATAACCAGACTAACACCAACAGCGGCAGCAGGCCCTTGCTCAAGACGCCAATACAGCGATAAATAAAGATTACTGCCAAAGGGAGAAAACCATTGTCGCCCACGCCGCCCCCGACCTGCCTGTTGATATTCAGCAATACAGGCATCTCCCGAATATATCGAATCGAGACGGTCCAGCAGATATTGGTTGGTAGAATCAATAACGGGTAAGACAGCTATATTACCGCCTGGTATTTTGGAACGAATTTCATCCGCATTGAGCAATTCAATTGGAGCTGAAAGCGCATACCCCTTCCCGGTTACCGTAAAGACATCCAGCCCCCATTCTTTAATGGTTTGGATATGTTTATTAATGGCAGCACGGCTCATTCCCATTAACTCACCGAGATATTCCCCTGAGTAGAATTCGCCATCAGCTAGAATAGAGACTAGCCTGAGCGGGACAGTATAATCTTTCATGATAAAATCTCCACCGCATTCACTTCTCCTTGGGCAGCAATAAAACGCACTTCCGGCTCAAGCCAAACATTGAATTTTGTTGCGACCTGGTTTCTGACATAACGAGCAAGTTCAACCAAATCATGGCCCGTCGCTTCGCCTTTATTGACAAGAACAAGAGCCTGCTTATCATGTACAGCAGCCTGGCCAATCTGGTGTCCTTTTAAACCACATTGATCAATAAGCCAACCCGCCGCCAATTTTACGTCACCAGTCGGCTGTGGATAATAAGGTGCATTCGGATAATTGGCTAAAATACGATCAGCTATAACTGCAGGAATAACCGGATTCTTGAAAAAACTTCCGGCATTACCCATAATTGCAGGATCAGGTAATTTGCTACGCCTCATCTGACAGACAGCCTCAAATATTTGCCTTGCCGTTGTTGTCGAAGGTTCAAGCCTGGTAAGCTCACCATATGCCAAAATGGGTTTCCAATCTTTGGATAAACGTAAGCCTACAGCGATAATAGCAAATCCATTCTGATACTCATGTTTGAAAATACTGTCTCGATAACTAAATCGGCATTCTTCAGCACTCAGCCGTGTTGCTTCACCCGTTTCCAGATTCAGCATATCGACATAGGCACATACGCTCTTCAACTCCATGCCATAAGCACCGATATTCTGGATTGGCGCAGACCCAACACACCCCGGAATTAACGCCAGATTCTCAAGACCAGCGATATGACAATCTAGCGTATACTCAACTAAGTGATGCCAGTTTTCTCCAGCCCCCACATGAAGCATCCACTCAGATTCAGTCTCTTTGACCTCAATCCCTTTTAGCTGATTAATGAGCACCACACCGTGAAAATCCTCAAGAAAGAGTACATTACTTCCTCCTCCCAATATCAAAACGGGTAATCCGTTCTGATAAGCACGTTGCCATGCAGATAACAACTCAGTTGTACTTGCGATAGTAATAATATCTGTCGCTGAAGCTAGTAAAGAGAAAGAATTAAATGCTTTTAAAGATGTGGTGGGACTTATCATGGTGGTCAATACCCAGTAAACAGTTGAGTATAGTCTAACTTATCCTGAGTAATTATTGAGGGATGTTTTGCCAGGAAACAAAAGCATTACCAGAGTTGTTGGTCATATGCAAATTAGCAAGAGAACGGAAGGAGAGAGACAGGGAGTGTTAGAAATTCTGTGTCATTCCAGTAATATACAATCAAAAAGGAATGACATATGTCCCAGCCCTTCGATTTCGATAAAGCGCTTAAA
>NZ_JAAVXH010000067.1:0-1337 GCF_012273755.1 Dickeya sp. CFBP 2040
AACACAGCCCTAATCGCGGCCTGTTTTTGCAAGCCATTCCATTTTATTGTTGCCTCTGACAACATTATGCAAAGAGACGGGCGGCAAATCGCCTGACTGGCGTTGTCTCTGCCATGGCACAACAAACGGATAAAAAAAACCCGCCATTCAGGCGGGTAGGAAAAGGTGAAAATAAAATAACTGCCCATAAATAATTAACATATTATTTTTTAAAAAGGTTAAGAAATAATTTAATTGGTATTATCCCATTATTACCTAATTGGCATTTCTTACATAAAAAATATTTATCACTTATTACGCAGCTCTCACGATGTAGTTAAAGGCGATGTTGCGGGGGCGGGTCACACCAATGTAGCCTTGCGCGCCATTACCCCACGTACCTGCAGCAGCCACCGCTCTCGCTAATATATTGATATTATTAGATACAGGAGTATCCCAATTCAGTGTCTTTCTAGAGTTACATGAAAAACTAACAACATTATTGGGCGGGTCTAATACTTCCTGCAGCATATACGATCCTTCTTGCCAGCTACCCAATTGGCGCCCTGCATCCGCTCCCCGCCCATCATCCCAGCCGCGAATAAATTCGCCGCGCAGATCCGGCAGCACACCTGATGGGTAGACCTGCGCCAGCCGTGGATAGCGGTTTTTATCAAATGCCTGGCCATTGCATTTGAGCCAGCCATCAGGAGCGGTAGCTTGCGGCCAGGGCAGTGGGATGCCGGTTAGCTCAGATACAGAAATAGCCCCAATATCCGCAGGCGATGGCCTGAATCCGGTGGTGTAAATCTGCTCCCAGTCATGCTCAAAGCCCCAGCTATCGCGGGACGTCCGATAACTCAACCCGCCGTTACCGTAACGCGCAGCAAACTGAAGGGCGGTACAACTCGCCGCTGAACCATGAAAGTGCAAAACAACATCTGTATGTGACCCGACAAAATCCGCCATGTAAAGTCCGCTTTTGGCATCCCACGGCACATCGAAGTTCTGCACTGTGCCCGTAAAATCCAGCGCGAAGGCGTTATCAGCGAGCGCGTTATGCACAAATGCGGTTGTCGCTAACTGGGATGAGTTATTCCCGGAATTTACTGTTGGCGCAGTCGGCACCCCCGTCAGCGAGGGACTGGCAATCGGCGCATACTGCTTATGCGGATTCGCGTCATTCACATGGCTGGTCATCAGCCCATCGGCATAGGCTTTCACCTCAATCGCCTTGTCATCAACAAACTTACGCGTTGCCAGCACCACTGCCGGGTCAATGCTCAATGACACAGCCTGAGCATGACTGACGACCAAAATCATGCGCACGGTTTGTACACGGCCAGAGCCTTCCTGCA
>NZ_JAAVXH010000068.1:0-265 GCF_012273755.1 Dickeya sp. CFBP 2040
CGCCGATTAAAGCAAATGTACGCCTCCCTGAGCTTAGATCATGAAATTCTTAAGGATGTTGTTTCAAAAAAACTTTAACGGTGCCTGAGAAGCGTGAGCTGGTGCGTTATGTCATGACGGAACATCAGGCCAGCGAACGACGCGGGTGCCGGATTATCGGTATCAGTCGAAGTCTGTTGCATTATTGCCCGAACACAGCACGGGATCTGCCTGTGGTCGAGGTACTACAAAAACTGGCACATCAGTATCCTGCCTATGGTTTTGG
>NZ_JAAVXH010000069.1:0-3029 GCF_012273755.1 Dickeya sp. CFBP 2040
CGGAACGGGGCGGTGAGCTGCGGCTGACCGGCGCACTGAGTGTGGGCGCGGACGGCCAGCTGCTCAGCAACGGCGACTGGCAGGTGCAGGCCGGCGCGGTGAACACGCAGGGGCTGTGGCAGGGGAACACCCTGACCCTGAATGCCGATACGCTCTCGAACAACGGTTCGCTGCTGGCGACGGACGGCGTGACGCTGGCCCTGTTGCAGGACTATACCGGCGGCGCAGGCAGCCGGGTATTGGGCAACGGGGCGGTGACGCTGACGGCGCAGACGGTCAGTCAGCAGGGCGAGATGGGCGGCGACCGCTTGCAGCTCAGTACCGGGGAACTGACCAACGCCGGGCGACTGGTGGGCCTGTCACAACTGGACGTGACCAGCCGGGGGCAACTGACCAATACCGCAGACGGGGCGCTGCTGGGTAACGGCGTCACCACGGTGACGGCGGGAATGCTGGATAACGCCGGCGTGCTGCAGGGGGACGCGCTGACGTTGCAGGCCGGCACGCTGGACAACCGGGGCCGCCTTCAGGGCACGGCGGCACTGACGCTGAGCGGGGTGTCGCGCTATACCGGCAGCGACAACAGCCAGCTGCTGAGCGGCGGCACGGCGACGCTGGCCATTGATAACGCCGACAACGCCGGGCTGTGGCAGGCACAAGACCTGCGCTTCAGCGGGACGTCGCTGACCAGCCGGGGGCAGATAACCGGGCTGAACAGTCTGACGGTTGACGCGGCCAGCCTGAGTAATACCGGCCAGCTTGCCACCCAGGGGATGGCGACGCTGCACGGGCAGCAGTTTGACAACGGCGGCACGCTGACCGCGCTGGGCGGTTTTAATGCACAATTCAGTGACAACGTCACTAATCAGGCCGGCGGACAATTGCTGAGCGGCGGCAGCGGCCAGATTGCCACCGGCACCCTGCGCAATCAGGGGCTGTGGCAGTCGGCGCGACTGTCGCTGAACGCGGAGACGCTGGATAATCAGGGCACGCTGCTGGGGCTGGAAGACGGCACCCTGCAACTGACGGGGGCCTATCAGGGCGGGGCGGACAGCCGGGTGCTGGGCAACGGCGCCTTCAGCCTGAGTGCGGCCACGATAGACACTGCCGGGCAGTGGCAGGCGCAGACCGTGACGCTGCGGGGCGGCAACCTGCGCAATCAGGGCACGATAACCGGCAGCGGACAACTGACCGCCACGCTGGATAACACACTGGAGAACAGTGCCGGGGCGACGCTGCTGGGCGCAACGGTGTCGCTCGGCGGCGCGACGGTGAGCAACGCAGGACAGATAGAAGGCCATAACGGCCTGACGGTACAGGGCGGCAGCCTGCTGAGCAACCTGAGCGGCGGCCAGCTGCTGTCGGGCGGCGCACTGACGCTGAATGCCGCGCAACTGACCAACGCCGGCTGGGCGCAGGGCGCGGACCTGATGCTGACCACCACGCAACTGGACAACACCGGCACGCTGCAGGCGCAGAACGGGCTGACGCTGCACCTGCCGCAGTGGAGCAACAGCGGGACGGTGCAGGCCGGGCAGCTGGACATCACCACCAACGGGCAACTGGAAAACCGGGGCACGTTGCTGGGGCTGACGCGGCTGGCGTTGCAGGCGGCGGGTATCACCAACGCGGACGGGGCGCGGCTATACAGTGCGGGGGACCTGTCTCTGCGCACCGGGCAACTGACGCAGAACGGTCAGCTGGCGGCGCTGGGCAACCTGCAGGCGGATATCGGCGGCCCGTTCACCCTGACCCGTGCGCTGGCGGCGGGTGGGCAGCTGACGCTGAACGTGAACGGCGACCTGGTGCAGGCGGGGACGCTGCAAGGCAACGGGGTGACGGTGACCAGCACCGGCACGCTGACGCAGCAGGGCCGCATCGTGGCCGGCAATGGCGCGAGCGCGCTGTCGGCGGCGGCCCTCAGCCAGACGGAGAGCGGTAGCATTCAGGGCGGCGGGCCGCTGAGCCTGCGGGCCGATGGCAACATCACCAACCGGGGCTTTGTGGGAACGGCAGCGGACCTGTTGTTGCAGGCGGGCGGGCTGATAGACAACAGCAGCCTGCTGTACGGCGGCGGCAACCTGTGGCTGCTGTCGGACGCACTGGTCAACCGGTTCGGCAACATTCTGGCGGGGAACAGCCTGTGGATACAGCGTGATGCGGCAGGCAATGCCGGCAGCAGCGTACTGAACAGCTCAGGCACCATCGAAACCCAGCGCGGGGATATCACGGTGCGCACCGGGACGCTGACCAACCAGCGCGAAGGGCTGACAGTGACCGAAAGCAGCAGCTCGGCGGCGGATATGCCATCGTGGGCGGGGGGGGCAATAGCACATATTCCAATGAGTTTATTTGGATATGACGAGTATGGACTTTATTTTGAGTTTGATGCTTCGGGTGATTTAATACCATATATCTCTTATTACACAACGAGTAAGAGTGCCAGTCTTAAGAAAGTTCCAATCAAAGATAATAGTGTCGTCGTATCAGCTCAGGGTGGATTATCCAGAATTAATTCTGCTAATGATCTAATTGTTTCAGCATCAGATGCTGTTATTAATAGTGCTTCATCCTTGATAGCTAATGGGAATATTGTTTTACGTGGTGACAAGCTAAATAACACCTCTTATGAAAGTGGTTCGACATATCAGTATTTGGTCTATGAAAGTATCGAAATGGATGTGAAAGAACCCGGCGATGTAAACTATCGACCAGATATGCAGCTTAATGGTTCTTATGTGTCAGCATATAATTCGGGGAGTTATGTTGGCGGATTTAACCTACGGAATTCTTATCCTTACGATAACGCACTTAGAAATTATCTAATTTATCGTCTTCGCGGTGAGCCTGTATATGAAAAAGTCGTTGGCCAAACCTACGCCGCGACCATTCAGGCGGGCGGCGCAATCACCGCTAATTTCACCCAGAACATCAGCAATACCAATCTGCAACCGGGCAGCGGCGGCTTTATCCCGGCGATAGCCACGCCGACGCTGGCGGGCGTGACGGCGCTCACCCCGGCAGGGGCG